>JBKBIC010000243.1:0-7217 GCA_046299435.1 Saprospiraceae bacterium
GTACAGTTTCCTCGCAATCGCACCAATGTGGAATTGAAACAAAGGCGGCTATCCTGCAAAAGGTACCGGGCGGTAACTCGCAATCGCACCAATGTGGAATTGAAACACGTAATCGGCCAGAAGTTTCGACATATCAAAACTACTCGCAATCGCACCAATGTGGAATTGAAACGCAATGACCTCCTCCACCCTCGTGGCTTCGTGTATTCTCGCAATCGCACCAATGTGGAATTGAAACTCCACAAGGCCCAAAGGGCAGTGGCGATTTTCGCGCCTCGCAATCGCACCAATGTGGAATTGAAACATCCAATAAAAAAGCCCGGCGACTACCGCCGGGCTTTCTCGCAATCGCACCAATGTGGAATTGAAACAGGACACGGCCATTGGCGTGGTGCAGATGTTGCAGCCTCGCAATCGCACCAATGTGGAATTGAAACTCGCCCGAAAGCACCGAGTTGTTCAGTTCAAAACCCTCGCAATCGCACCAATGTGGAATTGAAACACGACGGCGGGGCAATTGATGTGCGGCAAAGTGACGCTCGCAATCGCACCAATGTGGAATTGAAACACAGTTACGGGATGCAGGTCGCCAATCCGGTGGGCCTCGCAATCGCACCAATGTGGAATTGAAACAGAAAAACGCCCCACCAGCCGAGCGGGTCTTTTGGCTCGCAATCGCACCAATGTGGAATTGAAACTCCGCGACATCTACGAGGTGTTCGCGCCCTTCCTGCTCGCAATCGCACCAATGTGGAATTGAAACTGTGTTTTTCCGCCCCGTGCATTTTTCCGGGTTTGTTCTCGCAATCGCACCAATGTGGAATTGAAACACCATAATCCCCATCGGGAATTCGGTTGGGCACCCACCTCGCAATCGCACCAATGTGGAATTGAAACCACTCAACTACACAATCCAAATCCGGGGCGGCTCGGCCTCGCAATCGCACCAATGTGGAATTGAAACCCGCGTTATCCTCGTCTTGCGAGTGGTGATTTAGGCCTCGCAATCGCACCAATGTGGAATTGAAACTGTTGAAGTTGTAGGAGTTCTGGGCTGCCGCCAATGCTCGCAATCGCACCAATGTGGAATTGAAACTCGTGGGCCGGCCCGATGCCTGGAACTACTTGCGGGCTCGCAATCGCACCAATGTGGAATTGAAACACAGCGACGGACAAGCCACCACATGGAAGGCATTTAACTCGCAATCGCACCAATGTGGAATTGAAACAGGAAAATCGTGGCCCGTAGTTTTTGCTTGAAAAATCTCGCAATCGCACCAATGTGGAATTGAAACAACTCGAAAATGTACCAGTCGCTTTGGGTGTAGAACTCGCAATCGCACCAATGTGGAATTGAAACAAAAAAATGCCTCGAAAACCCGCTTTTTGCCGGGCTCTCGCAATCGCACCAATGTGGAATTGAAACATGACGTTGCCCATTGCTTACTGTTCTTTCGGTTCTCGCAATCGCACCAATGTGGAATTGAAACTTGACCGAAAAGGCGGCAGCCTGCTTGGTCTCAACCTCGCAATCGCACCAATGTGGAATTGAAACAAAAACACCAAACATGAACGACTGCGGTTGCTCCCAACTCGCAATCGCACCAATGTGGAATTGAAATTGATGTGTTACGGGCACACTTCGGCTTATGTTGAACAAAGCGTTGGCTGTCAACGGGCTGCGGTGATTTTCCCCGGAAAACTACGGTGGAAATTGCGACAAAACCCGAATAGTTTCGGCCTACCAGACGGACGGTGGCTCTTCCGGTTTCTGCCAGCAAACAGGGTACGGAGGCCCGCAATCCTACGGAGAAAACCGGGGCAAAGTTGCGGCGCACGGGCAGCTAAGTGCCCTACAAAAACGGCCTCGCCCGACACAAGTTGGGCAGGGCCTGTGTGTGCTATCAATTTGGTTTCCCCAAAAATCACTTGACCAGTACCACCGGGACGACCGGCACGCAGGGACAGGTGGTGTTGCAAGATGCCGACGAGTGTGTTTGGGCAGCGGAGAAATGGACGAAATCGGAATGAAATGCTCCGTTTTTTCCATTTCTCCACGCGACATTCTGGTTGGATGGATAGAAACTTGTTCGCGGGTCAAAGCAGGAAATATGTGATCGTGTCGGGCGGTTGCGCCTAGCTATTTTCGACAGCGGCCACGCCCCGCCAATCCGCGACAAAGCCCGTTAAAATCCGGTGTTCGATTTTGGTACTTAGAGGCCGTTTTTAGGTTTGTGGCAGCGGTTTTTTGCCGGAAAACGAGCCGTTTTTGGGACAAATGCCGCGGCTGCCTGTATGAAAAAACACCTTCTTTCCCTTTTGTTACCGACCCTTTTGCCGTTTCTACTGCCCGCCCAAACCCGCCTCTCCTGCGGCTCGGACGACATGATGCAAGCCCGACCCGAACTCCGCGCCCGACAGCAGCAGCTCGAAGATTTCCAGTTGAAAAAACAGCCCAGCCCGCTGGCCTCGCGCCCCGTCAACGCGCCTTTCGTGTTGCCTGTCGTCGTACACATCGTCCACCAGAACGGCGCGGAAAACCTTGACGACGCACGGGTTTTGGCCGCCGTGCAGCACCTGAACGAGGCGTTCGCGCACAGCGGGTATTTTGCCCAGTTGGGCGGCGGCACCAACACGCAAATCCAATTTTGCCTCGCCCGGCGCACACCCGACGGGCTGTTGACCAATGGCATCACGCGCACGGTTTCCGCGCTGACGGACATGACCAAAGAAACTGACGACCAAAAACTCAAAGACCTAATCCGCTGGCCAACAACGGATTACATCAATGTCTGGGTCGTCGGGTCCATCAACAGCCAATCGCAAGGTTCGGGCGTGGCGGGCTATGCCTACCTCGCCTCGTCGCACGGCCAGCCCTACGACGGACTGGTTTGCGAGGCCGAGTATTTCGGCGCGGATGCCGCGCAGGACGGTGTGCTCATCCACGAAATGGGCCACTACCTCAACCTGTACCACACCTTCGAGGGAGGCTGCCCGAACGCCGATTGCCAGACCGCCGGCGACCGCGTCTGCGACACGCCACCCGACCAAGCCACGCACACAGCCTGCCCGTACAATTCCTGTTCGACGGATGCCAACGACCCTTCGCCGAACAACCCACTCAGCGCGGACGTGGACGACGCGACCGAGAATTTCATGGACTACTCGCCTTTCAATTGCTATCGCACGTTCAGCAACGGCCAAGCGGCGCGGATGCAGTTTGCCATCGAAAATTTCCGAAAAAGCCTGCTCGAGTCCGAGGGCTGCAAAGACCCCTGCACCACGCCAATCGCCGCGGCTTTCGCGGCTTCGGCTCCGACGGTTTGGGCGGGCGGGACGCTCACGTTTACGAACCAGACCGTCGGCGCGACGAGTTACCAGTGGTTTGTCAACGGCAATCTCGTCGGCACGGGCACCGATTTGACGCACCAGTTTTTGGGGGCCGGAAATGCCGCCGTGACGCTCCGCGCCCTCGGCTCCGACCCGAATTGCGTGGGCGAAGCAACGTTCGATATTTTGGTGAAATGCGGCGTGGATGCGGCTTTTTCCGTCAATTCGACGGTACTGACGGTCGGCCAAACGCTCGTTTGCACGAACAACACGACCACGACGGGCGGCCCGGCCAGCTACGTCTGGCTCATCAACGGGGTCAATTTCGGCAGCGCGCCCGACCTGAGCCAAGTGCTCGGCACGCCCGGTTTTTACACGGTCATTTTGCAGGCGGCAGATGCGTTTTGCAGCGACGAGGCCAGCCGACTCATCGAGGTGAAACTGCCCGCGCCGGGCGCGGAAATTTGCGACAACGACTTGGACGACGACCACGACGGCTATTTGGACTGCTTCGACGGCGACTGCCAATGTTTTGACGGCGCGGATTGCCGGGCGGACAGCCTTTTTGCCGCCACTCCGATCAGCGCGAAAATCGGCTGGGGCAGCCCCACGAACTGGGCGGGCATCAACAACACGCCCATCGTGGCGAACCTCGACCCGCAAAACAGCGACATCCCCGAAATCATCGTGGCCGAGGGCATCTCCAACAATTTGGCCGAAAGCACCGTGACCAAGCTGCTGATTTTTCAGGGCGACGGCTCGAACGCGGCCACGCCCGATGTGCTCGAAATCCCGCAGGAAATGTCGGAACGCAGTACCGTGCCCGTCGTGGCGGATGTCAATTCGGACGGCGTGCCGGAGCTGGCAGTGGTCAGTTGGGACGGTTTTGTGCGGGTTTTCACCGGTTTTACGCCGGGCTTTTCCCCACCAATGTCGCCTTTTGCGAGTTCCGATTTGCCGACAGATTGGCCCGCGGCGCACCTCGGCATGGCCGATTTTGACGCGGACGGCGTGCCGGAGATTTACGGCGGCAACCACATTTTCCGGTTCGATTTGACCAACCCAAACGCGCCCAAATTGCGGCGGGTGCTGACGGGCACACAGCACAGCGGCACGGGGTATTTCACGACAAATGCTTCGGTGGCCGCCGATTTGCTCTCGGTCGGCGACTGCGGCGGCGACCCCGACTGCGAGGGCCTCGAACTGGTGGCCGGAGCCTATATTTATTCGATTGACCTCAGCACGACCGACGGCGATGGGCAACAAATCAAAGTGGCCCGCAGCCTGAACGCCCTCGAACCGGGCCAAAATTTCACCGACGGGTACAGTTATGTGGCCGATATGAACCTCGATGGCACGCTTGACATCGTGACCGCCGGGCGGCACGGCTCGCCGCCGAAAGCCGGTTTTTATGTGTGGGACAAAAACGGCTTGCTCGCCAAGTTTACAAACCCCGACCCGCACCCGATTTCCGACCCGCAGTTTTCCACGATTGCGGTCGCCAATGTTTTTGACGACCGGGCGCAGGGCTTCGGGCAGGATTTCCCGGAGGTCATCTACCCCTCGCGCACCAAAATTTCGGCGTTCAATTTGCAAGCGGCGCAGGCCACGCCCGCCGCGCCTTTTTGGTGGTCGGTCACGACAATGGACGGCTCGACGGCTGCCGGGCCGACGTGTTTTGACTTCAACGGCGACGGTTTTGCGGAAATCATTTACCGCGACGAACGCTTCCTGCGGCTGATGCACGGCGGAGCCGCGCCCCTGCCGACGGGCGTGGATGCCGACCGGAACTGGGCAAAACTTACCTGCAACTCGCAAACGATTGACGAAAGCCCCGTCGTCGCGGACGTGGACAACGACGGCGAGGCCGAAATCGTGACCCTCGGCTACCTCACGCCGTTCGTGTTCGGGCAGCCAGATTATCGCGGGCGCCTGCTTGTTTTCGAGAGCGGCGGGCTGCCGTGGTCGCCAGCGCGGGCGATTTGGAACCAGTTCAACTACTTCGGCGCGAACGTGAACGACGACCTGACCATCCCGAAAAACCAACAGGCGCACCACCTCGAATTCCCCGCGCTCGGCAGCGGCAAACGCCCGCTCAATTTGGCGCACGCGCAATGGCCCGCCCTCGATGAAAATTTCGACCCGAACCTGCCCGTGCCGGATGCGAGCGTGTCGGTGGACAGCGTCGCCTGTGCGGGCGACAGCTTGCAAGTCTGGCTGACGCTGTGCAATCCGGGCAGCAAATCCTTGCCCGACAGCTTGCCGATTTCGTTTTTCAAAAACGACCCACGCCTGCCGGGCGCGAGTTTGGTGGCCACTGTTTTTTCGGAAACCGCTGTCTCGATGGGTTCTTGCCTGCGGTTTTCGGTGATGTTGCCGGGCGTTTTCGATGCGCCCATTTTCGCGGTCGCCAACGACGACGGCCAAAAGCCGCTCCCCCACCCGATTCCGATTTTCCCGCTGACCCTGCTGCCAGAGTGTGATTTCGAGAACAATTTCGCCCGGCTCGATTTCCCGTTCCAATCGCCCATGCTCGACCTCGGTGCCGACCGTTTTTTGTGCGGCAGCAGCGTGGCGCAGCTGAGTGCGGGTGTGGGTTTCGTCCGGTATCGCTGGCAGGACGGCTCCGCCGAGCCGACATTCACGGCCTTTGGCCCCGGCAAATTCTGGGTGGACGCATGGGACGTTTGCGGCCAAAAGCACTCGGACACGCTCGCCATTTGGCCCAGCCCGACGGGGGCAATCGAATTGGGCAGCGATGTGGTGCTTTGTGCCGGCGATTCGCACCCGCTTTCGGTGGCTGGTTTCCAATCCGTCAAATGGTCGCCAGCCTCGGTTTTGTCGTGCGCCGATTGCCCGGCGACGCTCGCCGCGCCAGCTGCGACGACCACGATTTTTGTCACTGCCTCTGCTGGCGATTGTTTTGCAAGTGATTCAGTGCGGGTGGTTGTCGTGCCCAAGCCCGTGCTTTCGCTGTCAGTCACCGACGGCGACTGCCAAACGCAGGCAGAAATCCGGCTTTCGGTCAGCGGCGCGCCCGCCTCGGAAATCCTTTGGTCAACAGGCGAAACGGGCACGAGCATCCACCCCACCGCGTCGGGCGTGTTTTCAGTCACGGTCAACGGCTCGTCCGGTTGCGGCACGACGCAATCGGCGATGGTCAGCGTTTTTGGGCAGCAAATGCTTGCGGCTACCATTGCCCAAACGACCCACGCGAGCGGCCCGAACGCCAGCGACGGCGGTGCGACCGTGCAGGTTTCGGGCGGCCTCGCGCCGTTTTCGTTTCTATGGAGCAATGGGTCAAAAACACAAAACCTTGCCAATGTACCGCCCGGTAACTACACGCTCACCGTGACCGACAGCGAGGGCTGCACGCAAGTTTTGGAGGTAAAAATCATATTCGAGATACCGCCGGAATCGCCGCGCACGGATTGTTGGCGGTCGCTGCTTTTCCCGAATCCAGCCCCGCTCGGCAACGAAGGCTATCTGTACATTCAAGCCATCGGCGCACAAGTCATTGATTTGCAGGTGTTTGATGTAAGCGGCAAATGGCTTTGGGGCGACCATCTCGATTTACCGGAAGGTATTTCGCTGAAAAAACTCCCGCCACCCCATGCTGCCGGAGCCTACATCGTCGTGTTATCGAACAGCTGCGGACGCGGGAGTTTGAAATGGGTCGTGGCGGAATGAGCCGCCCGACCCGGCACGAAAAAAGCCCGGCCCCGCTGCGGTTCGTCACCGAGGGGGCCGGGCCTTTTCAATGGTTCTGTCTTTCGCTCAGCGGACGAGTGCGACGGGCACGACCTGCGAGCCCGCCTTCGTCCGCGCCTGCACGAAGTACATGCCCGGCTGCAGGGCGGCGGTGCGCAGCACCGCGAACGCCTGCC
>JBKBIC010000244.1:0-7178 GCA_046299435.1 Saprospiraceae bacterium
AACCCACCCCCCCAAAAACGCCCGCCCCCCCAAAAAAACCACCGGAAAAAAAATAAAAAAAACACGCCCCGTTGATGTGAGTCAACGGGGCGTTTTTTTTGGGGAGCATCAAGTGCGGAGTCACTTCGACAGTTCCTTGATTTTGTCTTCCAGTTCCAACTCGTCGCCGGAAGTGTAACCGAGGTGCTCGAAGACGATTTCGCCTTTTTGGTTGACCACGACGGTCAGCGGCGGGTTGTTGACGTTCATGGCCGTTTGGAAGGCTTTTGTTGCGTCGGTCACGATGGTGTATTCCCAGCCCTTGTTTGCCACGAAAGGCTTGACACGGGCGATGGTCTTCGAGTCGTCCACGCTCACGGCCACGAACTCGACCTTGTATTTTTCCTTCCAATCGGGGTAGAGGTCTTTGATGGTTTCCAGTTCGAGGACGCAGGGCTTGCACCATGTGGCCCAAAAACTAATGACGGTGATTTGGCCGGGCTTGGCGAGTGATTGGACATTCACGGAGTGGCCGTCGAGGGTTTTGACCTCGACCGACGGGAGCGTTTTGTTTTGGGCAAAAAGTGCGGCAGCCGAAAAGCATACAGCAAGCAAGAGCATAGACTTTTTCATCAGGAAATTGATTTTGAATGTGAGCAAGTTGAAGAGCAGCCCAAAAGTAGCGGCTTCGGGCTGCGTGGGTTTTTGCTTTGCAAATCTTTAACCGGAAATGTCCGGTGGATGCGTGTTTCGTGTTTCGTGTTTGGGGTTTCGCCCTACACACGAAACACGACACACAATCAAGGCAGGCACAGCCGTCGCAGCGCGGCACTGTCGCCATTGAACACGTTGAAATCCACTAACTCATTGATTCCGTTGACGTTGCCCCGGTCGCTGTGCTGCCAGAAGTGCCAGTCGGAATCACCGGGAAGGTCGAGGTCGGTCACATGGTAATGGGCAATCCAGAAGCGATATCCCTCGAATTCGGGCACGTCGGCGAAGTAGTTTTTGTAAAAATCGCGGTTGGTGTAGAGGATGGGCTTGGCCTTGTATCGTTGTTCGAGCAGGCGGAGGAATTCCTTGGTGTAGCGTTGGATTTGGGGCTTGGTCATGCCGCGTGTCTCCTCCACGTCCACAACAGGTGGCAAATCGCCGCTGCGCAGGCTGACGATTTTTGTGAAGTTAAGGGCCTGCATTTTTGGGCTGACATCGGGCAGGAAATAATGATATGCCCCTCGGATGAGGCCGTTTTTGCGGGCATTTTCCCAGTTGAAATCGAACTCGCGGTCTTTCAGCCACGAGCCTTCGCTTGCTTTGATGAAAGCAAAAGAGATGCGTATGTCTTTGACCCTCATCTTTTTGACCCGACCCCAATCCACGCGGCTTTGGTGGCGGCTCACGTCAATGCCGTGTATGTCGTACCCGTTGGGGATGCGGATGCCAAACTCCTTGTACTCTTTGTAATGGAACGGATAGTCGAACAGACTGACGATTTTGAACCAAATGGTGGGGTCATAGATCGCCCAAATGGCGGCCAACAATACCACCACTGCAGCCCATTGGCGCATTTTGCCGGAAGAGCGGCCCTTGGGTTGGATGGGGCGCATGTACGGGATTTGCTGCAAAAATCTCAGGAATGGGTTGCGGGCAGGCATTGTTGCGATTGGCGACGGCTTTGGTCGGTGGGGCAAATGTCCGGTGTTTTGGGAAAATTTTGGTGTCGGCTCAATATTGGGATGGGGTTCTCCAAAGCCAAAAAAAGAGCCCACCCCCGAACGTTTCCGGGGATGGGCGTCATCAAAACACGCTTCATTTTAAAACCAATATCTTGTCAGGCAGGCATGGGCACCTGCGAATTTCATCGAAAGGCTGAGGCGTTTTGCCTTGTCGCAACGAGGTAGTGATGTACGTCGTTACTTGCTTGGTCGAGGGCCTGATTGTTGTTGAAGACGGAGTTGCCGAACATGGCTTTGTCCAATTTTTCGCCAGACAGATGGAAAACTGCCCCGCCTTTCACGAAGGACTCGTTTTCCGAAAAGACGCAATTTGCGAATCGAGGCTCGGCATGCCCGTTCATGCCATAGTTGAACACGGCACCGCCGTAGTTGCCCTCATTTTTGGAGAATGTGCAATTTGTGAAAGTTGGATTGCTTATCCCGCCAGCCCTGCCGTCGTTATAGACGGCCCCTCCGTCAAGGTAGGAAGTGTTTTTCTCAAAATAGCAGTCTGTGATTGTGGGACTTGCTTCGCCGCCCTTGCCGTTGTTGTAAACTGCACCTCCGTCTTTTGCAAAGTTATCAATGAAAGTGCAGTTGGCGATGGTAGGGTTGCTGACTGCCTGCGGGGAACTTTCATTGTAGAGGCCGCCGCCGGAGCGTTGTCGGGTAGAAAATGCGCCTTCGCCGTTGGCATTGCCGCCGCTGATGATGAAACCGTCGAGCAGTGTGGTGGAACTTGCGTTCTTTGAGTAAACGACGTTGTAGGAGTTGTCGTCAGGGTCTTCGCTCCCGATGTTACCACTGAGAATGGTCGGGTGCTGCAAAAAGCTTCGTTGGGAAATAGACTTCTCGTTTCCAGCAAAACCACCAAATAGCGCAACGCCGTCAGGGATTTCAAACGAGATGTGTCTGTCGGAGCCGTCAGTTGGAAGATAGAGGCCTGCCGCGACCCAAATTTGGGTGCCTTTGCGGGCTTTTTTGAGGGCTTCTTGTAGGTCGTTTGTGGCCTTCTCCCAACTCGAACCATCTCCTTTGACCCCTGTGGGCTTGACGTAGAGTACGTTAGTTTGAGCGTTGAGGTTGAAAGATAGGCCGACGATGAGGATGAAAGTGTTGTTTAATGTTCGCGTGTTCATAATTAAAAAACTAATAATGGAGACGATGCAAGTGTGGGGGAGTCTCTATCGGACTAAGGATGCCGCATAAATGATAAATCGCGGCGAACGTCTCAAAGTGCGGGTAGGGGAGGGCAGGTTGATTATTGCCTGCGATTGGGAGGAGGGAAAAGGCGGTTGAGCGTAGGGTGTATTTGTTCTTAGTGTGCTGTCTGTTTGTCTCTATGTCTTGCCGCTCAACCGCTTTCGTGTCACAAAGATAGAATTGAGGTTTTCGCAGGCGCAAGGTTTTTGTGAGGTTCAATTCAGATATTTTTTATCAAAATTCAAATAACTCTGGTTTTCAACAGATTGAAAAACACTGGTCTTGCCCTTAAAATATTCACTCTGAGAGCTGTTGTCACACAAGGCATGAATGAGAGGAAAATTTGCAGATAGCGGATTTGGCGACCTAAAACAAACAGTTTTTGCTATAATTTACCTGACCTATGACGGGGCTAATTATTTTAATTAATTATTTTAAAATATAAAAATGGCTTATTGTCTGATAGTTAGCTCTCCTTTTTTGTTTCTTTATTCAGTGCCGTGGCGACTAACTGACAAGCATCTTTGAAAATCCTGAAAAAATATGGGAACAGACCTCGGATTGGATTTTCAACCTGTTTCCGAGTGCTACCTTCGCGCTAAAACCGTAGTAATTATGCAAACTATTTTGATTCGCAACGCCCGCATTGTCAATCGCGGGAAAACACAGGAAGGGGATATTTTCATCCGACAAGGGCGAATTGAGAAAATAGCATCGCCAATCAATGCATCCGCTCAAATAGAATTGGATGCCTCGGGCAAATATGTGCTGCCGGGCATCATTGACGACCAAGTTCATTTCCGGGAACCGGGCCTGACCCACAAAGCCAATATTTTCACCGAAAGCCGGGCAGCGGTGGCAGGCGGCGTTACCTCGTTCATGGAGATGCCGAACACAAACCCGACCTCCACGACCCAAGAGCGGCTCCAAGAAAAGTACGACATCGGCGAGCGCACCTCGCTGGCGAACTACTCTTTTTTCATGGGCACCACCAACGACAACTACGACGAGGTGATGCGTACCGACCCCCGCACCATCTGTGGCATCAAGATTTTCATGGGCAGCAGCACTGGCGGGATGCTGGTGGATAGCCCCTCGGTGCTTGAACGGATTTTTGCCAATGCTCCCACTTTGATTGCCACGCACTGCGAAGACGAGGCGACCATCCGAGCAAATATGGCCGAGTTCCAAGCCAAATTTGGCGACGGACTTACGGCAAGTTTCCACCCGAAAATCCGCTCGGCAAAATCCTGCCTCATGTCCTCGAAACTGGCAATCGGGCTTGCCCGAAAACACGGGACACGCCTGCACATCCTCCACATTTCCACGAAAGACGAGCTGGGTTTGTTCGAAAACTCCGTGCCACTGGCCCAAAAGCGTATCACCTCAGAGGTTTGCGTCCATCATTTATGCTTCCACGCAGGGCAGTATGCGGGTTTGGGCAACCAAATCAAATGCAACCCGGCCATAAAATCCCGCGCCCACCGCGACGCACTTTTCCCCGCACTGCTGGACGACCGGCTGGACGTGATTGCCACCGACCACGCCCCGCACACATGGGACGAAAAACAGCAGCCTTACGCGCAGGCTCCGTCCGGGCTGCCGCTCGTGCAGCACACGCTGAACGTTATGTTGGAATTTTACCACGCCGGCCGCATTTCACTCGAACGCATCGTCGAGAAGATGTGCCACGCCCCGGCCATTGCCTTCCGAATCCGCGAGCGTGGCTTTCTCGACGAGGGTTGCTGGGCCGATTTGAGCATCGTGGACGTTGACCAAAAATGGAAGGTTACGCCCGACACCATATTATATAAGTGTGGTTGGTCGCCGTTCGCGGGCAAAACCTTTCGCGGCAAGGTATTGGCGACCGTCGTCAGCGGGCATCTGGCTTATCAAAACGGGCAATTTTTCGAGCAAAAAATGGGCGAGCGGCTGCTGTTCGATAGATAAACCGCCATCATTGCCGTCGCCAAACGAACCCCGCTGCGGGCGTGATGCCCAAAACAGGGTGCCACTCCGAAGCAAAATCGAGCGAAAACCCATGCCCCAACTTGAACCCAGCCCCGAAACTCGCCCGCCCCGGCGCACCCCGAAAACCAAGCCGGACGGCAACTTTGGGGTGCAATTGGTACTGAAACCCGAATTTGAGCGACGCCGGGCGGGCATCGTCTTTTTCGAGTTCGCTCAACGCCATAAAAGTTGCTGAGGCCACCCACGAAACCCCAAACCGTATCCTGCCAGGCACCCGGAAGTCATTGATTTTCAAGGACAAAGGATTGTGGATTTGCAGCCCAAGACACAAGTTCTTAAATGGTTTGGCCATCGCGCCGAGCCCAAAATTGACCGCCCTGATAACTCCATATTCGTCTGCCTGTGCCCGAAGGTAGTCGAAGCCGCCGCCCAACCAAGCCTGTTTGCCGATGCGCCGACCATAGCCCAACCGCAACCGCTGTTCCCGGAAAATCTCGATGCCGGATTGGGCAAAATCAAAGCCGAGACTGCTCGTTGGGTTCAGTCGAAAAGCAGCCTGCAAGCGCACGTTTCGCCAGTTTGTTAGCCCAAAAGGCATCGCCGTGCTGCTCCAAACACCCGTTTTTTCGGCGTGGCCCAGCAGGGCCTCATTGGTCAGGCCAAGTTCCGTTTTCGGGAAAGCCACCGTCGCACCGCCCAGCGAAAGGCTACCCGCCCCCTCGAACGGGCGTTGAAATACTTGCCCCCAAAGCCCGGCGGGGAGGGCTAAAAGTGTGAAAATCAGGAGTTTGTGCATGGGTCAAGCGTGGTTTTTTCGCTCGTGAAAATAACTGGAAACTTGCTTTCGGGTGAGCTGCAATTCAACGCCTACTTTTGCCTGCCATGCTCGACAAAACTCCGCTCACGCTCAGCGACGACTTCAAATTCGCACTCGACACGCTCGACAAAACCGACCGCTCCATGTTCATCACCGGGCGGGCGGGCACGGGCAAAAGCACCCTGCTGCGGCTTTTCCAGCAAACATCGAAGAAAAAATTGGTCGTCCTCGCCCCGACGGGCGTGGCCGCCTTGAACGTACAGGGGCAGACAATTCACTCGTTTTTTGGGTTCCCGCACCGCATCGTCACCCCAAAAGAGGCCAGCCGCAAAGTGTCGCAAAAGCACCTGCTGAACCTCTACCGCAAAATGGAGACGCTCGTCATTGACGAAATTTCGATGGTGCGGGCAGATATTTTGGACGGGATGGACAAGTTCCTGCGCGTCAACCGCGAGAATTTCAGGCCTTTCGGGGGCGTGCAAGTCGTGCTTTTCGGCGACCTTTTCCAGCTGCCGCCGGTGGTCACGAACGACCCCATCGAGCGGGCTTATTTTGATGAATATTACGACTCGCCTTATTTTTTTTCGGGCAAAATCATCGCCGACCCCGACTTTGAAATGGAAATGCTGGAACTGCGGAAGGTTTATCGCCAAGAGTCGCGCCTGTTCCTTCGCTTGCTCGAGGCCGTGCGGACAAACTCGCTCGACCGCGACGACCTCGAAGACCTGAACGACCGCTATGTGCCTCATTTTCAAGCTCCTACGGACGGCGGTTACATCACGCTTTGTGCCCGCAACGCGACCGCAGACCGCATCAACAAACTCGAACTGGAAAAATTGACCGCCCGCGAGCACAGCTTTTCAGCGGAAATCAAGGGCAATTTCGACCCGGCCTTGTACCCAACCGAGCCGGAACTGCGGCTGCGGAAAGGCGCGCAAGTCATGTTCCTGAAAAACGACCCCGACCGCGAGTTCGTCAACGGAACCATCGGCAAAATAACACAGCTCGACAGCGACGGCCTCACCGTACAGGTGGAGGAGCCGAGCGGCAAAAAGCGCACGATTGACGTGCAAAAATTCGACTGGGAAATCAAACGGTACACCGCCGCGACGAGCGGAGACATTGACACCGAGACCATCGGCACGTTCCGGCAGTACCCTGTCAAACTCGCGTGGGCCATCACCATCCACAAAAGCCAGGGCAAAACCTTCGATAAAGTCATCGTTGACCTCGGCGGCGGGGCCTTCGAGCATGGCCAACTGTATGTGGCACTGAGCCGTTGCCGGACGTTGGAGGGCATCGTGCTGCGGCAGCCCATCCGCCCGCGAGATGTGATTACCGACGAGCGCGTGGTGGATTTTTACGGGCGACAGTTTGGGTGAAAGTTGAAGAGAGGTGAAAGTTGAAGAGAGGAATGGGTTGAAAAGTTGAAAAAACCGCGCTTTCAACTTTTCAACACATTCCTCTCTTCAAATTTTTCCTCTCTTAAAATT
>JBKBIC010000245.1:0-7134 GCA_046299435.1 Saprospiraceae bacterium
GACTTCCGCCCGAAGAGCAGGCCCGCCCCGTCGGCATCAATCAGGACGGTGTCGCCTTTTTCGTAGTTGCCGGCTAAGACGTGCTTTGCCAGTTCGTTCACGAGTTCGCGCTGGATGGTGCGTTTCAGGGGCCGTGCGCCGAACTGCGGGTCGAAGCCCGTGTCGGTGAGCCACTTGGCCGCGCCGTCGGTGATGTCGAGTTTCAGTTCTTGGCGGTCGAGCATGCCGCGCAAATCCTTCATCAGGATGTCGAGGATGAGGCGCATCTGGTCGCGTTGCAGCGGGTGGAAGACGATGGTCTCGTCAATCCGGTTCAAGAATTCCGGGCGGAGCGACATTTTCAGGGCATCCATGACCTCGTTTTTCGCGGTCTCGAAAATCTCGTGGCGGCGTTTTGCGGGCACAGTGTCGTAGTCCTCGAACACCTCGCGGATGCGGTCGCTGGCGAGGTTGGAGGTCATGATGATGAGCGTGTTTTTGAAGTTGGCGGTGCGGCCTTTGTTGTCGGTCAGCCGCCCGTCGTCGAGCATTTGCAGCAGGATGTTGAACACGTCGGGGTGCGCTTTTTCGATTTCGTCGAGCAGCACAATGGTGTACGGGCGGCGGCGCACGGCCTCGGTCAGTTGGCCGCCCTCGTCGTAGCCGACGTAGCCGGGGGGCGCACCGACGAGCCGCGACACGGCGTGTTTTTCCATGTATTCGCTCATGTCAATCCGCGTGATGGCTTTTTCGTCGTCGAAAAGCACATCGGCGAGGGCTTTGGCGAGTTCGGTTTTGCCCACGCCCGTCGGGCCGCAGAAGATGAACGAGCCGATGGGCTTGTCCGGGTCGCTCAGCCCGGCGCGGTTGCGGCGGATGGCATCCGACACGGCGGTCACGGCCTCGTCCTGCCCGATGACGCGCTGGTGCAACTCGGTCTCCATGTGCAGCAGCCGCTCGCGCTCGCCGCGCATCATCTTGGCGACGGGGATGCCCGTCCAACGCCCGACCACTTCGGCGATGTCGTTGGCCGTGACCGTTTGGGTGGTCATGCGGTTTTCAGGCGCGAGTTCGGCGAGTTTTTCTTCGGCGGCTTTCAGCATGGCCTCCTGCGCCGGGATGTCCTGATATTTGATTTTTGAGGCGACCTCCAAATTGCCCTCGCGCTCGGCGCGTTGGTACTGGATTTGGAGCTCTTCGAGTTTCTGTTTGCAGTTTTGGATGGCCTCGACGATTTCCTTTTCGGACTGCCATTTGGAGCGAATTGTGTCCAATTTTTCCCGCAAATCGCCGATTTGCTTGTTCATCGCGTCCAACTTCTTATCGTCTTTTTCGCGCTTGATGGCCTCGCGCTCGATTTCAAGTTGGCGCAATTGGCGGTCGAGTTTGTCCACTTCTTCGGGCACGGAATCGAGTTCGAGGCGCAGTTTGGCGGCGGCTTCGTCAATCAAATCAATGGCCTTGTCCGGCAATTTCCGCTCGCTGATGTAACGGTGCGAAAGCTCGGCGGAGGCGACGATGGCCTCGTCCAAAATCTGCACTTTGTGGTAGTTCTCGTATTTCTCGCGGATGCCGCGCAGGATGGAAACCGTGTCCTCCATGCTCGGTTCGTCAACGAAAACGGACTGGAAACGGCGTTCGAGGGCCTTGTCGGACTCGAAATATTTCTGGTATTCGTCCAACGTCGTCGCGCCGATGGTGCGGAGTTCGCCGCGCGCGAGGGCCGGTTTCAGGATGTTGGCCGCGTCCATAGCGCCCTGCCCGCCGCCCGCGCCGACGAGTGTGTGGATTTCGTCAATGAACAAGATGACCTGCTCGTTGGAGTCCACCACCTCTTTGATGACGGCTTTGAGGCGTTCCTCAAACTCGCCCTTGTATTTGGCCCCGGCGATGAGGGCGGCCATGTCGAGCGAAAAAATCTTTTTCGACTGCAAATTTTCCGGCACGTCGTGCTTGACGATGCGCCAAGCGATGCCTTCCACGATGGCGGTTTTGCCCACGCCGGGGTCGCCGATGATGACAGGGTTGTTCTTTTTGCGGCGGCTGAGGATGTGCAGCACGCGGCGGATTTCCTCGTCGCGCCCGATGACCGGGTCGAGTTTGCCGTTTTCGGCTTGCTCGGTCAGGTTGATGGCGTATTTCTGCAAGGCATTGTAAACGTGCTCGGTGGTCTGCTCCGTGATTTTGCGGCCTTTGCGGAGCTCTTTGACCGCCGTGCTCAACACCTCGAAGCTCGCGCCGTGTTCGCGCAGGAGGCGGGCGGTTTTGTCGCCGCCTTTGGCGATGCCGAGCAGGATGAGTTCGAGGGAAATGTACTCGTCGCCGAAGTCTTTGAGCAGGCTTTTGGCGGCGGAGATGGCTTTGTTGGCATCGTTCGTAAGGTACTGTTTGTCAGCACCTTGCACACGCGGCGTTTCCCAGACGAGCTTGTCCAAATCGGCCTCGAAACGCTGGGCGTTCGCGCCTGCTTTTTTCAGCAGCGACTCGGTGACGGAGTCCTCCACTTTTAGCATGCCTTTGAGCAAGTGGGCGGTGTCCACGCTTTGTTGGCTGTATTCGGCGGCCAGTTTTTGGGCCTCCGTGATGGCCTCTTGGGCCTTGATGGTGAAATTGTCGTATGTCATGTTTTTTTGGTTGTCGGTGGATGGCTGACGGTAGACGGACTACGGTGGACGGCTGACGACGGATAAATCTGGGGTGCCGTCAACCGTGGGTCGTCCACCGTCAACCGTCCCGCAAATGTTTTTCCAGTCGGAAAGGACGGGCGGTTTTGGGAAAAAATGGCAGGGCAGGCTGCACAAACAGGCCACGTTGACACAAAAAAACGTGGGCATCCGCCAAAATTTCAGGCACGTTCGCTCAATGCTGGCTTGCGGGCGGGCGGGTGTTTTTTACATTTGTTGCCAACCTGTTTCATCCAAAATTTTCCTGCCCATGCGCCTGTTTTTGACCCTCGCTTTTTGCCTCGCCGCTGCCCACGTTTTTGCCCAATGGGAACGCATGGACGGCCCGTACACGGGCACGGTCGCGGATTTGAGCAGCAACGACACCTACCTTTTTGCCACCAACTTGTCGGGCGTGTTCCGCAGTGCGGACGCGGGCGATACTTGGGAGGAAATTACCGGGAGCAATTTCGGCCCCGACATGGAGCCGATTGAGGTGAGCGTGCATGGCCCGAACGTGGCCGTCGTATGCCAGCGCGCACGGTTTTTTCGGCTCCGTAAACTGGCACTTTTCCTGAGCCGCGACCACGGCGAGCATTGGACGGAGGTGGCCCTGCCGGTGGCGGGCGATATTTACCCAAGCGGAAAAATGGTGGCGGTGCTGCCCGAAAAAATGCTGTTTGTGTTCGGTGGCCGCATCTGGGAACGCCCGCTCGACGGCGGCCTTTGGCGGCCCAATCCGCTGGACGCGGCGAGCGAATATTATGCCCGGCCAACGGTGATGAACGGGCGGGTGTACCTGCTGGGTGCGAGTTCCATCATGGAGGCGGGACTGGATGCCGGGCAATGGGAGCGGATTGAAGTGGCGACGTGGAATGGCTATGTGGAGCGTGTTTGGGCAGATGGAGACACCATTTTTGCCCAATGGCGCGGCAACGGCAGCGGTGCAGAGACTTTTACTTTCCGAACGGACAATCACGGCGCAACGTGGCAAGACCTCCGCATCGTCGAATCAGGGCAACTGATAGGACGGGTCACGCAAGTCGTGCGGGGCTGGGGCGCGTTTTACGGCGCGGTCGGAGGACAATTGTATTTTTCAAATGACGGAGGGCTGCAATGGGAGGAAATCCCAGACCGCACGATTGGCTCACTCATCGAGACCCGTTTTGGGCTTTTTTCTTCCGAAAACGTGCTCTATCGAATTACGCAACAAGGCAAAGGGCTGGAACGCATCCAAAAGGGGCTTCGCGGGATGCCGTATTTGGAGTCAATTTTTTCCAACGATTCCGTGCTGATTTTTGGGGCAGACAATGCAGGGTTACATCGCTTCAACAAGCCCACCGAAACATGGTCGGACGGCTCAATTTTTCCACAAATCGAGAAGTATGTCAAAGCGGGCTGCGAGGCGGGCGGGCGGCTTTTTGCCGGGATGGGATATGAATCCGGCGACTCGTGCATTTACAGGACGGGCGTGGGTGATTCGACTTGGAGCAAGTCCAAGCTGTTGACACTTGACAACTTCGGCAATGCGCGAGTAACCCAATTCACGGCGCACGAATCCACCGTTTTTGCCTACGGCCCAAGTTATCCTTGGCACCAAGAACAGATGGTCTGGCGCACTTTAAATGCTGGGAATACTTGGAACTGGATATTCCCTCCGCTCCACAAAATCGTGTGGCATGACGGGCAGTTTTACGCTTCGAGGCTGTCAGATTACCGCCTGTACATTTCGTCGGATGGCGTGGCATGGGACACAGTGCCTTCGACTGGCTTTGCTCAATATGGTTGGATGGAAAACTTCTTCCCGATTGGCGGGAGCATTTACGCATGGGCGGCATACAGCAACTCATCAAACCAAGACACGCTCCTCCGCTCCGACGATGGCGGGGTTTCTTGGCAAAAAATCGGTAGTGGCCTGCCAGTCAATCCTTACCGTGGGTCGCTTGTTGGCGGTGATTCACTCGTATTGATCAGGGCTTCCTCATTCTTGTATTTTTCGACCGACAGGGGCGAAAACTGGCAATTACTCCGGCACAACCTCGAAGGCGACGACATTGAACTTTGGACACAGGATGCCAACCACATTTACATAAGTGACTCATACAAAGCCATGTACCGCCTCCCCCTCCGCAACACCCCCATCCACCACCTGCACGGCACTGTTTTCCACGACCTCAACGCCAACGGCCTGCGCGACGCGGGCGAGCTGCCGCTTCCGGGCATCACCGTCGAGGCGGTGCGCGGGCAGTTTTACACGACGACCGATTCGAGTGGGGCGTTTTCGATGTATGTGCTGGCGGTGGGCGGAGCCTCGGAGCGGCTGCGTTTTTCGGCACCCGCGACGGCCCTCCTCGTGCCGCCCTCGGCCAATCCAATAGAAGTCCAGCCCGGCGACGGCCCGGTGGAAATCGGTTTCCAGACCCGCACGACTGGCCGCGATTTGGGCGTGTTCATGGCACAGGCGCGGCACTTGGAGGCAGGCAAACCCTTCGAAGTGGTGGTCGGTTGCCGAAACTTGGCGGCGCAGCCCGGCGGCGGCAAATACCTGTTTTGCCGGACGGACAGCCGGTTTCCGGTCAATGCCGCCGTGCCGCAGCCGACGTTTTTTTCGGGCGACACGCTGGCTTGGCAACTGCCCGCGCTGGCCGCAGATAGCGTGTTTTTGGTCAAAATCGGCGGTATCGCGCCCGCAGGATTGGAGGCGGACTCCATGCTGCATTTCCGGGCGTGGCTGCGCCAGCCGGGCGGCGACGACAATCCCGCCAACGACGTGGCCCACCTTTCGCCTGCCATGCAAAGGCTCGGCAACAGCGGCATCAACTGGAAAACCGTTGACCGCGACTGGCTCACGCCTACCGAAGTGCAGGCCGGCGCGCCGCTGACTTACTGCATCGGTTTCCAAAACATAAAGAGCAACAACGTGCAAGACCCGCGCTTCGTGGAGTATTTCGAGCCAAAGTTCGACCCCGCCACGCTGCGAATTTTGGCGAGCAGCCGCCCGGTGCGCCCCGATTTTTCGCCCGACGGCTACTTCAATTTCCAGTTCGGGCCGGGCATCGTGCCCGATTCGTCGGCGGGCGATGCCAGCCGCTTGTGGGTCGTGTTCAGCATCGAGCCGCGCCGCGATTTGCAGGCGGGCGATTTTGTACAAAACTTTTCAGATATGAATTTCGGCTTGGGCAGCAGTTTCGGCAACACCAATCTCGTCACGACCTACATCGCGTGGCAATCGCCGCTGCCCGCACCCGAAAGGCCGCAGCCGCTGGCCGGGAAATTGCGCGTCTGGCCGAACCCGAACGGCGGCGCGTTCCGGCTCGACGCGCCGGGTTTTTCGCTGGAAAATGCGCGGTTGCAAGTGTTCGACGCTCGCGGGCGGTTGTGCCACGAGGCCGCGCTCGCCGGGCCTGACGTGCGGCTTGATTTGCCCGCCGGGTTGTATTTCCTGAAAATCACGGGCCAAGATGGGGTGCGGGCCGGGCAGATGGTGGTGCTGGGCGAGTGAGGAAGTTGGGGGCTGGACGGCAAATATTCAAGCCCGCCCCATCTGCGCCCCCGCTTTTTGCCCACTCAACCAAAAGGCCGCTGCGATGGAAACGAGCATCCAAGCCGCCACGACCCAGACGTACCATGCGCCGAAATTCGCCCGTGCCCCGAACCAGTCGCCGCCGCTTTGCCAGATGAACAAAAGGCCGATGCCCGATTTGAACGCCTCGAAAAACGGGGCCAGCCGGTTGCCGTCCATGAGTTCTGTGTAGGCAAAGACGGACAGGAAAATGAACGCGCCGTAGATGTAAATGCCCGGTGCCCCGATTTGGGCGATGCAGGCAAAAAAGTACACCAGCAGGAAATAGTTGAACAGCATCTGGCCCCACGACCACGCGACGAGTGCCCGCGAGCCGCCGCCTGCGTCGTATTTCTCGAAATGATAGACATCGGTGATGGCCGCGACGGGGTGCGCGGCGGCCACGTCGGCGGGCCGCCAACCGGTGGGCATGAACCACAGGCGTACTTTGTCCCACCACGAGCGGGCGCGCCAAGCGTCGGTGAGCAGCAGCCAAAAATGTTGGAAGTTGATTTTCAGCGGGTTCCACGTCCGCACGGGGCGTTTCACGCCATAGACGGGCGGCACGTCGGGCCGTTCGGCTTGGAAGGTGCCGAACCATTTGTCCCAGAGGATGAAAATCTGGCCGTAGTTTTTGTCCATGTATTCGGGGTTGATGGCGTGGTGGACGCGGTGGTGCGCCGGCGTGACGATGACGTGTTCGAGCCAGCCCATGCGCCCGATGAGCTGCGTGTGGTACCAATATTGGAGGAACAAATGCACGGGCGCGACGACGGCCACCACTTCGACGGGCACGCCCAAAAGCGCGGCAGGCAGCAGCAGGAACGTGAAATAATTGAACACCACCGACACCGACTGCCGCAGGGCGCACGACAAATTGAACTCCTCGCTGCTGTGGTGGATGATGTGGCGGTTCCACAAAAAATTGAT
>JBKBIC010000246.1:0-7098 GCA_046299435.1 Saprospiraceae bacterium
CGGAGTCAATACGCTCGTTCGTCGCGGCCTTCCATGAAATTGACGAAGGCGCGATTGACGACACGGTTGCCGCCGGGCGTGGGGTATTTGCCCGAAAAATACCAGTCGCCGGAAGTGTGCGGGCAGGCTTGGTGCAGCCCTTCGAGCGTCTGGAAAATGACCTCCACTTTGGGCACGATGTCCTTTGGAGTGACGATTTCGGAAATTTTCCGGCTGATGTCTTCGTAATTGAAAATATCGTAAAGCCGCGATACCTCATTTTTGACCATCTCGACGGGCAGGTTTTCGGAGGCTTTGCAGGCGTGATAGACTTCTTTGAGCAGAATCTCGCGGCCCGTTTCTTTCAGCAACAACAAGAGGGCTTGGAAGGCCACGAAATCCTTCATCTTGCTCATGTCTATGCCGTAGCAATCGGGGAACCGGATCTGCGGGGCACTGCTGAGCACGATGATTTTTTTGGGGTGCAGGCGGGCCGTGATGTTGACGATGGAGTCGCGGAGCGTGGTGCCGCGCACGATGCTGTCGTCGAGCAGGACGAGCGTGTCTTTGTCGTTTTCGACCAGCCCGTAGGTCACGTCATAGACGTAGGACACCATGTTGTCGCGGCTTTTGGTGTCGGCGATGAAGGTGCGCTGCTTCTCGTCTTTGTGGACGAGTTTTTCCACGCGGGGGCGCATGGCGAGGATTTCGGTGAGTTTTTCGGGGGTGAGTTTTTTGCCCGCTTTCAGGATTTGCTCGTGCTTGATTCGGTTGCACTCTTTTTCCAGCCCTTCGGCCAAGCCGTAAAATGCCGCCTCCGCCGTGTTCGGGATGTACGAGAACACGGTGTTTTCCAAGTCGAAACCGACGGATTCGAGCACGGGGCGGGCGAGCTGCTCGCCGAGTTTTTTGCGCTCTTGGTAAATCTCGCGGTCGTTGCCCCGGCTGAAATAGATGCGCTCGAAGGAGCAGGCCCGTTTTTCGCGTGGCTCCACGAAAGGCTGCTCCATCACCTTGCCGTTGTACTTGATGATGAGCGCGTGGCCGGGCTTCAGCTCCTGCACCAGCGGGTATTTGATGTTGAAGACTGTCTGGATGGCCGGGCGTTCGCTGGCCGCGACCACGATTTCGTCGTCGGCGTACCAAAAGCAGGGGCGGATGCCGTTCGGGTCGCGCATCATGAATGCGTCGCCGTGCCCAATGAGGCCGCCGAGGACGTAGCCGCCGTCGAATTTTTTGGAGGCGCGGCGCAGCAGCCGCTGGATGTCGAGGCTCTCGAAGATGAGTTTGTTCACGTCTTGGTTGGAGTAGCCGTCGGGCTTGTACCAAGTGTGGAGCCGCTGCACCTCGTCGTCGAGGAAGTGCCCGATTTTTTCGAGCACGGTCACGGTGTCGCTCTTTTCCTTTGGGTATTGGCCGAGGTCAACGAGCTCGCGGAAGAGCTCGTCCACGTTGGTCATGTTGAAGTTGCCGGCCAGCAGGAGGTTGCGGTTTATCCAGTTGTTTTGGCGATGGAACGGGTGGACGCGCTCGATGGAGTTGTTGCCGTGCGTGCCGTAGCGCAGGTGGCCGAGCAGGACTTCGCCCATGTACGGCATATTTTCGCGGAGCCAAGTGGGGTCTTGCCGTTGTTCGGGCGTGGTGGAGGAGTTGAGGCGGCCCCAGACTTTGTCAAAAAGGTCGGTCAGGTAGTTCGAGGCGTTGCTGCGCTGGCGGCTGATGTAGCGCGTGCCGGGCTTGGGATTGAGTTTGATGGTGGCCATGCCCGCGCCGTCTTGCCCCCGGTTCCTCATTTTTTGCATGAGGAGTTGGAGTTTTTGCAGGCCGTAGAAGGCCGTCCCGTATTTTTCGTGGTAATATTCGAGTGGTTTCAGGAGTCGGACGAGGCAGATACCGCACTCGTGATGGATTTGGTCGCTCATTATTTATGTGCTGGTGATTCGGCCATTCGGGGATGCGGTGGCTTGGGTGCCCGATTTCGCCGCAAAAGTAAGTCGGCACGGCGGGCGGCCAAAGCAACATCTGTTTACGAGCTGCAAACTGCTACGGCAAATCACAGATTTCGACGACCCACAGCCGCTCGCCCCATTTCTTTTTTTCAAAAATGATTTCCAGTCGTTGCCCATGCTGCTGCGCGATATGCCCGATCGCCTCCATGTCGCAGTCCTCGCTCACAATCATCCACGCCCGCGAACCGGAGTGCCTGAAAACGGGCAGTTGGGCAAATAGTTTTTGGAAATACTCGTGGTTTTCGCCCGCAAAAAAGGCGTGTTCGGTGGCATTGCGCGGCTGGCGCGGGTAATACGGCGGGTTTATCAGCACGAAATCGAACTGCTCGGCAGGCAGCTTGTCCAGCAAATCGCTTTCCACGACCCGGAGCGCGAGGCCATTGGCGGCGGCGTTGCGGCGGGCGGTTTCGACGGCCAATGGGTTGATGTCGAGCGCAGTCGCGGTCGCCCCGTTTTGGGCTGCGAACAAGGCCAACGCGCCGCTGCCCGTGCCCACGTCCAGCGCGGTTTTCCCCTGAAAATCAATCGTTTGTAAAAA
This sequence comes from Saprospiraceae bacterium, assembly GCA_046299435.1. Lineage (GTDB taxonomy): Bacteria > Bacteroidota > Bacteroidia > Chitinophagales > Saprospiraceae > M3007. The sequence continues at coordinate 2,527 of JBKBIC010000246.1, forward strand.
CTTGATGAAAATCGGCGTACTGAAATACACGCCCGGATGGAACACGCCCGGAGGCACTTCCAGCCGCAGCCCGGCCAACCGGAAACGCCGCACCCGACGGATGTGCCGCAGCCCCCACCAACGGTAAATCGGAATCCAAAAGACCTGAAAAAACCAGCGCATCAATCAAAATGAAAGCCCGAAGGTCGGGCAAAGCGAAAAACTCGCGCCCGGCTCGTGCGGTGTTTGCCGTTCAAAAATCATTTGCCACTTTTGCCCTACCAATCATCGCCACACGACAACATAGGCCAGTCTATTATTGCCAAATCTAATCCTTTCTGTTGTATGAACTTGTGCCGACTGCCTCCTCGCAGTCGGCATTTTTTTTCAGGGTTGTGCCGCTTGCCAATCCTCCGGCGTGTCCAAATCGCGCAGGATGCCGTCGGTCGGCGTTTCCACGAACCGCACGTTCTCCATGTTCCGTTGCAGCACCGGGCGGCAGCCGTCGGGGTGCGCGTTTTCCAAAATTTGCTGTCTGTAAACCTGCGAAAAAACGACCGGGTTGCCGCGCTGCCCTTCGAACACGGGCTGCACAATGGCCTGTGGATTGGCCCGAAAACTCGCCGCGAAAAAATCGCCGATGCGCCGGAACTCCGCCGCCGACACGAACGGCATATCGCCCGGACAAATCATGTACCCCTCCGAATCCGGGTACGCCGCAGCCACACCCGCCTGAATCGAGGCGGTCATTCCCTCCATAAATCGCGGATTTTCAACGAATTGCACGGGCAAATCGGCCAGCGCAGCCCGCACTTTTTCGGCCTCGTGGCCCAGCACGACGAGCACCTCGCCCAGTCCGGCGGCCAGCAAATTCGAGGCCGTCGTGCCAACGAGCGTGGATTGGCCGAAAGGCAGGAGCAGCTTATTGGCCACGCCCATGCGGCGCGAAAGGCCGGCTGCGAGGAGGATGACGGTGAGCATTTTCGGAAAATGGAATGCCGTGTAAGCCCGGCAAAGTTCGCCCCTCAAAACAGGCTGACATATCCCAAATGAAACTTCGCGGCACGAAAATCAACGGCCTCTTGCCCGACCTGCCGACTCCCGACAGCCATGCTAATGCCGAAAATGCCCGCCCGCGTCTCAAAAGTCATGCCTGCTCCGAGGCCGAGCGGGCGCAAAAACGAGCGCGTCCGGTCGGTCAAGTTTTCCAGATAGCCGCCATCCGCGAACGCCGCGAGCCACGAATTTTGGCCGATGAGCAGCCGGTATTCGAGCGTCCCGACCACGAACCGAGTGGCAAAAAGGCTTTCTTCGTCAAAGCCGCGCAGCAGTTTGTTGCCGCCCAATCGGTACTGTTCGTTGGCGAAAACTGGGCGAGCGGGCGAAAGCAAGGCTCCGCTGCGGGCAGCGATTTTCACCGTGCTCCGCTCGAAAACTGGCAGGTAAATTTCTGCCCGGCCTTCCAGCCGGAAGCGGGCCGTGCGAGCGGCCAATGAATCGTAAAGTGTTGAAAACGAGAAATTTGGGTCGTTTGCATCGGCGATATTTTCGATTTCGGCATTGCGGCGCACCGTGCTGAAACCCGCCGTTGCCAGCCCCGTGAACGCCCAGCCCCGGCGGGGATTGAACCGGTAATCAAGCCGCGAAAACACGGTTTCGAGACCGAAGCTGTTGGCCCGGAAATCGAGGTTTGCGGGCAGGCGGCGGGTTTCGCGGATGGCGGCGGTGTCCACTTTTTGAAGGAAAGTGGACTTGTTTTCCCAGAAAAACTTCACGCGGTCGGTGCCTTCGAAGAAATACTGCACGCCCGCGTCGCTCATCGCGTCCACCCAAGTCGAGTCGCGGCGGAAAATGGCGAGGCGACCCTCCGCGCCGAACGGCAGCCCGGCGAGGTAAGGCACGGAGGCCTGCACGTCGAGTTTTTGGGTTTCGGGGCGCAGGCGTTCCAGTTCAGCGGAGAATTTTTCGCCCCAATTCAGGGCGTTCTGGAATTGCGCGTTGAGGTTGCCCGTCAGCAGCACACGCCCGTCGGAGGCATCGGTGCGCGGCAACAAGCCAATGATGAAATCGAATCGCCCGGCTTTTTTCCGCTTCAAAAAAAGGTTCGGCACGGCCTCGCTTCCGGCAAAGGTGACGGTCGGGTTGGCGGTCATTTCCACGAAGGGCAGGTCGCGCAGGCGGGCGGGCACGCGCAGGATTTTGGCGCGGCTGTACGGGCTGCCCTCGCGCAGGCCGAGGTAGTTGGGCAGGTAGCCACGCGGCAGCCGTAGGTCGCCCCGGAGTTTGATTTTTCCGAACGCAAAGTATTGATTGCGTGTCAGTTGCAAGTTTGCGGACACCCCGCCGTCCGCGCCGATTTCGATGCTATCGAGCCTGACCGAAGCGAACGGATAGCCCGCATTTTCGGCAGTTTCGAGCAGTTTTTCCTGTGCGCGGAGCAGGCTGGCGTGGTCGAGCGGCCGGTCGGAAAAGTCTTTTTCCCGAAAGCCGGCGGCGGCCAGCCAACGCTCGTCCGTGCCGGGCGCGGGCCGGATTCGCACCCAATGCATGGCCGGGCCAAGCAAAAGGAGGCGGCGAGGCGGCACAGCGAGACTGTCGAGCGAGGCGGCGAGGAAGGATTTTTCGCGGAAAAACCGGAGCAACGCGGCACAAACCGCAGGCGCGGCAGCGGAATCGGGCAGGGGAAAAGCGAAAATTTCCGGGCCAGTTTTTTCGGGCACGGGCGAAAACCCGGCGATGTTTTTTTCAAAAACCGGCACGTCGCCGGGGGCGATTTGGAGGTACAAAAAGGCGGGCTGCGATTGGCCCAAAACCTGCCCGACGGCCAAGAGCGTTGCCCAAAAAACGAACCACTGACCGATGACCGATGACTGCCTCATGCGCCTTTTTGAAACAAAAAAGGCGGGCGCGGTTGCCTGCCTTTGGCGTGGGCGCGTTGCCCGTTCGTGCCTTTTGTACGAGCGCGAAGGCATCACGGTGCTGCATTCAACTCCTTGATTTTCAGGAACAAAGCATCCTCCATGCCGCTGTAATATTTGCGGTGGTGCCATGCGAGTTTGCCATTTTTATCGAACACGAACACCTGAGGCAAGCCGTTCAAGCCGCCGGGCATTATTTCCTTGAACTCACGGTTGGAGTCCCAATAGGCCGGGAACGGGAATTTTTTTTCGGCCACCACCTGCCCCACGCGCCGGAACCTGTCCGGCCAGTCCGTCGAAATCGCCACGAGATTGAAGGGGGATTCTTGTTGCCAGCCCGCCCATTTTTGGATGTACGCACTGAGTTCCATCATGCAGGGTTGGCAGGTGGTCAGCCAAAAGGAAATCACCGTCGGTTTGCCGTTGCGGGGCAGCACGTCGCGGGAGCTGACGGCGGTGCTGTCCAATGCCCGCAGGGTGATGTCGAACGGGTACACCGAATCTATTTGCCCGGCGGGCCGGGCGGTGCTCATCCGCATTTGGGCAGCCAACGGGCTGGCGCAGGCGAGGGCAAAAACGAGTGCTAAATGTTTCATTGTCAGTTGTTTGGCTGCTTTTGGCCCACAGATTGTGGCCCACAGATAAATCTGTGGGCTGTGGGAAAAAAAATCCGGCAGGATTTTCCGTGCTCAGCCCACAGAGATTTATCTGTGGACATGAATCGAGAGGGTCATTTTTTGAGTCGCTCCACCGCTGCTTTGGCCTCTGGGTAGTTGGGCGACATTTTGTTGGCCTGCTCGTAATCTTTGAGCGCGGCGGCCGTGTTGCCCTGCGCCTCGGCGGTCACGCCCCGGTAATAATAGGCTTTGACGAAGAGCGGGTCGGTGCGGAGCGCGAGGTTGAAATGGTCGTAAGCCTTTGAAAGTGAGTCCAATTCGAGGTAAATCATGCCCATGTCGAAGTACGCATCCGAGTAATCCGGGTCGCGGATGACGATGTCGCGGTAAATCTCGAAGGCCTTTTTCGTGTCGCCGCGCTGTTTGTAAAACATCCCTTTGAATACGCGCACCTCGTTGTCGGTCGTGTCGAGGCGGAGCGCGTTGTCGTAATATCGAAGGGCGATGGGGTTGCCCTCGTCGGCAAAGATGCGGCCCAGCATGACCCATGCTTCGGGGTTGTCGGCATCGAGTTGGACGGATTTTTTCAGGGCGGCGATGGCGCGTTTCGAGTCTCCCATGTCAAGCGCAACGCGGCCCGTGAGGAAGTAGGCTTCGGCGTTTTGCGGGTCGCGTTGCAGCACGCGGTCGAGGGTTTTCAGGGCCTCGCCGTGTCTTTTCACGATGAGGTACACTTCGCTCATTTTCAACAAAGTAGCAGGTCTTTCGGGGAATTTCCATGCGGCCACTTCCATCGTCCGCACGGCCTGTATGCTCTTGGTGTAATCCAAAAAAACGTCGGCCAGCACCTCGTAATACTGCGGCTGCATGGAGTCAATGGTAATGGCCGAGCGCAGGTCGGCGATGGCCTCGTCGTAGCCTTCGAGTTCGTAAAAAACCAGGGCGCGGCGGAAGTGCAGCGAGTCGTGGTTTGGGTGGTTTTTTTTTGGCGGGGGTAGGGGGGGGAGTTGAGGATTTGCCGTTTGTTTTTGGGGGGGGGGGGGGGGGCGGGGCGGGTT
>JBKBIC010000247.1:0-7020 GCA_046299435.1 Saprospiraceae bacterium
CGGGACTGAACACTATTTGTCCCAAGGACTCCTTCGGAGATAATAAGCAATTGCTCCATTGCCAGTTTGCCAAAAAACATCCGTCAAATTTTAAAACACACTCTTAGCGGAGGCATTGGCTTGGGCAGAAAAGCACAGCCGGGGCGAGGTCAAAGGCGGGAAGGATGCCTATCAGTTGATGGCCGAACTGGAAATGTTGAGCCAAAAATATCATGGCCAATGAGAATCGTGGACGACACGGTTTACCTCCTCTCCATCTACGACAAATCCGAAAAAGAAGGCATCGCCGACGCGGAACTCGACGCGGTGCTCCAATCGCTTGGGCTGCTGGGCGAATAACCCGGCCTTTCTTCGCCGTTTCGCCACATTGCCCGACCTTCGCGCCCGCTTTTTGAACCAATCATTTTTCCACGAAAAAATGTCCACCACACCCGCCGCCCCGGCCATCCGGTACAAAAAATCCGGCCTCAAAAAAGACACCCTCCTGCACCTGTACGACCAGCTCGTCAAGCCCCGGCTCATCGAAGAAAAAATGCTGAACCTGCTGCGGCAGGGGCGCATCTCGAAATGGTTTTCGGGCATCGGGCAGGAGGCCATTTCGGTCGGCGCGGCCTGTGCGCTGCTGCCCGACGAACTGATTTTCACGATGCACCGCAACCTCGGCGTGTTCACCGCCCGCGAAATGCCGCTCGACCGGATGTTCTGCCAGTGGCAGGGCAAACGCCTCGGCTACACGAAAGCCCGCGACCGCAGCTTCCACTTCGGCGCGATGGAGCACGGCATCGTGGGCATGATTTCGCACTTGGGGCCGCAACTTTCGCTGGCTGCTGGCGTGGCAATGGCGCACAAATTGAAACAAGAAGGCCGCGTGTCGCTGGCGTTCACGGGCGAGGGCGCGACCAGTCAGGGCGAATTCCACGAGGCATTGAACGTGGCTTCCGTCTGGAAACTGCCCGTGATTTTCCTCATCGAAAACAACGGCTACGGCCTTTCCACCCGCCCGAACGAGCAGTATGCCTGCAAAGATTTGATAGACCGCGCAGCAGGCTACGGGATGCGCTCGGCCAAAATTGACGGCAACAACATCATCGAGGTGTTCACGACCATCCAAAAAGTGGCCGCCGAAATGCGCGAAAACCCGGAGCCTTTCCTGCTCGAATGTGTCACTTTCCGGATGCGCGGCCACGAGGAGGCCAGCGGCACGAAGTACGTCCCGAAAGAACTCATGGACGAATGGGCGCAAAAAGACCCCATCGAAAACTTTGAACGCTGGCTGCTGTCCGAGGGCATCCTGACCGAAGACCATGCTAACTCGTTGAAAACCAATTACAAGCAACAAATCCAAGCGGCGGTGGACGTGATGTTCGCAGAGCCGGAACCCGTGCCAGATACTGCCGAGGAACTGGCGGATGTGTACGCGCCCGCGCCCGCGCCGACTCCCCCTTCAGGGGGCTGGGGGGGCAGAGAACTCCGCTTCATTGACGCGATTTCCGACGGGCTGCGCGAGGCCATGCGCCGCCATCCGCAGCTCGTATTGATGGGCCAGGACATTGCCGACTACGGCGGCGTATTCAAAATCACACAGGGTTTCACCGACGAATTTGGCAAAGACCGCGTGCGCAACACGCCCCTGTGCGAATCGGCCATCGTCGGCATTGGCCTCGGATTGGGCCTGCGCGACATGAAAAGCATGGTGGAAATGCAGTTCGCGGACTTCGTAACCTGCGGTTTCAACCAAATCGTCAACAACTTGGCGAAACTCCACTGGCGTTGGGGCCAGACCGCCGACGTGGTGATTCGGATGCCCACGGGCGGCGGCACGGGCGCGGGGCCGTTCCACTCGCAATCGAACGAGGCGTGGTTCACGCACGTCCCCGGCCTGAAAGTAGTGTTTCCCAGCACGCCCGCCGACGCGAAAGGGCTGCTTTTAGCCGCTTTTGAAGACCCGAACCCGGTCATGTTTTTCGAGCACAAAGCCCTGTACCGCTCGGAATCGGGCGCGGTGCCGGAGGGTTTTTACACCATCGAAATCGGCAAAGCGCGGCAAGTGCGCGAGGGCCGCGACGTGTCCATTTTGACCTATGGCATGGGCGTTCGCTGGGCCGAACAGGTGGCCGACGAAATGGGGCTGGATGCCGACATCGTGGATTTGCGCTCGCTCGTTCCGCTTGATTATGAGGCGATTGCGGCTTCCGTCAAGCGCACGAACCGCGTGCTGATTTTGCACGAAGACACACTTTTCGGCGGCATCGGCGGCGAAATCGCGGCGTGGATTTCCGAAAACCTGTTCGAGCACTTGGACGCACCCGTGCTGCGCGCCGCGAGTCTGGACACGCCCGTGCCGTTCGCCATTCCGCTGGAGCAAAACTTTTTCCCGGTGGAGCGGATGAAGGGGCAGTTGGCGAAGTTGATGAAGTATTGAACACGGGCGGGCGGGCTAAAAATTTCGCGGCCGCTTGCAGGAGGATGCAGGGAGAATTGGCGAAACGGCTTATCATTGTGTGGAAAAATCGTTTGTTCAAAAAATTAAATTACGAACAATGGAGCCTTACCACACATCGCCCGCCGAACACCCCACGCACGCCCTGCCCTCCCCCGCTGACGCGCAACGCATCGCCGCGTCCAAAGAAAAGCATCGGCGGCTTTTTCAACGAGGCATGAAATGCATGGGCGTAGGGTTGTTTTTGATGGCAGTCAGTTTTGGTGTCAACCTGCTGCTCTTCCATTCCGATGCGGATTTTGCGACGGCCATGTATGCCTTGACCTCGTTGGGGGCGGCCTTCATCGTGGCTGGGCTTGTTTGCTTCTTTGGGTTTTGAGCACTCGAATGTGATAACCCAAATCCCTGCCCTTCGTGATTTGTGTCATAGCTCGGCTGCCCCCATCCGGCAGACTTTCGCCTTGTCAATCGAAGACATCCCGCTGCTATGGTGCGCGGGGTAACATCTAAAACGCTCGGTGATGAAGCGAAATCTGCCAGTATCCAGCATAATGACCCGAAAAATCTCGTCCGTCGCGCCCGATGACAATCTGGAGGAAGTGCGGCAAATCTTCGAGCAGCACGGCTTCCACCATGCGCCGGTGGTGGAGCACGGCAAATTGGTGGGCATCGTCAGTTACACAGATTATCTGCGTATCATCCGGGATTTTTTCAGCAGTTCCGACGGGCTTGCGAAAAGCAACGAACGCCTGCACTCCATTTTAGTCAGGGATATGATGACCGATAACCCGGTCTGCCTCCGCATGGACGACACGGTGGGGGCGGCACTCCAAATATTCCGCGCCAACCGTTTTCATGCCCTTCCGGTCACGGATGGGGAGGGGAAATTGCTCGGCATACTGACTACTTACGATATTATGAAGACGTTTGAGGATGTCCTCGCGCCCGAACATTCCTACGCTGAAGGCTAAAAACGCCCTTGTTCTGCACCGGTAGTTCCCGACGGCCAGCCGCGCACCCGACTGGGGGCACGGCTGGCCGTCGGCGTTTTACTTCAAGGCGGCGCGGATTTCTTTGGCGGCGCGCAGGCCCGTTTCCAAGGCTCCGTGCAAGGTGGCACTGTGCCCGGCGAAATGCGTGGCCTCTCCGGCGAAGAACAGTTTGTCGTTCAGTTTTTTGGACAAATCGCGCCGCGTTGCAAGCCCCCCTCCGCCGACGACCGGAAAAGAATATGCCCCGCCGATGTGGGGGTTTTTGCCCCAGTCTTCGATGTGCGAGCCGATGAGCGCGCTCGATGCGGCGTTGTTGCCATAGAGCGCGTCCAGCTCGGCGACGACCGTCGCCACCGCGCCCGCGCCCTGCGCCGAGAGGGTGGCCGCCCGCCCGCCCATGACGAAGAGGGTGAGCACATGGTCGTTGCCGCGCTGCTTGCTGGTGTACCAAAATTCGTGGCCCAACTGGTCGGAAGTCAGGAAGCGCAGGTTGGAGGCCCAGAAACGCTGGCTGAACTTGAAGATGATCTTCATGCCCGCGCCCATGCCGATATTCTGGATAGCGGCGGTTTTCCATGTCGGCAGCGCGGGCGAGAACTCGATGGCGTTGTTTTGCAGCACGGGGAGCGGCACGGTCAGGAGCACGGCATCGGCGGTGTGCCAAACCCCTGCTTGGTCTTTGACCCTCGGCTTGCCGCTGCCGGCGGGGTACTCGATGCGGACAGCCTTTGTGTTGTACAGGATGTCCGGCAGGATGTTGGCGAACGTGGCATCCATGATTTGCGCGAACGTCCGGTTCCGCATCGGGTAGTCGCCGTTGCCCGCAGTCCAAGCCGCGTCTTCCTGCGCGATGCCTTTGATGCTCAGGTGTTGGTTGTCGGTGCCGTACTCGTTGCCCACGTCGGCATTCACGATGTGGTGTACGCGGGAGGGCAGCCCTACCTCGGCCACGCGCTGGGCCACTGTCTTGTCAGGGCCTTGATAACTGGTGGCGTTTTCGGAGAATGCCCATGCGGCGATCACGTGCGGGTCGTCCTCAATTTGCGGCTCGCTGAATAGCTGCCCGTCGAGCCGGAAATAGTCCACTGGGCTGTAATTGACGAACTGCGCGCCCTGTTGCTGCGCCCACCGGTATAGCATGGAGTTGTTGCCGTGGATGATCTCAGCACCCAGCTCGACGGGAAAGTCAGCGAACCCCGTCAGGGCCTTCACACGCCCGCCACGGCGTTCGCTGGATTCGAGGATTTTCACGGTACAGCCCCTCGCCTTGAGCCATGAGGCTGCATACATCCCAGCCGCGCCAGCCCCGATGACGACGACGGAGCGGGGGACGCGGCTGCGGTCGCCCTTCCCGTCAGCCCACGGGCTATCGGCGAGCTCGTCGGGGGTAGCCTCCGCGTGGAGCGGATCTTTGGTGCAAGATTGAACGATTTGAGGAATGGCCCACAGGCCGACGGCACCGAGGCCGATTTTTCGCAAGAACAGGCGGCGTTGCATGGTTTCGGATGTTTGATTGTCTTTGAATAGCAGCCGGATTTTGGCGGCCTTTGAGGGGGCAAAGGTTGGGCCGCGGTGTGTCGCATCAAGGTTTATTCCTCGAAACGCCACAAAAACGGCACGAAAAGCGTCTGCGACGGCTTGGTTGTCCGTTCGAGCATTGGAGGCCGGGCGGGATGCCGTTTTTCGGCCAGTTCGGGCAAAAGCCCGGGTGTCCGCCCGCAGCCCGGCATACATTTGCGCGATGCCAAGCCAAACACAGCACGAACAACCGGAAAAGTACCCGCCGCCCCTCGGCTGGCGGGAGCAGGCCGTATTCGCGCTGTTGGGCTTCTTAATGTCGTTGGATTACTATCTGGCCGACAGTGTTTCGTGGCAGATTGGCTTGGTCAGGTCGCTGTGCGACACGGCCTCTGTGCTGTGCATCCTGTACCTCAATTATTACTGGCTCATCCCGCGTTTCTTCGTCCACAGGCGATTCGCCATGTACGCCCTGGCCTGCACCGGCTGCACGGCCGGCTATGTGGTATTGCAGCGATGGAGCGGCTTGGAGATGTTTTTGTGCGAAAGCGAGGGCTGGCACGGGGTGTTCAGCACGGTGCTGGACTGGGCGTTGTACCTGCTGCTGTCCACGCTTTTTTGGTATTTCCGGCAATTCCAGACCGATCGCGAACGCCAGTTCTTGCTCCGGAGCGAGAACTTGGAGGCCGAGCTCCGCTTCCTTCGGGCCCAAATAAGCCCACATTTTATCTTCAATTCGCTGAACAACATCTATACGCTGGCTCTCCAACGCCACGAGAACGCGGCGCCCATGGTGGCACGGCTGGCCGACATCCTGCGCTATGCTCTGTACGACGGAAACGCGGTCAAGACCCCGTTGGCACAGGAAATTCGGGCGATTGAGCAATTCGTCGATCTCCAACGCCTGCGCAACCTGCCCTCCGCCAACGTGGATTTTTACGTCGAGGGCAGCCCGCAAGGCTGGGCCATAGCCCCGATGCTGCTGCTCAGTTTTGTGGAAAACTGCTTCAAGCACGGGCAGCTCAACCAAGACGACATGGCTTGGGTGCGCCTCGAAATGGAGATAGAGCCGAGTGGCGCGTTCAGGTTCTCGGCGGAGAACAGCCTGCCGCCTCAAGGCCCGATCCACGAAGCAGGAAAAGGTGGCGGCATCGGCCTGAAAAATGCCCGCCGACAGCTGGAACTCAATTACCCGGGGCGACACACCCTCCGAACCACAGCTGACAACGGCGTTTTTGGCGTACAATTGAGCCTGCAATTGGAGTCTGCGATATGAGGACATACGCCTGTATAGTGGTGGATGACGAGCCGCTCGCCCGCGAGCTGCTGGCGGCGCACATCCAGAAAGTGCCGTTCCTGACACTTGCCGCCGCCTGCAAAAACGCCTTCGAGGCCCGGCTCGCCCTGCAACAAAGCCCTCCCGATTTGCTTTTCCTCGACATAGAAATGCCCGACCTCAACGGGCTGGACTTGTTGCGGATGCTGCCCAAGCCGCCTGCCACCGTCCTGACCACAGCCTACCGAGAGCACTCCCTATCGGCCTTCGACCTCGGCGTGATGGACTACCTGCTGAAGCCCATCGAGTTTGGCCGTTTTTTCAAGGCCGTCTCAAAGGCCATCGAATGGCTCGGCCCCGGCACGACGGAGGTGCCGCAGCCCACCACGCTTGCAGCGGAGCCTGCACCAGGCCACATCTTCGTAAAATCCGACGGACGCTTGGTCAAAGTTGCGTTAGGCGACCTGCTTTTTGTGGAGGCCATGGAGAAGTATGTGCGCCTGCACTTGCCCGGCGGGCGCATCGTCTCGCTGATGTCCATGAGCCAAATGGAAGGGACACTTCCGGCAGAGCACTTCCTGCGCGTACACAGGAGTTTCATCGTCAACCTGACAAAAGTGGAGAGCGTAGAGGGTCATGTTATACACATCGGTCGGCAACAAGTACCCTTGAGCAAGGCACAACGAGAAGTGTTTTTGGGCAAGCTGGCAGCTTACCCCGCTCGCGTGGGCTGAGGAAAGGCCATGCAAACGACTTTTGCCGGGAAAAGAAAACGGGCTTAGGTTGCTTTCGCT
>JBKBIC010000248.1:0-6967 GCA_046299435.1 Saprospiraceae bacterium
CGGGACAACGTAGGTGTCCTCCCCCCCGCCCTCGCCCGCTATGCCAATTTTTACCTTCGTGCCGATTTTCCGCCCAACCAGTTTCAACCGGGTTGTGGACGGGCACAACTTTCTGAAAAACAGCAAGTTGCGTCATTCCTCTTCCCTCATTCCTCATCCCTACAAATGCAAAGAGTTTATTTCGACAACGCCGCCACCACTCCAATCGCCGAGGAAGTCGTCAACGCCATGTTGCCCGTGTTGCGCGGGCAGTTCGGCAACCCGTCGAGCATCCACGCCGAAGGGCGGTCGGTGCGGGCATTGGTCGAAACGGCTCGCAAGACCGTCGCCCGTTGCATCAGCGCCTCGACTGCCGAAATATTTTTCACGTCCGGCGGCACAGAGAGCAACAACATGGCCCTCAAATGCGCCGTCCGCGACCTCGGTGTGCAGCGCATCATTTCCAGCCCGACCGAGCACCACTGCGGCACGCACACCCTCGAATTTCTGGAAAAACACGGCACCGAAGTCGTCTGGCTTCCGGTGGACAAAGTGGGCCGCCCCGACATGGCTGCCCTCGAACGCGCCCTCGCCGACGGCAGCGGCAAAAAAACGCTCGTCAGCCTGATGCACGCCAACAACGAAATCGGGACGATGATTGACCTCGCCGAGGTCTCCGAAATTTGCCAGCGGCATGGCGCACTTTTCCACTCCGACACGGTGCAAACCGTCGGGCATTTCCCGGTGGATGTGTCCAAAGTGAAGGTCAATTTCCTCTCCGGCGCGGCGCACAAGTTTCACGGGCCGAAGGGCGTGGGCTTCATTTACATCAACAGCGAATCGCCCATCAAACCCTACATTGACGGCGGCGCGCAGGAACGGAATATGCGCGGCGGCACCGAAAACGTGTACGGCATCGTGGGCTTGGCAAAGGCCCTCGAACTGGCCTGCACCGAGATGCACGAGCGCAGCGAGCACATCCAATCCGTGCGTAACTACATGAAAAACAGGCTGTTGGAAACTTTCGAGGACATCGAGTTCAACGGCGACCACGACGGCGAATGCCTTTACACGGTGCTCAATGTGTCGTTTCCGCCTTCGCCGAAAAACGAGCTGTTGCTGCTCAGCCTCGACATCGCGGGCATCAGTGCGTCGGGCGGCAGTGCGTGTTCGAGTGGCTCCGAAAAAGGCTCGCACGTCCTCGAAGCCATCGGTGCCGACCCGGCCCGGAAATCCATCCGCTTCTCGTTTTCGCACTATAACTCGACGGAGGAAGTGGATTTCGTGCTCGAAAAATTGAAGACGATTTTGCCGGTAACCGTGCGGGAAGCCGTGCTGGCATGAGTTTGATTGATGAATTATGATTTGCGAATCCCCCAAGCACGGTCAATCGCAAATCGTCAATAGACTTCTTGCGAAACTCTGCGTAATAGGGCTGTTACGCAGAGTTTCGCAGAGAACCCGCAGAGTTTCGCAAGAAGTCTAATCAAAAAAATACACCGCGCCCAACTGCGCGGTCGGCCATTGGCGGGCGGTCGAAATCTCGTTTTTCACAGGGTTGAACCCATTCGCGTTGTCCTCCAAACTGACCGCAGCGCGGGTTTGCGTGTTGAAACTGCGCCCGACCCCGACATTGATTTCCCATTTTTTGCTGGGCAAAAAGCCAAGCCCGAACTGCCAGCGGGCATCCCACTTCGAGGAATGCTGCTGCACGATGTCGTTGGCACGGCTCGAAAACTGGTCGGCCAACTGCCCGGAAAACTGATGCAACTGGCTGGCTGTCAACGAGTAATCGCCTGCCGAAGCCCGCAGGAGACGGCTGACTGTGAGGCCCGCGTAGGCCCGCCATTTCGGAAAAGGCTGCGCCCAAAACAGGAGCGGCACTTCCAAACGATGCACCCGCGACACGGGCACGAACACGGCCTCGGCAGGGTCGTAGTCGGTGCTTGGGCTGCTGGCGATTGATTTGACGAAACTCGAATCGCCCGTTACGTCCAAGTAGGTTTCAGCGTCCACCTGCACACCTGTCGCGGTGCTCTCGTCCGAAATCCGGGAAAACGAGTAGTTCAAACCCGTCCGCAGGCCAAAACGTTTGGCGAATTTCCAGTCGGCCACCGCCCCAGCGTGGAAGCCTGTCGGGTTCGGCATCTGTTCCGAGCGGGCAGCGACGGTGCCGCCCAATGCCCATTTTTTGGGTTGCTCGCAGCACGCGAGCACAGGTTTGATGGGATGTGCGATGTTTTCAATAACAAGTTGTTGCCCCTCTTCTTTGGGTAAAAAAGCCAGCGCGGTCGGCAATGTGGCGAGCGGCGCGGCGCGTGTTTGTGCGGTGTTTTCAATAGCTTGTGCGGACGGCGAAATGGGCTGCTCAACCGGCGTGTTTTGGGCAGCCACGATTGTCATGCTTGGTTCGGACGAGCCTACCGAAAAAGCAGTGACCGGAAAAGCATAGTGCGTTGTTTCTTGTTGATTTCCAATGCGTTGCGGTTGCTGAGACGCGGTTACGGGTGTTTGACTGCGGGCGATTTGCCCTGTGTTTTTGCTTTCACTTTGCTCGTTTGTATTTGCCTCGTTGTGGTTGCCAACGGCAGGTTTTTCGGCTGCGGCCACAGGCGCGGCGGGCGCGGGTCGGGTGGGTTTCACAGTTGGCACAGGCGCGGCATCGGTTTCCGAAAACGTCCCCCAAACCGCCAAGCCCGACCCGATGAGCAAGCCGGGCAGGGCCGCCAGCCAAAACCAGAACGGCCACCGACGGCGGCGGCGTTCGGGCGTGGGCATTTCGCGGTCGAGCAAATCCCGCATGGCCGACCAGCCTCGGTCAACCGTTTTTTTATCTATTTTCTTGTCCAAGTTTTCCATGTCGGTAGTGGTCAGTTGTGAGTTGTTAATTGGGGGCTAAGTCTTTGGTTTTCAGCGGCTTTTAGGCTGTTTTTTCGCGCAGGTAGCGTCCGCCGTCGAGGGCTTCGAGTTGTTCGCGGAGCTTGGCGCGGGCGGTCGAAAGGTGCCATTTGGAAGTGCCTTCGCTGATGCCCAGCCGCTCGGCGATTTCGTTGTGCGAGAAACCTTCGATGGCATACAGCCTGAAAACTTCTTGCGACGTGGGCGGCAAGGCGCGGACTTCGCGGAGGATGTCTTCCTCAAAAAATCGGTCGTTGCCGGTTTCGAGCACCGTCGCGTCGCGCTCCTCGAACACGAGGAAATGGTAATATTTCGAGTGCTCGCGGAAGTGGTCGGCCACGCTGTGGTACACGAGCCGCCGCACCCAACCTTCGAGGCTGCCCTTGAATGCGAACGTGTCGAGTTTTTTGAATACGCGCAGGAAGCCGTTGTTGACAATCTCCATCGCTCGGTCTTCGTCGCGGGTGTAGCGCAGGCACATCCGCATCATGCCCGGAAAGAAACGCCGGTACAGTGCCTCTTGGGCGCGGCGGTCGTTGCGGACGCAGCCGTCCACCAATTCGCGTTCTGTCCAGTTTTTCTTTCCAAAAAGGTTCATCCAAATGAATGTGCTAATCAGGCAATGGGATAACTGGGTCAATGGGGTGGCTTGGTTATTTCTGCCAGATGACCTCTTGTTGGCCGTCGAAAATCGTGTCGTCGCAAGGAATATCAGTGATGCCTTCGAGGTCAGTGATGCAGACCACGTTGCAGGCTATGTCCACGATTTCTTCGCCGGCATCAGCATACGAATCCACGAACCAGTAGAGTGTCCGCGCCGGAGAGGTAATCTTGACCACTTGATACGCACCCGGTTCAGTCTTGAACGCCTCGATTTTTTGGTCAATGCAGGCGTTTTCGACGGTTTCTGGGCACTTGTCGCAGCCTGCTAAGGCCAGCACAGCAGTAGTTGTGAGCAAAAAGACGAGAAGTTTCATAGTCAAAGGTTTTGTGTGCAAACAATTGATTTTCAGTCAAAACAAAAACCCCGCGCTCACTTCCAGCCGCTTGTGGAGGATGCGGTCGCTGCCCGTTTCGTTGCTGCCCCAGCGGGCCGTCCAGAGGCGGGTTTTGCGCTGCAACCGGATGCCTACATCAAGCGTGAAATGGTTGCCGAAACGGTATCCGAGGTTGCCCCGTGCCATGAGGCCGCCGCGCCAATCGTCAGTGATTTTGTTCGACCAGTTGTCGGGGTCGTTGCGGACTTTCCCAGCGAATGCCCAGCCGCCCGCCAGCGAAAAGTACGGCGAAACTTTCTGGGGCAAAAAATAGCCCCGTGCTTCGGCAAAAACCGGGTAGGTGGCCGCGTCTTCGTTGTCGAGCATGAAGTTTTCGGCACCCAGCCCGATCCCCGCGCCGAGCATCCGGCTGAACTGCCAGCCCGTGCTGTGTTGCACGAACGCGCCCGTCGCCGAGCCGCCCCGGTACGCATCGCCGAGCAGAACGCCGAGGCGGGTAGCGTTGTAAATCCCTCGTTCGCGGAACGAGTACGAGCGGGCCGGACGGGTTTTAGCGGGGCGTGTTTTCGGGCAATCCTGCACGATTTTCCGCACCCGTTTGTCCTCAAACCAGAGCAGCAGGCCGCTCGAGGTTTTTACGGTGAGGCTTTCGCCGGGCTTGTACTCGACGATTTTCCCCCGGAACAGGCTGCCGTTTTTCAGGTGAACCAAGTCCACGCAGCTGTCCGCCGGGGCAGTCGTCTGCCCCAAAAGGCGGCTGGCGCTGCCGAAGCAGCCCAGCCAACAGAAAAGTAGTATTTGTGGTAACTTGTTCATTGTCAAGGAGATTTGGGGATTTGGTGATTCGGTGATTTGGCTATTCGGTGGCTTGGTTTTCAAATCACCGAATCGCCAAATCCTCAAATCACCCCGTCAATTCACCGCCATGTGGCTGATTTGCTTGGGGTTGGCGGGGTCGGAGGTATCGAACTGGTAAAACCCGCCCTCGCCGACGACCAAAAGGTGGCTTTCCGAAAGCGCGATGACATCCCAAGCCTTCACGCCTTTGGTGTGCGAGAGGAGTTTCAGGCTTTGGATATCCGAGCGGTCGAAGATTTTGAGGCCGTCGTCGGCGAGGAACAGGAGGTTTCCGGCGAGGCCGAGACCGAGGGGGCGCGTCATGGAATAGGATTTCAAAAGAGCGGTGGCCGGAAGTGCGCTGATGCCCACGATGTCGAGCGAGTTGATGCCTTCGCCGTTGCAAGTCGTGCCGTCATGGACGGTGACGAAGGCGTAGTTTTCGTCGCAAACCACTGGGTCACAGCCGGTTGCGTGCGTGAAGCCGCTTTCGTACACGGGCTTGCGGGGGTTGGTGGCATTGTAGATGAACACGCCCGTTTGAGAGCCGAGGAACAGGCGGTCTTTGAATGGGAAAATGGTCTCGATGTTCCAGCCGACGGGCACGGCTTCGAGTTTGCTGGGGCAGGCCGGATTGGCGAGGTCGAAGGGGTAAAGGGTGCTGTTGTCCACGCCGTAGAGGTACGGGCCGACGAAGCAAAACCTTGCAAACGAGCCACTTACGCCAGTGGCTTGGGATAGGGCACTCGATGCAGAGTTGTTGCTTTTGGTGGGGCCAGCAGCATCGAAAGCCACGTCAATGAAGATGCCGCCGTTGCCAGCCCACCACCAATTTTGGTTGGTGCGGTCGTCGCTGCATTTGAGGGTCTCGGTGACTTCGGTGGCCGCGTACTCGACGAGCCAACCGCGATAGGGGTCGTAACCGTACAGTTGGAACACGTTTTCGGCGCGGCAGCTGACGGTCGGGTTTTGGAAATCGGAGATGTCGAGCGTCAGCAAGTCCACATATTGGTCGGCGTACAGGTGATTGCCCAGAATCGCCATGTCCACGTTGCCGGGGATGCTCCAAAACACGACGGGTTTGGGGTTGGCCGGGTCGGAATTGTCGAAGACGTGGATGCCCTCGCGGATTTCGTTGACCAACAGGTAGTTTTGATAGTAGTAAATCTTGCCGGGGTTTTTCATGGCGCGGGGCGACTGGGCGGCGATGCCCGTGCGGATTTCGGCCACCGATTTGTACACCGGGTCGAATCGGGTGAACGTGCGGGTGGTCGTGCATTCATCTTTCAGGCAACCGACCAAGCCAGCAAACAGAAAGCCGACGAGGGCAAGCAGTGGGACACGGTTTTTCATGACGAACGAATTTGGTGAATAGTTTTTGTGAACAGCGTTTGTCCCCAAAGACAACGAGGGTTAGCCGGAAGGTTGGGAGGCCGGATAAAAAAAGTTGGGGCGGAGCAGATTGGCTCATTCGATGGTCAACATGAACTGGCAAAACATACGCGCTCAAAGGCCCTTCGTGCGTCACAGGGCTGGGTCGGGTTTGCTATTTTCGCCGCGATTTTCCCTCAAATATTTTTTCTACCCATGAAGCATTTGCTGCTGCCATTTCTGTTCGCTTTTCCACAACTCGTTGAGGCTCAACTTTATACATCGTATTTCACGGGCGACACCACCGACGTTTCGCCTGCGACGCAAGGCGGCCTTTGCCTCATGGGCGGCTCATCGGAGGACGACAATGCCATGCGCTGGTTCCTCCAACGCGCCAGCGGCGGCGATGTCGTCGTCATCCGGGCAGCGGGCGCAGACGGCTACAACGACTACTTTTTCACCGACCTCGGCGTGGCCGTCAATTCGGTGGAGACCATCGTGATGCCCTCGGCAGCTGCCGCGCTCGACCCATACGTCGTGCAGCAAATCCGGCGCGCCGAGGCACTTTGGGTTGCAGGCGGCGACCAATGGGACTACGTTTCTTTTTGGAAAAACAAGCCCGTCGGCGAGGCCATCCGCTATCTCATCCACGAAAAAAAGGCCGTCGTGGGCGGTACCAGCGCGGGCATGGCCATCATGGGCGAGGCATATTTTGATGCCAAAAACGGCACGATTGTCTCCGCCGAGGCACTCGCCAACCCGTTCGATGCGAAAGTCAGCCTCGGCTACGCCGACTTCCTCGACCACCCGCACCTGAAAAACACCATCACCGACACCCACTTCGACGACCCCGACCGCAAAGGCCGCCTGATGACTTTTTTGGC
>JBKBIC010000249.1:0-6931 GCA_046299435.1 Saprospiraceae bacterium
AAACCACACCACAACCCCCAACACTCAAAACACATCACTCATAACTCATCATTCATCACTAAATATTCTCCAGTCATTTCTTTTGACGGCTCAATGCCCAGCAGTCCCAAAATGGTCGGGGCCACGTCGGCCAAGCGGCCGTTTTTCAGGCGTTCTTGGCCGGTCAGGTGATTGCTGACGAGGACGCACGGCACAGGGTTTTTGGTGTGCGCGGTGTTTGGCGAGCCGTCGTCATTTATCATGTAATCGGAGTTGCCGTGGTCGGCAATGAGCAGGCAAGCATAGTCGTGCGCGAGTGCAAGCGGGATGATTTGCGAGAGGCAATTGTCCACCGTTTCGGCGGCTTTCATGGCGGCGGCGAACACGCCCGTGTGCCCGACCATATCAGTGTTCGCAAAATTGAGGCAGATGAAATCGGGCGTATTGGCCTGAATATCAGCCATAATCGCCTCTGTGATGCCCGGCGCGGACATTTCGGGTTGGAGGTCGTAGGTCGCCACTTTCGGCGAAGGCACCATGAGCCGCCGCTCGCCCGCGAACGGCTCCTCGCGCCCGCCGGAAAAAAAGAACGTGACGTGCGGGTATTTCTCCGTCTCCGCGATGCGGACTTGGGTGCGGCCCGCGCCGGCCAGCACTTCGCCGAGGGTCTTGGTCACGTCGTCTTTTTCAAAAATCACGTCCACGCCTTTGTAGGTATCGTCGTAGCGGGTCATGGTGACGTATCGGAGCGGCAGCGTATCCATGCCGTGTTCGGGCATGGGCGTTTGCGAAAGCACGGTGGTCAGTTCGCGGAGGCGGTCGGTGCGGAAATTGAAACAAATGACCACGTCGCCGGGCCGGATTTGCCCGTCCACGCCCTCGGCGACCATTGGTTTCAGGAATTCGTCGGTCACGCCTTCGGCGTAGCTGGCGCGGATGGCCGCCGGGATGTCGCGCACGGGCGTACCCGTGCCGTGTACCAATAGGTCGTAGGCCAATTTGACGCGCTCCCAGCGTTTGTCGCGGTCCATCGCAAAATAGCGACCGATGACGGAGGCGATTTTAACCGGCTGATTTTGAATGTGTTGCAACAAATCTTCGAGGAACGCCGCGCCGCTTTTCGGGTCGCAGTCGCGCCCGTCGGTGAAGGCGTGGACGAAGGTGCGCGGGCAGCCGCGTTCGGTGGCGATGTCGCAAAGTGCCTTCAAATGTTCGAGGTGCGAATGCACGCCGCCGTCGCTGACGAGGCCGAGCAAATGCACGGCGCGGTCGTTTGTTTTTGCAAAATCGAGGGCGGCCAGCAGGGTCGGGTTCGTGTGCAGTTCGTGCTCGCGGACGGCCTTGTTGATGCGGGCCAGCTCCTGCCAGACGATGCGCCCAGCCCCGATGTTCATGTGCCCGACCTCCGAATTGCCCATTTGGCCGTCGGGCAGGCCCACGTCCTCGCCGTGCGTGACGAGTGTCGAGTGTGGGTATTTTGCCATGAGGCCGTCCATGAACGGCGTATTTGCCTGAAAAATAGCGTCTGCTTCGGGTTTTGGGCCGAGACCCCAGCCGTCGAGGATGAGCAGGAAAGCGCGTTTGTGCGGGTTCATAAATTGTTGGTGATTCGGTGATTCGGTGATTTGGCTGTTTGGATTTCAAATCACCAAATAGCCAAATCGTCAAATCACCCTCTATTCAATGATGTGTTTTTCCTCGACTTGCAGCACCTCCTTGTCGGGGTTGCCGTTGCGAT
Source organism: Saprospiraceae bacterium (assembly GCA_046299435.1). Classification (GTDB taxonomy): domain Bacteria; phylum Bacteroidota; class Bacteroidia; order Chitinophagales; family Saprospiraceae; genus M3007. The sequence goes on from JBKBIC010000249.1 coordinate 1,718, forward strand.
GGATGAAGGCCACGACGTAGCCGTGCAGCACGTCGAAATCCGCTGGCAATGTGTACGAGAACGTGCGCGTGACCACCGCGCCTTTCGTGAGCGGCTCGTCAATGCCGTCGCCGGCCACGTTGGTCAGCACTTTGCGGAGGACGTGGCGATGGACGTAGTTGGGCGTGAGCGTGCCGAATACGTTTTGCGGGTCAACGATGCTGTCCTGCACCATGTAAACCGTCAGGTTGTGCCCGCCAGAAAGGTCGGCTTCCGGCGCGATGCGGACTTCCACTTCCACTTGGCGGGTCTCGGAGTCGTATTTGTTCTCCAAAAACAACCCGACGTTGTGGTCTTGCCCGAGCTCCAGCGCGACGAGGCCTCCCCAAGGTTGCTCATAAAAAAGCGAGGGGTCGCCGTTGGCTTCTTGCCGGTTGATTGCTGCGGACGGGAACAACGACGGTTCGCCTATCGCAGCCACCAATTCTTCCAGTTCGTCGGTATTGAAGTTGTAAGCAGCGCCGGGCAGTTGCTTGTTGAACGAGCCACGCGCCCCAGCGTGAATCGCCACTGCTACCAGATTTTTGCCATAGATTTTCGAGAGAGCGTCCAACTCTTGCGGGCCTTTGGGACAGTTTGCACAGTCCACGCCTGTCAGTTCTTCCACCAGCACCTTGCGTTTGCCGACCGAGGAATCGGGCACGGAGAGCGGTTTTTCTTTGCAGCCGACCCATGCGAAAAGCGCGGGCAGGGCAAGCAGGGCGATTTTTTTACCGGGAAAATGAGTCATGTCGAAAGCCATTTTTTTGAAACGATGGTGGCAAAAGTAGCATCCGGCCCGCGAAAACCGGGCGGCACTTTTCGCTATTGGTGGCTGACGGACAAAACGAGGGGCAAGAGCGGGAAAGTTGAAAAGTTGAAAGAGGGCCGTCCTGAAAACAGCGTTCCCGCCCCGGCACTTCGCCGGGGCGGGAACGCAAATGAGCCTTGTGGGAAATTTCACATCCGCAAATCCTCCACGCGGACACCCGGAAATTTGGCCTTGTCGAACAGGAAATGCCCGGCTGGGAATTTTTTGTTGGGCACGAGTTTCGTGATTTTGAACGTGAACCGGCCACCGTCTTTCGCAAATGCCTTGATGCTTTCGATGGTGTTGGCTTTCGTGTCGAGGGTCAGGCGGATTTTGGCGTACTCCGAGTTTTTGTCCTTCGGCTTGAACTCGATGTAGGTCAAAGGTTTTCCGCCTTCGGTTGTTTTTTCGGTGATGGCGTAGGTGTAATCGCCTCGCTGATAACGACTTAGGAGTTCTTTCGGCGTGAGGAACGCGCTCTCGTCGCCTGTGCCCGCGTCGTTGATTTGCACCTCGTTTTCCTTTTTCAAATAGACCCAAGTGGTCTTGCCGTCGCTGATGATGGTCTGCGCGTCCATGTCGAGGCGGAATTTTTCGGCAGCCTGCGCGATGCTGCCTTTTTGCACATCCTTGGCTTGGCCGGGCAGTTCGGTGGTCAGCGAAAATGCCACTTCGAGGGTTTTATAGCCTTCGTATTTCTTGCGGATTTTGTCCAAGAGTTTCTTGGCCTCCGGGTCGTTTTGCTCTGGTTGGGGCGGCTTCACTTGTGCGAACGCGCTGATTGTCAACAGGTTGAGCGCGGCGAGGAGCAGCAGTTGCTTTGTCATGTCTGGTCGGAATTTTGGCGCAAAGAACGGGCAAGCGGTGGGGCAAGTTGCCGCCGGGGGCGCAAAAGATTGGTTAAGGGCGGCCCCGGCGCACCGCGAGGGCAGCGCGCCGGAGCCGATTGCTCAGCCGCCAAAAGCGTGCTTGAACTCGTTTTCGGCGAACCATTGGAGCGTCGTGGGCGTGGTCACTTCGGGTGTGCGGGCGTAGCCGTCCATGTAATTGCCGGAGTTGAGCGCGCCGAAAAGTTCGGTGTAGCCGTCGGCGATGGTTTCGGGCAGGCCGTTTTGCATCATGCCCGCTTTCGCGTCGGCCTGCGAAAACTGGACGTAGTTCAGACCCGGCTTGCCGATGCCTTGGCCCAAAATAGCTGCGACTTCGGGCATCGTCAGGTCGGCGGGGCCGCCGATGAAAACGTGGCTATGGCCGCTGAAATCGAGCGCGAGCAGGCGTTTGGCAGCCACTTCTGCGATGTCGCGGGTGTGGATGATGGGCATCCGCACGTCGGGGCTGAGCGAGTACCCGATGATGCCCATGTGCTGAATCATGCCCACCTGTGCGTAAAAATTTTCCATAAAAAAGCCGGGGCGCAGCGACAGCACATCGAGGCCGGGCACGTCGCGCAGGGCCACTTCGAGGCGGGCAAGGCCGCTCACGGGGCCTGCACCTGTGGTCAGGTGTGCGCCCAGCGAGCTGAGGAAAACCACTTTTTTCACGCCGCTTTCGCGCAGCACGGCGAGGTAGTTGGCAGCAATTTCGTCCATGTAGGCAGGCCAATCGGTCGCTGCGAAATTGGGCGGAATCATGAGGTAAATGGCCGTCGCGCCGCGAAATGCCTCGGTCAGAAAGTGACGGTCGTGGACATCGCCGACGGCAGCAACCGCGCCTGCCGCTGTGAGCTCGGCCAGTTTTTCGGCACTTCGACCGATGACTTTGACGGGTTTGCCTGCGGCCAGCAGGGCGTGGGCGATGCGTTTGCCGGTGTTGCCGGTGGAACCTGTGATGACGTACATTTTTTAAATGATGAGTTAGGAGTGATGAATGATAGATTTATGCACATACATACCAGTAGGTATGTTTATGGTCAAAAAAAATGGGCCTAAGCCCGGAGCGTGTCCAAGAAGTTGGACAGCAGCTCCATGTTGGATTTGAAGGCCGCCGCGTCCTTCCGCACTTTGGCGACGGAGTATGCCCCTTCAACGCTGGCGAAGAAAAACTGCGCCACTTGGTAAGCATTGGCCTGCGCCCGCACCTGCCCGTTCATCTGGCCGCGCAGCAACGCCGCTGCAATGGACTTGTGGATGCCATCCACGATGTTTTTCATGCGGAGGCGAAAATCTTCGTCAAGTGGGCTCATTTCCTGCACCAAATTGTTCAAAGGACAGCCCAGAGCCACGTCTTCGTCGGTGGCATTGTCTGCGAGGAAGCGCAGGTGCTCTTGCAATTTATCAATGGGATTGCCCTCCCAGCGGTCGAGCTCACGGTAAAAACGGAGGTAGTTTGGCCGCAAAATTTCCTCGATGACCGCCGTGCCGATGGCCTGTTTGTTCGGAAAATAGTGGTACAAAGCCCCCTTCGTCACAGGCATATCGGCAATCACCTTGTCGGCCCGGAGGCCCTGAAAACCGTTTCGGCGGATGTCGAGAAACATCCGTTCCAAGATTTGGCTGCGTGTGTCGGTGGCTTGCATGGCCCAAAGATACATACCTGTTAGTATGTACATCCAAGTTTTTGCCCAGATTTTTTTTCAGGAATTTTTGGGCACCCAATTATTGGCAGTTGCCGACAGCGGCGCGGGCCACACCGTGTCGGCAAAATCAGGCGCACTTCATCCGCTGTTTGGCCGCATTTATCCAACAATTTACGGCAAGCGGGGCGCGGGCAGTTAACCTTGCACCGCCTTCTTTCGGAGGCCGCTGCCCAGTATTTTTTGAAAAAACACGGACGAAAACATGGAAGCCAAACCAGCCAAAAAGAGTAGGCGCAACCTCTACATCCTGCTCGGCGTGCTCGCGGTGCTGCTCGCCGCCGCCGTCGTGAAAAGCAAGCAAAAACCCAAAGGCGAGGAAGTCACCGCCGAAAAAGTGCAACGCCGCACCATCCGCGAGACGGTCAGCGCGAGCGGCAAAATCTTTCCCGAAACCGAGGTGAAACTCGCCTCCGACGTATCGGGTGAAATCACGGAACTGTACGTCAAGGAAGGCGACAGCGTGACCGTCGGCCAGATTTTGGGCAAAATCCGCCCGGACGAATACGCCAGCGCAGTGGAGCGCGGCGAGGCCGCCGTGAAAAGCGCGGAAGCCCAGCGCGAAATCTCGACCGCCAACGTGGGCGGCTCCGGGGCGCAAATCGAGCAGCTGAAAGCCGAAAAACAGCGCGTTGCCGCCCAACTCGAAGCTGCCCGCGCAGCCCATGCCCGCACCGAAAAACTGCTCAAAGAAGGCGTGGTCAGCCAAGCCGATTTCGACAACTCGCTCAGCAACTTGCGGGCTTTGGAGGCTGGCCTCGCTGCCGCCGAAGCCAGCCTCCGAGCCGCCGAAAGCAACCAATCGAGTGCGAAACAGAGCGTGCGCGTGGCCGATTTCGGCATCAATAGTGCCCGTGCCACCCTCAAAGAACTGCGCACAAGCCTCCAAAAAACCAACATCGTGGCCCCGGTCAGCGGCATCGTCTCGAAGCTCAACGTCGAAAAAGGCGAGCGTGTGGTCGGCACCCTGCAAATGGCCGGCACCGAAATGATGCGCATCGCCAACCTGCACTCGATGGAGGTGCAAGTGGAGGTCTCGGAAAACGACATCCTCAAAGTGAGCACCGGCGACGAGGCCGAAATCGAGGTGGACGCATACTTGGGCCGCAAGTTCAAAGGCAAGGTGAGCGAAATCGCCAACTCGGCCAGCAATGTCGGCGGCCTCATCGGCGGCTCGGCGGTTAGCCTGAACACCGACCAAGTGACCAATTTTGTGGTCAAAATCCGCATTGACCCCGCCTCTTATCAGGATCTGGTGCAGGTCGGCAAACGCCGCTATCCGTTCCGGCCGGGGATGTCCGCCTCGGTCAATATCTTCACGCACACCGCCGAGAACACGCTTTCCGTGCCGCTCATCGCCGTGACGGTACGCGAAGAAGACGGCGACAAAATCAAAAAAGACGACGGTGCCCAAGCCGAAAAAGTGAGCAAAAAGGACGACGACGACCTCCGCGAAATCGTGTTCATCGTCGCAGGCGATACCGTCGGCATCCGCGAAGTGAAAACCGGCGTGCAGGACAACGACTACATCGAAATCCTCAGCGGCCTGCAAGAGGGCGAGCAACTCGTCACCGGACCGTACTCCGCCATCGCCCGCAAGCTCAAACGCGGCGCGCGCATCCAAATCGTGGAGGAAGAGAAATTAAAAAAGGATGAAAAAGAGGACGAAGACGATTAAATCTGTCGTGCCGCCCACCTGCCCCCAAAACTTGCAGCGGCCCTTCGGCGTTCATCGCCGAGGGGCCGTGTGGTTGGCGGGCGCACTACCGTTGCCCGCCCGGCCCCCACCATTCGTTTGCAAACCAAACAGATT
>JBKBIC010000250.1:0-6920 GCA_046299435.1 Saprospiraceae bacterium
GTTCCATTCGGGCAATAATAACCGGGCGGGCAGATTTGACAACCTGTGATGATGGTTTCTCCGTTGAGCATATCGGTAACTGCAAAATATCCCGGCTCACAGTTGCAATTGGGAGTGCTAAAATTGGGTAAGTCGGGCAGGGCGAAGGGGCATTCGTCCAATTCGTCGCAGATGCCGTCGCCGTCGGTATCGGTGGTGCCTTCATCAATTTGCCCGTTACAGTTGTCGTCAATGCCATTGCAGGTTTCGGTGGTGTCATGGTTGATGTTGGGGTTGGTGTCGTTGCAGTCGGTGTTGTTCGAGACGTAGCCGCTGGGCTGGGCACACACATTTTGCGAAACCGCCGGGTTGCCGTAGGTGTCGCCGTCCGAGTCTTGGTAAAAAGTCAGGTTGACCGTCGTGCCGACGGTGACGTTCGAGGCCGGGGACTGGCAGCCGTTCGAGTCCTTCACCCGCACGCTGTAAGTGCCCGCCGCGAGGCCGCCGAACGTGCTGCCCATTTGGTAGTCGGTGCCGCCGTTTTTCGAGTATTCGTAGCCCATGCCGCTGCCGCCGGAGGCCATGACCGCGATGCTGCCGTCATTGTCAGCACAGCTGGCGTTCGTGGGCGTAGCCGTGAAGGTGGGCGTGGCGATCGCCCCCACCGTGTAGGTGGCCGAGACCGTGCAACCACCTGTGGCTGTGACAGTTACGGTGTAATCACCTGCCGCGAGGCCGGTCAAATCCTCGCTCGTCGCGCCGCCCGTCCAAGCGAACGTGAACGGCGCAGAGCCGCCCGAAACGGTCAAATCAATCGCGCCGAGATTGGCGCAAGTGACATCGGTCTCGCTGGCCGAAAGGCTCGGCGTGTTGCACACCGAAAAGCTGGCCACCCAGTACGCGCCGCCGTTGTTTTGAATGTGGAATGGGTCGCAGCCGCAGCTGGCTTGGCTGGGCGCATTGCCGGAGGCCGAGACATAGACGGCCAATTGGTAGGTGCCAGCCGCAAGCCCGGCAATCAGGTTGGTCGTGTTAGCGTCGGTGCCCCATTGTTGGTCGCCGCCGCCGAGGTTGTTTTGGAAGCCCAAATTGACCGAAACCCACGTCGCAGGCGAGCCGCCTGTCGGGTAAATCGAGTACCAGACCTTGCCGCCGCAGATGTCCGCGCCGCCGTTTTTGTAGGTCTTGATTTGGCCGCCGGAGAATTCCAACGTGCCGCTCGTGGCAAAATTGCCGAAGGCGTGTGCGGCAAAATCCGGGTTCGCAGTGGCGTTTTGCAAATCGTAAAACACGTCATTGACGACGACATACGACTCGTAAATGCCTGAATTTGAGTTGTTTGGCCCGCCGCCGTCCTCGTCAGTGCTGCCGTCGCAGTCGTCGTTCACGCCATTGCAGTAGTCTGCTTGGTCGGGGCGGATGTTGGCGTTTGCGTCGTTGCAGTCGCCCGTCGGGTCGCTGCCGACCGCTTCGCCGGAGTCGTCACAATCGAGGTCGGAAGAGTTGACCGTCGTGCTGGCATCGGGGCGGTAGCCGTCGTTGTCCGTGTCGGCGTAGCACAGTTCGATGTTGTCGCAGTTTTGGTCAACGCCGTCGTTGACGAGTTCGGTCGCGCCGGGTTTGACGGCTGCGTTCGCGTCGTTGCAGTCGCCCGTCGGGTCGCTGCTGATAGCCTCGTTTGCGTCGTTGCAGTCCGCATCGGCGGAGTTCACCGTCGCCGTGCCCGTGCCGGGGCGGTAGCCGTCGTCGTCGGCATCGGTGTAGCAGGTTTCTGCGCCGTCGCAGTTTTGGTCAACGTTGTCGCCCGCGATTTCTGTCGCGTTCGGGCGGATAGCCCCGTTCGCGTCGTCGCAATCGCCTGTGGGGTCGGTGGCGAGGGCTTCGTTCGCGTCGTTGCAGTCCGCGTCGGTGGAGTTCACCGTCGAAGTGCCTGTGCCGGGGCGGTAGCCGTCGTCGTCGGCATCGGTGTAGCAGATTTCCGCGCCGTCGCAGTTTTGGTCAGTGTTGTCGCCCGCGAGTTCCGTCGCGCCGGGGTTGATGGCCGAAGCAGCGTCGTCGCAGTCTGTTGAATTGGCGACGTAGCCGCCCGGTTGAGCGCAAGCCATTTGCGAAACGGCAGCGTTGCCGTAGGTGTCGCCGTCCGAATCTTGGTAAAAAACCGTCTGCACGCCCTCGTCGGTGGAGCCGTCGCAGTCGTCGTCAATCGTATTGCAAACCTCCGTCGCGCCGGGGTTAATGGCATCGTTCGCGTCGTCGCAGTCGCCTGCTGGGTCACTTGTTTCGGCTTCGCCCGCATCGTCGCAATCGGTGTCGGTGGAAGCGACGGTCGAAGTGGTGCGGTAGCCGTCATTATCGCCGTCGGCAAAGCAAGTCTCCGCGCCGTCGCAGTTTTGGTCAATTTCGTCGCCAGCCTGCTCGGTCGCGCCCGCGTTGATGGCGTTGTTGTTGTCGTTGCAATCGCCAGCGGTCTCGGAAAGTGCGCCTTCGCCCGTGTCGTTGCAGTCGGCATCGGTCGAAGTGACGAGGGCCGGGAGGTAGTAGCCGTCGTTGTCCGCGTCGGTGAAGCAGCTCTCTTGGCCGTCGCAGTTTTGGTCAACGTTGTCACCCGCGATTTCGGTGGCGCCGGGATTGACGGCGTTGTTCGCGTCATCGCAGTCGCCTGCCGGGTCGCTGGTTTCGGCTTCGCCCAAGTCATCGCAATCCGTGTCGGTGGAAGCGACGGTCGAAGTGGTGCGGTAGCCGTCATTGTCGCCGTCAGCAAAGCAAGTCTCCGCGCCGTCGCAGTTTTGGTCAATTTCGTCGCCCGCCTGTTCGGTCGCGCCCGCGTTGATGGCCGCGCTGTTGTCGTTGCAGTCGCCAGCGGTCTCGGAAAGTGCGCCCTCGCCCGTGTCGTTGCAGTCGGCATCGGTCGAAGTGACGAGGGCCGGGAGGTAGTAGCCGTCGTTGTCCAAATCGGTGAAACAGCTCTCTTGGCCGTCGCAGTTTTGGTCAATGTTGTCGCCCGTGATTTCGGTGGCGTTCGGGCGGATGGCGGCGTTGCCGTCGTTGCAGTCGGTGTTGTCGGTCACATAGCCGGTCGGTTGGCCGCAGGCCGATTGTGAAACGCTGGCGTTGCCGTAGCTGTCGCCGTCGGCATCTTGATAATACGTCGTGGTGGTGCAGACGGTGAAATCGGCCACCCAGTTCGCGCAGCCGTTGTTCTGGACGTGGAGCGGGTCGGTGCCGCAGCCGCCCGACGCGCCGCCAGAAGCGGAGACGTACACCGCGATTTTGTAGTTGCCCAAGCCGAGGCCGCTCAAAATGTTGGTCGTGTTGCCCGTCGTGCCCCATTGTTGGTCGCCGCCGCCGAGGTCGTTTTGGAAACTGAGCGCGACGGAATTCCATATCGTCGGGGAGCCGCTGGCTGGGTAAATCGAGTACCAGAGTTTGCCGCCGCAGATGTTGGCCGCGCCGTTTTTGTACGTTTTGATTTGGCCGCCGGAGAGCGTCAACGTGCCGCCCGGCCCGAACTGGCCGAGGTTAAACGCCTGAAAATCAGGGTTCGCGGTGGCGTTTTGCAGGTCGTAATAAGTGCCTGCCACGACTGCGTAGGATTCGTAAATGCCGCTCGTACCCGTGTTCGGGGCGTAGGGTTCGGTGGTGCCGTCGCAGTTGTCGTCAATGCCGTTGCAAAGTTCCGTCGCGCCGGGGTTGATGCCCGCTGCCGCGTCGTTGCAGTCGCCCGTCGGGTCGCTGGCGAGTGCCTCGAATGGGTCGTTGCAGTCCGCGTCGCTGTTGCCCGAAGTTGTCGAAGAAGCATCCGGGCGGTAGCCGTCGTCGTCCGCATCGGCGAAGCACGTTTCCGCGCCGTCGCAGTTTTGGTCAATGTTGTCGCCTGCGATTTCGGTCGCGCTGGGATTGATGGCCGCTGCCCCGTCGTTGCAGTCGGTTGAATTGGAAACATAGCCGCCCGGCTGGGTGCAGGCCATTTGCGAAACAGCGGCGTTGCCGTAGGTGTCGCCGTCCGAGTCTTGGTAAAAAGTCGTCTGAACGCCTTCGTCCGTAGAGCCGTCGCAGTCGTCGTCAATCGTATTGCAGACTTCCGTCGCGCCGGGCTTGACGGCCGCTGCCGCGTCGTTGCAGTCGGTTGAATTGGCCACATAGCCGCCGGGCTGGGTGCAGGCCATTTGCGAAACAGCGGAGTTGCCGTAGGTGTCGCCATCGCTGTCAGCATACCAAGTGCTGGGCGTGCAGCCTGCGGTGGTGGTCGCCGAGATGACGTTCGAATTGGAGGATGTGCTATTCGCGCCGACTGCGCGGGCACGATAGTGATAAGTGGTGTTGGCGGTCAAGCCCGTGACCGATTGGGAGGTGCCGGAGACGGAGAGGTTGTTGTAGCCGGGGAGCAGGTCGGGGGCAATCGTTGTGATTGCCATGTTGTCAATGCACGGGCGGACACTGGTGTTGCCGTTTTCAAGTTGTATTTTGAATGGACCGGAGATGCCGCTAATCGGGGCACTCACGTTGCTAGCTGTTGTTGAATAACTATATGTCCCAATAGTTGTGACGGTGGAGAAACCTGTGCCCGAAAGAATTTTCAACACCACGTTGCCATTGGAGCCGCTAAACTTTTGCTGAATATCAAATGACACATTGGTTGGATCATTGGCGATTTCACCAGAGAGGATGTAAGCGGCAGAAGCATCTTGGAGCGTGATGGCATCGTTGGAGGCCGTGATGGTTTGGTCGGTTCGAGCCTTGAATGCCGTCCAAGTATTGCCGCCGATACCTGTCCATGTGCGGGTCAAGTAATTGGAACTTGTGCCACCGCCGATTGCGGTAAATGTTTCGGTTTCTGTGCCTGCTGTACCGAAGTTGGCAAGTGTACTCACATCCAACCGATACCCCGTCGCGCCGCTCACCGCGTTCCAATTTGCCGTGAAACTCGTCTCTGCCAAATCCGTCGCGGCGGTGGCGACGGGCGCAGCGACGCTGGAAGTCGTTTGGTTGCCCGTCAGCGGCGAAGTGGTGCGGTAGGCCGTCGTGCTGCCGCTGCCGTTGTAGCTGTGAATCCTGAAATTGTACTGCGTGTTGTCGGTCAGGCCCGTGAGCGGGAAAGACACATCGCTACCGACGTATGCCACCGTCGCGTTGCCAATCGTCGCACCGACGGTGTAGGCCGTGCCGCTCGTGGGGCTGGTGTTGGGGGCCGTCGTGCCGCTGTTGTACAGCACGATGTAACCCGCCGGGCTGCCCGTCGCCGCCGTCCAACCAACCGTCATGCTGCTGGTCGTGACCGACGAAAAAGTCAGGGCAGTGGGCGACGCGGTGGGCGTGCTGGCGAGGGTCGTGGCCGAGACCACGCCGGGATTGGTGGTCAGGTAATTGGCCGTCGTGCCAGAGCCATTGTACTCAAAACAGGCAAAATGGTAGGTCGTGGCGGGAGAAAGGTTGGAAATCGTCACAGGCTCTGCGTCGTTGATGACCACCACATAGTTGTTGCTGCCGAGGTTAGAGCCTGACCCGAAGGTGTTATTTTTGGTATAGCCAGTACCGTCCACCGGAAAGGCATCCACCGCCGAACCTTGCTTGGCGGCCATCAAAACGCTCGTTCCGTTGCCGGTGCTGTACCCCGAAAGCACGATGGTGCTCGACGTGACCGAATTGACCACAGGCGCACCCTGCTGCGTCGGCTCCGTCGCCAGCACCGTGCCGCCGATGGCGACGTTTTGCGTCGTCGCGCCCGTGCTGCTGTGGGCGATGTTGCCCGAAATCGCGCCCGTCGCGGAGGCCGTGTAGCGGGCATAAATCGTTGTGGATGAGACGGTTCCGCCTGATTGCGTCAGCGTCAATGTATTGCCCGTCGTGCCTGTGTACGAACCGCTCGTGAGCGAGATTTCCACGCCAGCCGGGGCGGTGATGGAAATATTGGCCGTCAAATTCGAGCCGGCAGCGGTGTACGATTGCTCACCGGAATTGGTGCCCGACACGACCTGCCCAAAACTGACGGAGGTCGGGTTCACGGTGATGCTCGGCGGGGAAAATGTCGTCGCCGAGGCCGTCGGAGCCGAAGCCGTGAGGTAATTATATGTGGCCGCGTTCGTGCCGTCCCAGCAAAACGGGACGAGCAGGAAATTGTACGTCGTGCTGGCCGAAAGCCCCGCTGCCGATGCAGTCGTGGCCGAGCCGAGTATCGTGGAGCTCACGATGGTCGTGTTCGCACCAGCGGCGGGTGCCGCGCCGTTCGAGTTGCTCAGGCTGGGCGTGTTCGGGCTGGTGGCGCGGAGCAGGACGTAGCCCGTCGTCGTCGCCCCGGAACCGGGGAACGTGGCCGCCGTCCAGTTCAAGTCAATGGCGACTTGTGAAGTGGCCGTGCCCGAAAGCCCGGTGGCCTGCGCCGTCGGCGGGTTGGAAAGCGTGCGGAAATTGCCCTCCGCGCTCAGGCCCGTGCCGCTCGAATTGGTGGCATAGCCCGCGTAGAAATACTGGGTTTGCGGGTCGAGACCCGTGCGCGCGTGCGAAAACGCGCCTGTCGCCGTGCCGCCCTCGGCCAGCGGGTTGTCGGTATCGGCCACCGGCGAGGAGGTTTTGTACACCGTGCCGCGTGCCGTGATGCTGTTCCCGCCGTCGCCGGTGATGGTCGCGCCGAGCGTGGCGGAGTTGTTGGTGATGGCGGTGGCGGTTGGGGTGGAGAGGGACGGGGAGCCAGAGGAGGGGGATACTGTGCCTCCAATAGCAAGGCCGTTAACGCTGTTGGAGGAGGATGAAAAGCCCCATCCGCCCGTTGTCGTTTGCCCGCTCGCATAGTACCGAATATAAATAGTCGTGCCTGCAGCTACGTTTTGAAGAGCAGTAATCCCCGACAGGTTGATTTGGGTCATCGTCAATGAGGTAGATTGAACGGGTGAACCTATCAGAGTGAAAGTCGTGCCGTCAAGGCTATATGCAAATTGAGAGGTCAC
>JBKBIC010000251.1:0-6871 GCA_046299435.1 Saprospiraceae bacterium
TTCTCTCTCTTTCATTCTCCGCTCTCTCAACCTAAAAACCCCCCCCCCCACCCTTCCTCTTTTCAACCCTTCAACTTTCCTCCTCTCTTCAACTTCACAAGTGAATCACCTCGCCATAAGCTGCTGCCGCTGCTTCCATGAGGGCTTCGCTCATGGTCGGGTGCGGGTGGATGGATTTGACGATTTCGTGGCCGGTGGTTTCGAGTTTGCGGGCGACGACGACTTCGGCCACGAGTTCGGTGACGTTGTAGCCAATCATGTGCGCGCCGAGCCATTCGCCGTATTTTTTGTCGAAAATGACTTTCACGAAGCCCTCCGGGTGCCCGGCGGCTTTGGCTTTGCCGGAGGCCGAGAACGGGAATTTGCCGACCAAAATCTCGTGGCCGGCCTCTTTGGCTTGGGCTTCGGTCATGCCGACGGAGGCCACTTCGGGGATGCAATAGGTGCAGCCGGGGATGTTGCCGTAGTCAATCGGCTCGGTGTGCGCCCCGGCGATTTTCTCGACGCAAGTGATGGCCTCCGCGCTTGCGACGTGGGCCAACGCGGGCGTGGGCAGCACGTCGCCGATGGCATAAATGCCCGGCACGGAGGTGCGGTACCACTCGTCCACTTTGATGTAGCCCCGGTCGGTCGCTACGCCAACTTCCTCTAAACCAATGTTTTCGGTGTTCGGCGTGACCCCGGCGGCGGACAAAACCACATCGCATTCGAGGGTCTCGGTTTTGCCGTCCTTGCGGTTTTTCATGTGGACTTTGATGTCCTTGCCCGATGTGTCCACCGATTCGACGGCCCAGCCGGCGTAGGTTTTGATGCCTTTTTTGGTGAACACGCGGTTCAGTTCTTTGCTCACGTCCGCGTCTTCGCGGGGCACGAGGCCCTGTTCCATGAACTCGACGATGCTCACTTGTGTGCCAATGCTGTGGTAGAAATAGCCGAACTCCACGCCAATTGCGCCCGCGCCGACGACGACCATGCGTTTCGGCTGCGATTCGAGGCTCATGGCGCGGCGGTATTCGATGATTTTTTGGCCGTCAATCGGCAGGTTGGGCAGTTGCTTGGCGCGGCCCCCGGTGGCGACGATGATGTGCGGCGCGGTCAGTTCCGACACCTTGCCGTCGGCAGCAGTCACCACGACTTTGTTGCCTTTGGCGAGTTTGGCGGTGCCCATGACGACCTCGATTTTGTTCTTTTTCATCAGGAAGGTCACGCCTTTGTTCATGCCGTCGGCCACGCCGCGCGAGCGTTTTATCATGGCCTCGAAATCGGCGTTCGCTGAGGCGATTTTGATGCCGAAATCTTCTGCATGGTTCAGGTATTCAAACACTTGCGCGCTTTTCAGCAGGGCTTTCGTGGGGATGCAGCCCCAGTTGAGGCAAATGCCGCCGAGGTTTTCTTTTTCGATGATGGCGGTTTTCAGGCCGAGCTGCGAGGCGCGGATGGCGGCGACGTATCCGCCGGGGCCGCTGCCGATGACGATAAGGTCGAAATTCATTGAGCGATTGAGTGAATGAGTGAATGGGTGATTTTTGAGGGGCCAAACTGTCAATCCAGCCTTTGGGGAAAAATAATTCGGAAAAGCCGGGGCGAAAATACACCCGGCTGGCGAATCATTTGGCGAAAAAACCGTCTTGCCGAATGAGGCGCGAAAGCCGCCGCCTCACGCCAGCCCGAATGCCCGGCGCATTTCCAACAGCCCGTCCACGAGTTTGTCCACGTCGGCCCGTTCGTTGTAGGTCGCAAAAGAGGCCCGCACCGTCCCGCTCGGATGGCCGAGGAAATCGAGCAGCGGCTGGGTACAGTGCAGCCCGGCACGGACGCAGACCTCGCGTTGGCCCAAAAAAGTGGCCGCGTCGTGCGGGTGGATGCCGTCCAATGTGAAGGAAACGATGCCCGATTTCGCGGGCGCGTGGCCGACGATTTGGAGACCGGGAATGCTCGAAAGCCGCTCGGTAGCGTAGTTCAACAAGGCTTGGACGCGCTGTTTCATGGCTTTTTGCCCGACGGATTCGACAAAATCCATCGCCGCCGCGAGGCCGATTGCCCCGGCGATGTTGGGTGTGCCCGCCTCGAATTTCTGCGGCGGCGGTGCGAAAACCGTCTTTTCCCACGACACGTCGCGTATCATTTCGCCGCCCATTTGCCACACGGGGAGGCGTTCGAGCCAGTCGGTTTTGGCAAAAAGCACGCCCGTGCCCGTCGGCCCGAACATTTTGTGGCCCGAAAAAACGAGGAAGTCCACGCCCAGCGATTGCACGTTAATATCCTCACACACAATGCTTTGTGCGGCATCGAGCAGGATGGGCACGCCATTGAGCCATGCCTGCTGAGCGATGATTTCCACGGGGTTCAGGGTTCCGAGTGTGTTGGAGGCGTGGGTCAGGGCCAAAAGCCGGACACGCGGCGAGGCGAGCATCTGGAAAAGCGCGGGCAAATCCAGTGTGCCGTCGGGCAGCACCGGTGCGATGCGGAGTTCCGCGCCAGCCTCCCGGCAAGCCTGCTGCCAAGGGATGAGGTTGGCGTGGTGCTCCATCGCCGTGACCACGATGGCATCGCCCGCGTGCAGCATTTTTTTGGCGAAACCGTGCGCCACAAGGTTGATGCCAGCCGTCGTGCCGCTCGTGAAGACGATTTCGGAAGGCGAGCGGGCTTTCAGGAAACGCGCCGCCCGCGCCCGCGCAGCCTCGTAAGCTTGGGTCGCTTCGGCTCCCAGCGGATATAGGCCGCGATGCACGCTGGCGTTTTGGCGAGCGTAAAAATTGGTTTCGGCCTCGATGACCGAGTGGGGTTTGTGGGTGGTGGCTGCGTTGTCGAGCCAAACGAGCTTCGGGTGATGTCCGAAAATGGGGAAATCTTGGCGGAACATGGGCTATATGTGAACAATGAATGATGAACTATCAACTGCCTGCTTACTGCTAACCGCAAACTGCTTACTGCTCACTTCAAACTGCCAACTGCCAACGCCTCCTCTGGTGTGTTCACGTTGGTCAGGGCGGCTGGGTCGGGCGCGTCCAAAAGGTGCGTGTCCGAGTTGATTAAAACCTTGCGCGGGCACGACACGCTTTGCGCCAAAAATTGGAGCAGGTGCAGGTAAGCCTTTGGTTCCCAAATGGTTATCAGTGGTTCGGGCATGGGCGGGTGGCTTTCGGTGGGCGATTTGAAAGCGGTGGCAATGGCGGTCGGGCGGCGGTTTTCGACCAAAAAACGCAGCGTGGCAGCGTCGAGCAGGGGCAAATCGGAGGCCACGACGAGCCAAGCCGCGTCGGGCCGCTCCCGGAAAGCCGACAAAATGGCCCCGAACGGGCCGAGTTCGAGAAACGTATCGGCAATAACGCGCTGGTTTTCAGTGAATTCGGCGACCTGTTCGGCTCGGCAGGAAAAATGCGCCGGGATGCCGAGCGATTGCAGCACATCGGCCAAGTGCTCGCGTTGGGGTTTGCCGTGCCAGTCGAACACGGTTTTGTCGCGGCCCATGCGCTGCGAACGCCCGCCCGCCAGCACCAGCCCGCAGAGCGGCGGCGGCGCGATTTGGTTTTTCAAAAAATCGGCGATGCCCGCTGCGTCGGCGAGCGCGAAAACGGGCAGTTTTTCCCAGTCGGGCAGGTGGTTTTTCAAAAAATTGGGTAGCGCGTCGGCGGGCAATTTGCTGCCGGGCGAGCGGTTTTCGCCGGGCCAGAGCAAGGCTTCCACGCGGGTCAGGCGGTCGAGTTTTCGGCTGAGGCTTTCGTGTTTTTTGGGGTCGAGGACGAGCAGCTGGCGGCTGGCCGCGAAGTGGTTGCCGTTGACCAAAGCCACGTCCACGTCGTTGAAGGCCGTGCGGAACTGCCACGCCGACCAGTTTTCGGCGCGGCGGTCGAGGCGGTGAAAACGGATTTTGTCCGTGTATTCGGCGTTGAAAATCAGTGGGTTATCGGGCGAGTCAGCGGCGGCATGGTCGGCATCCACATACCCGGCGGCGAACGCGGGCGCGAGCGAGTGGGCAAGTTTTTGAGCCAGATTTTGGATGTGCCCGCAGGCCGTGCCGAGGATGGCCCATTCGTGGCGGGCGAATTGGCCGTCGTGCTGTTTAGGAAGTTTGGTGTGGCGTGGCATATTTATCAGGTTGGTTGGCTGGTTATTGAGCCTCTTGCGAAAGTCGCCTATTGTATCCCAACTGAAACGCAGATGACACAGATTTTGCCGATACAAGCGGATTTTTTCAAAGAAAATCTGTGCAAATCCGCTGCATCTGTCTAATCCGCGTTCCTATTGTTGTCTCAATTGGGGCTTTCGCAAGAAATCTATTGAGCCTCAAGTTTCCGAAATATTCTGGGCTGTTGTTTTTGTCATCATTCGCCCGCAAATCACCGCCGAAATCATCAATAACACAATGAGATAATACCGATAGGTCAACGGCCCGAAAAAATAGAAACCGGAAATCACGCAATAGAGCATCAGCAACAAAAACTCGCCCGCCGGGATGCGCCCGCGCCACCGCCGATAACCAAGCCAACCGAGCGCGAAGAGGGCGAGCATGACGCTGGCTTGCACCACGCGGGCGAGCATGACGCGGTGCGCCATGTCGCCGGTGAACAGGGTTTTGAGGTGCAGGGCGAAGCTGATGCCTTTTTCCATCGTCCACGATACGGGTGGGTCGCCGACGCCTTTCCATTCTTCGATGGCCGCGCCGTTGTGGTAGCCCACGCCTTTTTCGAGGATGGTCGGGTCGTGCTGCACGAACGGGACGATGTAAATGCACACGATGGCCGTCGTCACCGCTGCCCAAAACCAGAGGTTCCAGCGTAGGGGCCGCTCATGGAAAAGTACGAGCGCGAAAAGCGGCAGCCAAAACACGAGCGTGTACCGCGAAAGGAGGCACAAAATCACGCCCGCCAGCATCCAAGTGGTGCTGCCGGACATTAGCCCGGCGACCAAAACCAAATAATAAGCCGCGATGAGCAGCTCATAACTGACGGGGATTTCCAAGTCTTTCCAGAGGATGAAACTCCACAGCGCGACGCTCGGCAGCAGCACGGCGGCTACCGTTTGCCACGTCGCTTTGCCGCGCTGCCACAGGTGCCAGCCGACCAAGCCCACCGCCAAAAGCAGCACCACATAGCCCGACCACCGTGCATCCATGCCGAAAAAACGCGAGATGCCGATGGGCAGCCAGTTCATGGGCATATAAACCGGGTAAGCGTCGTAAGTCTCAAAATGCACGGGTTGGTACGGCATCTCGCCGCGTGCCCAGCGGTCGAACTGGGCTTCGAGCTGCGGCACCACGTCCGACCATTTGACGGGGGGGCTGAACCGGACGAACAGTTTGCGCAGCTCCTCGTAGCACAACCCGATGCCCGCCGCACCCAACAAAGCACCCTGCCACCGCCGCGCCGGGGAGGTGGAGTTTTCTTTTAACTCGTTGACATTCAACAGAAAACGCCCGTACATCCATGCGATGCCGACCGTCACGGCGAGGAGCAGCACGGGGTTCCACCATTTGCTGAAATGATGGCTGCCGCGCTGGATGAGATAGGCTTGCGCAAAAAAAAGCAGTAGGGGAAGCAGTCGGTTCACAGTTGATGCGGTGGCGGTTGGGGTGTGAACGGTGGCGGTTTTTAGGCGGCAGGCGGTGGTCCGGGCGGGTGGCAAAATTGATTAATTTTTTGAAAACGAAACTCATGTGCCGCAATCCGTCGCTGCTTCTTGCGACTAACAACTCTCCGACGCACTTCTAAGCCCTTTCTAAGCAGGTGCCTTTGGCTGCGATGGATTTTTGCCGACGGTTTCAAAAACACAATTCTATCCTGAACATGAAGCAAGTGTACATTTTTTGCCTCGCGGCAGCCGCGCTTTTTGCCCGTTCGGCGCAAGCGCAAACGCCTGTGGACGGCATTTTTATGGAAAAAAACCAGGTCTGCGCCGCGCTCCTGTACGGCCACGATAGCTGGGACGAGTATTGGGAGGGCAGCCTCCTGCGCTCGAACGGCAACATCGGCACCGTCACGACCCAAAACGTGCAGGCGATGGTGGCCGTCGGGGTGCTTTCCTCTGATTTCAACGTCATTGTTGCGTTGCCCTACGTTTGGACGAACGCCAGCAAAGGCACCTTGGCCGGCCAAAACGGGTTTCAAGATTTCGGTATCTGGGCCAAATACCGGGCTTATTCCAAACCGCTGGGCAAAGGCAAACTCAACCTCATCGCCGAAGGCGGCCTTTCCACACCAGTCAGCGATTACAACCGCGACATCCTGCCGTTGAGCATTGGCCTCGGCAGCCGCACGGCCTCGCTGCGCGGGATGCTCAATTATTACATGGACAGAGGCCCATACGTCAACCTCCACTGGGGCTATACTTGGCGCGACGACATCAAGATTGACCGCACCTATTACTGGTCGGACGGCCCGCATTACACCAATGAGGTGGTCATGCCGCACGTCATTGACTATGCCGCCACGCTCGGCTTCCTCAATTCCCGCATCAAAGGCGAACTGACCTACGCGCAAATGATTACGCAAGGCGGTTCCAACATTCGCCGTCAGGATATGCCCTTCGCCGGCAACCGCTTCATCGCGGGCCGCGCCTCAGCCCTCGTCCAATATTACCTCACCAAGCCCAAAGGCATTAGCATCATCGCCAATGTCGGGCAAGTCGTGTCTGGCCTCAACGTCGGCAAATCGTTGTCGTATGGCGGCGGGCTGGCGTACCAGTTTGGGTATTGAAAATCTATTGACGATTGCCAATCGTCAATCAAAAAATAAAAATTCACATGAAAAACATTGTCAAATACGCGCTCGCAGGCGCGGCCATCGTCGCCGTCGGGCTGTTCTCTTGCCAAAAAGACCTCAACATCGCCCCCCAACTCGAAATGGAGCCTTACACCATGGCTTCGTTGGAC
>JBKBIC010000252.1:0-6425 GCA_046299435.1 Saprospiraceae bacterium
GGTGGGGTGGGGGGTTTGGGTGTTGTGGTGGTTTCTTTTTTTTCCCCCCTTGTGGTGCCCCCCCCCCCCCCCCCCCGTCCGCCGTCAACCGTTGGAAGAGGAATCTTTGCGCCGGACTATCTGCGCGGTGAGCTCGCCTTCTGAAACGATTTTGCTGCCGACGTAGGCCGTGCCTTGCATGTGGCAGATGCCCCGCCGGATGGGTTCGATGAGTTCCATTTTGAGGATGAGCGTGTCGCCGGGCACGACTTTGGCCTTGAATTTCGTGTTTTCGACCTTCAAGAAATAGGTGTCCCAGTTGCCGGGGTCGGGCACGTTGTGCAGCGCGAGGATGCCGCCCGTTTGGGCCAACGCCTCGACTTGCAGCACGCCGGGGAACACGGGATTGTCGGGGAAGTGGCCCTGAAAAAACGCCTCGTTGAACGTGACGTTTTTGATGCCGACGATGTGGGTGTCGCTCAGTTCGATGATTTTATCCACCAACAGGAACGGGTAGCGGTGCGGCAGGTGGCGTGCGACGGTCATCGTGTCCATCACGGGTTCTTTGTCGGGGTCGTATTTCGGGATGCCGAGCAGGCGGCGTTTTTCGACGAGGTGTTTTTTCAGGAGTTTGGCGAACTCCACGTTGGCGGTGTGGCCGGGTTTGGTGGCCACGATTTTGCCTTTCAAGGGCTTGCCGATGAGTGCGATGTCGCCAATCACGTCGAGGAGTTTGTGCCGGGCTGGTTCGTTTTGGAAATGGAGCTGGAGTGTGTTCAAGACACCTTCCCCGCTGACCTTCACGCTTTGTTTGCCCATTTTTTTTGCGAGTGCGTCCAACTCGTCTTGGTCCATTTGGCGGTCGGCGATGACGATGGCGTTGTCGAGGTCGCCGCCTTTGATGAGGCCCATGTCGAGCAGTTTTTCCAGCTCGTGCAGGAAGACGAAGGTGCGGCAGGGGGCGATGTCGTGGGCGTAATCGGATAGGCGGTTGAGCGCGGCGAACTGCTGGCCGAGCACTTTGGAATTGAAATCAATCATCACCGTCGCCTCGAACTCCTCGGCGGGCAAGGCCAAAAGCTCGGTGCCCGTGACCTCGTCTTTGTACGAAATCGGTTCCGTCACGATGAAATATTCGCGGGCGGCATCCTGTTCGGCGCGGCCAACGGATTGGATTGCCTCCACGAAAGGCATGGAAGTGCCGTCCATGATGGGCATTTCGGGGCCGTCAATTTCCATGAGCACGTTGTCAATTTGCAGCCCGGTGAGCGCGGAAAGGACGTGCTCGACGGTGGAGACCTGCGCCTCGCCGCTTTTGAGCGTGGTGCTTCGGTGCGTCGAGATGACCAATTTGACATCCGCTGGGATGATGGGCTGGTCGGGCAAATCGGTGCGTTGGAAACGGTAGCCGTGATTGGCCGGGGCGGGCCGGAACGTGAGGGTGACGTTTTTCCCGGTGTGCAGCCCCACGCCTCGCACGGAGACGGGAGCCTGTATGGTGCTTTGCTTCATATTGGAAAAGGCGAGTTCGCGCCGCAAAAGTACGTTTTGGTGTTTCGTTTTTTCGTGTGTCGTGTGTCGTGTTTGGTTTTTCGTGTTTGGCGTTTTGGCTCAAAAAACGAAACACGACACACCAAACACCTCAGCCCCGCTGGTAGGGTGTGCGGGCCACGAGCGAGCGGCCCAGCGTGATTTCGTCGGCATATTCCAGCTCGCCGCCGAAGGACACGCCCCGCGCAATCGTACTGACCTGCACGCCGAGGGGTTGCAGTTTTTTGGAGATGTAATAGATGGTTGTTTCGCCCTCGATGGTTGGGCTGATGGCCATGACGACCTCGCGGATGTCGCCCTGTTTGGCCCGCTCGACCAGTGAATCAATGTGGACATCGCCGGGGCCGATGCCTTCGATGGGCGAGATGATGCCGCCGAGCACATGGTACAGGCCCCGGAATTGGCCGGTGTCTTCGATGGCCATGATGTCGCGCATGGTCTCGACAACGCACACGAGGCTGCGGTCGCGGCGTTGGTCGGCGCAGATTTGGCAAATCTCATCGTCCGAGAGGTTGTGGCAAATGCGGCATTCGCGGATGCCTTCGCGCAGGCTGACGAGCGCGGCGGCGAATTGTTCGGTGGTTTTTTTGTCCTGTTTCAGCAGGTGCAGCACGAGCCGCAGGGCGGTCTTGCGGCCAACGCCGGGCAGCGAGGCGAAGGCTTCGACCGCTTTTTCGATGAGTTTGGAGGAGAAAGTCATTTGTGCGCGTTGAAGAGTTGAATCTGTGGGTTGAAGAGTTGAAAGAGGGTTGAAGAGTTGAATGAGCGGATGTGGATTCAACTTTTCAACACCGCTTTCAACTCTTCAACTCCACTAAAAAAAGCCCCGACGGCCAATCGTCGCGGCCAGCCGCTTCGTCGAGGCTGATTTTCAGGAGCATGGCCCGCAGGCGGACAAGGGTTGCGGCGGTCTCGCTTTTTCGGATGCCGATTTCGAGCAGCCCCCGGTCGCCGTATGCCTCGCGGCGGATGTCGAGCTGGAGTTTTTTGATGGCTTGCATCACGTCGGGCATGAGGGCGTAGTCGAAATCGAGGCGGAACACGTCTTGCAGGATTTTTTCCACCACATTGGCTTGGCGCAGGGCATCGGCGGTTGCCTCGCGGTAGGCATTTATCAGGCCCGACGCACCGAGCAAAGTGCCACCAAAATACCGCACCACGACCACGAACACATTTGTCAGGCCCGCGCTGTCAATCTGCCCCAGGATTGGTCGCCCGGCGGTGCCGCTTGGCTCACCGTCGTCGTTGGCCCGGAAGCGGCTGCCGTCCGCGCCCAGCCGCCACGCAAAACAATGGTGATTGGCCTTGAAATGCTCTTTTCGCAGCGGTTCGAGCAGCGCGAGGCAGTCCTCCTCGCGCTCGGCGGGATAAGCAAAAGCGAGGAATTTGCTGCCCCGGTCTTTGAATTCGCCCACGACGGGCGCGGCAAGGGTTCGGTACGAATCGAGCATGGCGGCGGCAAAGGTATCGCGGCGGGGGCAAGGCACGGAATGGCTGGCGAGCGCGATTTTTTCAGTAGGTGCTTGTGTCGGTTTCAGCCTATAAAAAATGGGTTTGGGGATAGGTGAGGCTTCCTCAAAATTTCCACGTTGTCGGACGCTTGCTGCATACCGATGAAAACGGTTGCCAAAGCATATTTTTGCCTCCGCGATGAGCGCACAACAAATTTTTGGCAGCATGAAAATCCGATTGAAACATGGCTTGTTGACTTGGCTTGCCTTGCTGGCATTATCGGTTTTTGGGCAAAACACCCGCCTGACTGACTCACTGAACCTCCAATTTCAGCGTGAAACCAGCGACTCCGCCCGCTCCATCCAATTGATTTTGATGGCGGAAGAATTTTACAATGCCAACATTGACTCTGCGGAAAACCTGCTCACACAAGCCGATTTTTTTGCTCAAAAAAGCCGCTGCTCGAACTGTACGGCGCGCGTGAAGTGGGGGCAAGGCTTTGCAAAAAACCGCCGATTCAAATTGGACGAAGCCATCGCATTGTACGATTCTGCCGCTGCGCTGGCCGAAAATTGCCAAAATTGGTACCTATTGGCGCGAGTTTTCGCCTCGAAAGGCGGCGCGTACAATCGAAAAAAGGACTACAACGAGGCATTGCGGTGGCTGCGCCGCGCCATTTCTGTGTACGAAACGCGGCAATGCACGGGTGATGCTTATAGTATTTATTTCAATGAATACGCCGTGTTGTCTAACATGGGAGATGTTGTTAACAGCATCGCTCCTTTGAAAAAAGCGATTGACTTTGCTGAGAAAAACAAGAATATCTCGGCGCAGATCAATTGCCTGATTTCGATGGGGTACACTTTGCAGGTTTCAAACTCTTACGAAAAATCGCGTGTCTATCTCGAAAAAGCCATCCAATTGAGCCGGGCGATTGGCGACAAATACAACGAAGCAAATGCGCTCAGTTTGGTCGGCGTGGCTGTCAACTGGCACAATCAATACGATAGTGCATTTTACTACCTGAGCCAAGCGAAATCGGTCTTCGGCGATTCAAAAGATTTGTTTTTGAAAGCGCGTATTTACAGCGGTTTAGCGATTTCGGCTGCGTACAGTGGGCGGTTTGAGGTGGCTGGCGAGGTGTTGAACGAAGTGTTTCCGATGGTGCAGAAAAGCGGCGACGTGATGGGGCAAATGACTTGCTTGCGAGCCTTCGGACGGATGAATCAGGGCTTGGGCAATTTGCAAGCCGCAGAAAACTACTTTTTACAAGCAGTCCAACTCATGGGTTCGCAGCCTGTCACGGGCAATGGCAGGTATCTCGCTTGGTTGGCCTTGCTCGAATTTTACGAAGGCAACGCGATGTGGGGAAAAGCCGCCAGTGCCGAAAAATCGCTCTATGCCACCATTGATTCTACGCCTTACGAAACCCAACGGCTCCTGCTCACCCAACTGGCTGGCGACCTCCGGTACCAAAAAACCGCCGCCGAAAAAGACCGCCAACTCCTCATCGCCGAGCAGCGACGGTTGCAATTAGAAAGAGAAAAAATTCTCGCCAACCTCGCCCTAACGCAACGCGAACGCGAGTTGCTGCTGGCAAAAAACGCCGCCGCCCAACGCCAAAACCAATTGCAAATCCTTGAAAAGGAACGTGAAATCCAGTCTTGCGACCTCGAAAACAAGGACAACCTACTTCGAATCGAACAAGCCGAGCGCGAAAAATCCCAGCAGCAAACCGCCCTGCAAGCCGCTCGAAATCAAAGCCTGACCTTCGGAATCGGCGCATTGTCACTACTGGTTTTGCTGCTCGGCGGTGCGTTCTTCGCCATCCAAAACCGGCAAAAATTGCAGGCAAAACTCGCCCAACTCGAACGCGAAAACGAGCGCAACCACCTCCGCGAGCAAATCAGCCACGACCTCCACGACGAAATCGGCTCCACCATTGGCAGCATCGCCCTGTTTGGAAAATCGCTCCAAAAAATGCTCGCAAGCACCCGCCCTGATGCCGCCGCCGGACTCGAACGCATCACCAAAAACGCAGAAACCAGCCTCGATGCCCTCCGCGACATTGTCTGGACGATTGACTCTCGGCACGACAGGGCAGCTGATTTTTCGGCTCGCGTCCACCAATTTGTCCTGCCTGCCGCCGAAGCCGCCGGGGTCGAATGCTCGCTCGAAACGCCAATGCACGACCCCAATTTCCGGCTCTCGCCGACGCTCAAAAAAAACCTTTGGCTCCTCGTAAAAGAGGCCGTCGCCAATGCTTTACGCTACTCCGGCACACAAAAATTGGAGGTGAAAATCAGTTTTGAACCGACCGAAATTCAATTGCGCGTCCGAGATTTTGGCATCGGTTTCGACCCGCCGGGAAAATTGAACAGCAGCAGCAATGGCTTGAAAAACATGATGTTGCGTGCTGAGCAGTTAGATGGAAAATTGAAAATTGAATCGGCTCCGGGGCGTGGGGCTACCATCTTCTTGACTTGTCCGGCGGGCGAAAAATGACACCATTGTGCTATTTGCAGGGCGTTTGCCTCACCGGAAATTTGTCCTGTGAAAAATGGAAAAAATCAAGATTGCCATATTTGAAGATGATCCCGAATTTCGGGAAGGTTTGGTTTGGTTGCTGGCGACCGAGCCAAGATTTGAGGTGGTCGGGCAATTTCCGAACGCACAAAAAATCCTCGAAAATCTGGCATCGGCAAAACCGCAAATCGTTCTGCTCGACGTAACGATGCCGGGCGGCGTGGACGGCGTGGCGGCGATGCGATTGATTCGAGAAAATTCTCCAGAAATTTTGGTCATCATGCTCACCGCGCACGACGAGGAAGACATCATTTTCGGGGCCATCCGAGCCGGGGCGAGCGGGTATTTGTTGAAATCTCGTGCCGCCGCCGAGCTCCGCGATGCTATTTTCAGCACCCTTGACGGCGGCTCGCCGATGACCCCACAGGTGGCAAAAAAGGTGCTTTCATTTTTCGCGGAACCCCAGAAAACTCAAGTTTCAACCCCGGAAAATCAACTTTCAAAACGTGAAACCGAGATTTTGAGAAGCCTCACAAAAGGTTTTTCGTACAAAATGACTGCCGCCGAGCACCACATCGCTGTGGACACCGTGCGCAGCCATCTGCGAAAGATTTATGAAAAACTGCAGGTGCATTCGATGTCGGAAGCGGTGGCGGTGGCTTTGACGAACCGCTTGGTTTGAGTTTTTTACCCACCCCTTTTTCTTAAAAATTTACTGAAACATCCACCTCTGCTTGCCGCACGGCGGGCGGGCTGGGCATTTTTTACCTCTAATTTTTTCAAAAATGAAATTGAAAGTTCTGACGCTGCTCCTGTTTTTCAGCTGGCAGTTGCGGGCACAAGTCTGCGATTGCAACTACGTCCCTGCCCAAATTTACTGGTGCCCGCCCGGTGGCAACTGTTATTGGAATGGGCTA
>JBKBIC010000252.1:6435-6858 GCA_046299435.1 Saprospiraceae bacterium
GCAGTGGAATTTCGCGGTATTAAATGGCGGAACGCCCGCCTTTTGCGTCGGAGCGTGGAGTGGAAATTCTTGTGCAAACGGGGCTTGGAAAAGTTTCAAAATTTGGACTGGCGAAAACCTCCAACCCAATCAATCCGTGTGGATTCACAACGCAACTAACGGCAACGTTTGCGAAGGTGGTGGGGCTGGTTCGTGCCCTTGCATCACCGGAATGTACCAGCCGCCCGCCCTCCTCCCGCCCGCGACCACCAACTCGACCGCCGATTTGTACTGGGTTTTTGAAACGCCCGCGACGAATTACCAAGTTCGTTTCCGTCCGGCGAGCAGCGGTTTGCAGTATGCTTGGAAATCTGTACCAGCCACGACGTTCAGCCACAAGCAAATCACGGGACTGCTTTACAACTCCAATTATGAGTACGAAGT
>JBKBIC010000253.1:0-6821 GCA_046299435.1 Saprospiraceae bacterium
CGACCAACCGACTAAAAAACAATGCACCAATCCGCCCGCGACCGTTACCCCGGCATTCGCTCCTTCGAGGCCAGCGAGCGGAGGTTGTTTTTTGGCCGCGAAGCGGAGACCGACGACCTTTTTGGCCTCGCCAAGACGCGCTCGTTGGTGGTCATGTTCGCCAAATCGGGCATCGGCAAAAGCTCGCTCATCAACGCCGGGGTCGTGCCGAAGCTCGAAGCCGACGGTTTTTTCCCCGTCCCTGTGCGTTTCCAAAACACGGCCAGCAACCCGCTGGACATCATGGACAGGGTGCTGGCTTGGCACATTGACCACGCGCTGCTGGACAAATTCGCGCCAGCCGGGAGCGACACGCACCTTTGGCACAAAATCAAAGCCAGCAAATTCGAGGGCGGGCGCACGCCGATTTTCATTTTTGACCAGTTCGAGGAGTTTTTCAACCACCCGGCCAGCGAACGCGCCAAATTCGCACAGCAACTCGCCGACCTCGCCGACCATCGCCTGCCCGAAATCGCGCTCGAAGCCCTGCAATCCATCCCGCGCCCGGCGCGCACCGCCGAACAACTGGCATGGTACACCCCCGCGAACGTCCGCTTCCTCATCGCCCTGCGCTCCGACCGCCTCAGCGAGCTGAACGAGATGACCGCCGCCATCCCGTCCGTGCTCCAAAACCGCTTCGAGTTGCGCCCGCTCAACTCGGCCCAAGCCCGCCTCGCCATCACCCAGCCCGCCCAACTGGAAGGCGATTTTGCCAGCCCGACTTTCACGTTTCAGGAAGACACGCTGCGCGATATGCTCGAAAACCTGAGCAGTGCCCGCGCCGACGAAATCGAAAGTTTCCAGCTGCAAATCCTCTGCGGCGAAATCGAGAAAAAAATCAAGGCGGTGGACGGCGGACGGCGGACGGCGGACGGCAACAACTCAAAACTCGAAACCCAAAACTCGAAACTGACCGTCACCCCCGACTACCTCGGCGGCAAGGCGGGCATCAGCAACATCCTCAACAACTACTACGAAAACCAAATCGTCGGGCTGCATCATGACGAGCACGAAAAACTGGCCCGCCACCTCATCGAAGACCAGCTCATCGCCGACAACAAGCGCGTGGGCGTGGCTGTCGAGACGGTGAAATTGCCGCCCGATTTGGTCGAAAAACTGCTGCTTTCGCGCCTCATTCGCCGCGCCCCGACGCACCTCGGCGATGTGTTTGAAATCAGCCACGACACCCTCGTCGAACCCATCGCCAAATCGCGCGACCTGCGCCGCTTAGCCGAGGAAAAAGAACGCCTCGAACGCGAACGCTTCGAACGCGAGCAAGAATTGGCCGAACAAACCCGCCGCCTCGAACAGGAACGCCAGCTCCGCACCCAAGCCGAACAGGCCCAGCAAGAAGCAGACATCCAACGCCAAAAAGCCGAGGCCGCCCTCGCCGAAGCCGAGCTCCTGCGCCAAAAAGCCGAGCGCAACGCGGGCAGGGCCTTCTGGTTCAGCGTGTTGTGCGTGGTGTTGTTACTGCCGTTGGTGCTGTTTTATTGGTCGCTGAACACGCAGTTCCAGCGCGGCGTGGCGGAAGCCGCCGAGCAGCAGCGCAACCAAAAATTCGAGGACGCGGCAGGCTCCTACCAAGCCCTTTTGGACGACCGTTTTTTCAAAGTGCTCTTTTACAACGACCAGCCGCTTGTGGACAGCATCGCCGCCTGCCGCCGCATGGCCGACATCCAGAAAAAAGTGCAAGAGGCTGACGCACAGTTTTTTAACGGAGAATATTACCTCGCTTTGGGTGGGTACGACGCGGCCCAAAAACTGGGCTTCACCGGGCTGGAAGACAAAATCGAGAACACGAAACGCATCCGCGACCTATCGCTCGACATCTACACCCGCAAGGCCGAGACATTTTACGATGCCGAGGCTTACGACCTCGCTTGCGAGTACGTCGAGCGAGCGTGGCGGCTCGACCCGGAGGGAGAGTATCTGAAAAGGCTGAGGGCGCGGATTTTGCCGAAGTGCACGTGACCGGGCGGGGAGGTATGGAAAAACAGAGGAAACGGATTTCCCAGATTTGAACCGATGTTTGAAAACAGGAAAAATCCGCTCGCACCCGCTAAATCCGTTTCATCTGTTCGACAATCATTTGTGGTCGGCAGTTGATGCGTAGAGCAAACAAGCGTGGACATCATCCGCTGCCAAAAACGGATAATCGTCCAGAATCTCGTCCAAGAGCATACCACCGGCCAAAAGTTCGAGCATTTGGGATACGGTAAAGCGCATATTCCGAATCGTTGGTGCGCCTTTGCAAACGGTTGGGTTGAGGGTTATCCGGGACATGAGATTTTTCATTTGCCGCAGTTTTTTCAACAAAAGTAAGGCAGTGCCTCCATGAAAAACGCATCCAAAATATTCGCGTTCCTCCTCTGCGCCGCCGCCTTCCTGCCGGAAGCCGCCACGCAGACCAACGCGCAAAACGACTGCTATTCGCGCTTCCTGCGCGAGGGCGACGCAGCCCTCCGCCGCCGCGAGTACGACCGTGCCCGGCGGCAATACATGGCCGCGCTCGAATGTCCCGGCCTTGACGAGCAGCAGCGCGGCACCGCCAATTTCCGCCTCGAAGACGCGGAGCGCAAACGCCGACAAGAGCTTGAAAATCAACGCGATGCCGCCCGCGCCAACCGCGATAGTGCCCTCGTCAAGAGCCAGCAACTGGCCGATTTGCTGAAAAAAGCCGACTCGCTGCGGGTGTTCGCGGAGGTCGCCGCCCGGCGCGCACTGGGCAACGAACTGGGCTTCAAGTCGCTCGTCAGCCTCCGCGACGGCGACCGCACGGCCGCGCTGCGATTGGCCGAATTCACCCACCAATTCACCGACCCCGGCAACGCCCGCGCCGTGGAGGCCATGCTCTCGGCAGCCTATTACAACAACGACCCGTACAACCGTGAAAAGCTCCCGTGGCGCGTCCAAACCCTCCTCGAATCGTCGGGCAAACAAGTCAACGACATCACATTTTCGCCCGACGGCCAACTGCTCGGCATCGTGGCCGAGCCGCTTTCGGCCAGCGTTTTTGAGGTAAAAACCGGGCGCGTCTTGTTTGATTGGAACGCCAATTCGCCCGAATATTTCGGGGCTAAATTCTCGCCAGACCTGCGTTCGCTGGCCATCACGGGCAGCTTCGGGGCGTTCGCGGTGTACGATGTGGCGACCGGCGAGCCGCGCATCGCGCACAACGACCCGAACGCCGACGCAGGCATCGAAAAGACCATTTTTTCGCCCGACGGTTCCCGGCTTGCGGTGATTGATGCCCGGAAAGCAGTGTCCATCTGGGATGTTGCTGCGGGCAAGATGCTGTTCAGCCTGCCGAAAGATTCGCTGCGCTACGCCGTGCATTTCGCCCGAAACATGGGTAAAGTGGCCGCCTGCTCAAAAGACAAACCGACCGAAATCTGGGACACGCGCAGCGGCCAAAAAACCAAGCTCGCCGATGGCGGCCGGCTCGTGTTCGCGCTCGGTTTCTCGCCCGACGGCAGCCGCGTGGCCTGCTCGACGGAGGACAAGGAAATCCTGTTCTTGGATGCCGAGAGCGGAGCTGTGCGCTGGCGTTTCAGCACCGAAACCGTTGTAAATCAATTCATTGGCTCCAATGTGCTGCCTCGTGAGTACCTGCTCGGCGGCGCGCCCGGCGAATCGCTCGGCTCGCCCTACGAGCTGGTTTTTTCAAAAAACGGCGACCAACTGACGGCTTTTTTCACGAACAAAACGGCCAAGATTTTCAGCGTCCAGCAGGACACTTTGTGGTCGCTTTGGACGGTCAAATCCACGCTTGGTGTGCTCGACCGGGCGGAGGTCACGCCCGATGCGGGCCTCGTGCTGTTCGGTGGCTACGACCGGCTGGAAATCCTCGACCCGCATTTCCGCGACCCCAGTTCAACGGAGCAAAAAGACCGTCGGCTCCAACGCCTAAGCCGCTTGCCGGGCAATCGTTTCGGGGCCAATTTGTCGGCCTCGGCAGCGGCGCGGCGCGAGTTGTTCGTGAGTTTTGACGGGATGTATGTACCGCCGAGCACGTTCTCGCCCGATGGCTCGCGCTTTGCGTGGGGCGGGATGGACGGGGTGGTGTTCATCCGCGATTTTGAGCGCGATATTTCCTTGCAGATCGCCCAGATGAACGAGTCCGATGCCAAAAAACTCGTGTTCAGTCCCGATGGCAACCTGCTCTGCATCGCCCGCGACGACGGCACGGTGGAGGTCTGGGACGCTTCCGGGCGGACGATGCCGCTCTCGCCCGCGCTCGACGACGCGCAAATAGAGGCCGTGCTGTTCAGCCCCGATGCCTCGAAAATGGCCGTGCGGAGCGCGGGCGGTCAGTTGGCCATGCTCGACGCGGCCACCGGCGACGTGCTTTTCCAAAAAGCGACGACCGACGACCGATTCGAGTTTTCGCCCGATGGCCGCCGGGTTTTGATGTTTTCGCCTTCGCACAATTTGGGCAGCTACGACACGCTCACCGTGTTCGATGCCTCGGACGGCAGGGCCGTTTTCAGGCTCGGCCAGCGCGGGCTGCGGTGGGCGCGGTTCGTGGGCGACGGGCGTTTTTTGCAGACCGACGTGCGGGCGGTGAACCGCCTTTTCGATGCCACGACGGGCCGGGCAGTCGGGTTTTTGCCCGCCGATAGCTGCGTGTACATCGAGGTTTCGCCTGACGGGCGATGGGCGGCTTTCCGAAAATCGGATGGGCTTTTTGCCGTCGAAATTGCGAGCGGGCGCAGCGTCAAAATCGGCCAACAAGCCGCCGCCGCGCCGAACCGGGCACAGCAGCAAACGACGCGCCCCAGCAAAGCAGGCACAAAAAGCAGCGGAAAAGCCTCCGAAAAAGCCCCCGAAAACAGCATTTACCATCAATACGACGCGCTGGAAGACATCTCCAACCCGGACTCGCCGTACCCTGTGCCGCTGGCTTTTTCGCCCGACGGCAGTCGGCTTTTGGTGGGGACGGCGTTCGGCGTGGCGGCCATTTTTGACACGCAGGGCTGGCAGCAAACGGGCGAACTGGCCCACAACGGCAACGATGCCCTCCGTTTTTTGCCCGACGGCAAGCGCATTTATTCGGTCAGTGTGTGGGCCAATTTTTGGGACGCAGCCGATGGGCGCAAACTGCTGGGCCTGCCGTACAGCTCCGACGACCCGATTGTCTCGCCCGATGGCAAACGGGCGGCGGTCATCCAGACCACGCAGGTGAGCATTTACGACCTGACGACGATGCAGGAACGTGCCACGCTGCGCGGCCACCGGGGCAACGTGCGCTCGGTCGCGTTTTCGCCCGACGGCAAAACCGTCGCCACCGCCTCCGAAGACCAGACCGTGCGCTGTTGGAGCCTCGCCACCGGGCGCGAATTGTTCATGCTTTCGGGCGACACGGTGGCGGCCACGTCGGTGCGGTTCTCGCCCGATGGGCGGCACCTCGCGGCGGGCTACGGCCCGAAAACTTGCGTGTGGATTGTGGAGCCGAACACGCTGCTCGAACGCCTGCGCCGCACCGCGCCCATCGCCTCACTGACCAGCGGACAGATTTACCAGTTCAATTTGGAGCAGGCGTTTTCGGAGAATTTGTCGCTCGGCTTGGCAAAGTTGGAGCCTGCGGCGCAGCTGGCTTTCGCCCGGTATTTTGCGGAGCAGGCCGATATTTCGCTCGACCCTGAGGTGTATGAGGGCTTTTTCCAGAAGGCGGACAAGTTGTACCAAGCCGCCATTTCGGGCCTCGACTCCCGAAACGCCTTCCTCGAAATGGGCTTTTTGCTCACCAACTGGGCCTACAAACTCCGCGAGGACAGCCTGCTGGCCGCGAGCCGTGCGACGGCCGAACGCGCCGTCGCCATCTTCGACAATGCCGACAGCGACGCGCCCCAAACCCACCTGAACAACGGCCTCGCGCTCGCACTGGCAGGCCAGCACGACTTGGCCGCACTTGCGCTGGGGCAGGCCTTTGCACAGGACTACGCGCTGCGCGACGAAATCCGCCCGAAACTGGAAGCCATCGCCCAGACCGGCGACGACTCCACGCGCTTGGCGATGCTGGTGGCTGCCGTCGAACGTTACCAACCGCCGCGCTTGCAAGAAGGCAATCTCACAGAAATGCTGGCCTCGCCGGAGCACCTTTTCAACATGGGCGAGTTCGATTTTGCGGCCACGAATACTATGCTGAACGCCCTGACTTGGCTCTCGGATTTGCACAACGCCCCCGACCCGAACGGGGCGCACGAGGTGGCCGTGCAGTTCGGCAATTTCGCTTGGTACAACATTTTCCGAAAAAAGGGTGTGCCGGAGGCGCAGCGGTTTGCGTTGGCCGGGCTTGCGCTGGACTCGTCGGTGCTCGTCATTCAGGTCAATTTGGGCCACACCTATCTGTTGCAAGGCGATTTCGTGCAGGCCATGAAGACCTATAACCGCGTCAAGGACGAGTGGTGGGACGAGCAGGGCAAGTATTTCAACGAGGCCATTTTGGAGGATTTGCGGACTTTTGCCGCCACCGGGAAATCCATCTGGACAAAAGATGTGGCCCGCGCCGCCGAGCTGCTCATCGGCCAAGAAAACTGGACGGACGAGGAACGCGAAAAATACCAGCCCGCCGCCAGCCCGCCCGCCGAGCAAAAAACCGAGACCGAGGAGGAAGGGGCCAAGCAAAAAAGCGGCAAACGCAAAAAGAAAAACTGAAACCGAGAGATTTGAAATTGGGAATTGGGAATTGGGAATTGGGAATTGGGAATTGGGAATTGGGAATTGGGAATTGGGAATTGGACTAAATCATTGATTTTCAATTTTTTAAACCCAATTCC
>JBKBIC010000254.1:0-6757 GCA_046299435.1 Saprospiraceae bacterium
ACGAAGCCATGAAAAAAGAGGTGGATATGCTCTTCGACCAAGCCCTGCCGTTCTTCCAAAAAGCGGAAGGTTTCGACGCGAACGACATGAACACCCTCATCGCCCTCAAAGAAATCTACACCCGCAGAGAGGACGATCTCGCCCTCGAATTCAAGAAACGCCTCGACAACGTACAGGCCGGCAACAAAAACGCAACATCATATTTCAAGCAATAATCCTCCACACCATCCCGCCAACTCGTTGGCTTACAATCCAATGGACGATACAAGGCCGCTCGCAAGGGCGGCCTTCTTTGTTTTAAAGCAGCAGGAGGGCCGTCAATCTCAACCCCAAAAACAGAAGAACCGCTCCGGTCAGCCGATTTGCCCAACGCCCCACCGAGACCGAGCCTTCGGCCATCTTGCGCGCCGCCCAAGCATATAGCATCAAAGCCGCGAACGTGCCCAACGTCACACCAACCGCCAGCAAAATCATGTCAGAGAAGCCGTCGGAAAGCCAACCTTCCAGCCGCAACCAGCCGCAGTAAAAAATCCAATACGGCACAGCCAACAAGTTGAACACGCTGATTATCAAACCTTTGACAAACGCACGACCTGCCCGGACATCGGTTTCGGGGGAATGTCGGGGCGGTTTTGCCCAAAAAAGAAAGTACGCACCCAAAGCCAAAAACACAGGGGCGGCCAGCCACCGAAACACTTGCTCGCTCGCCGGGTGCGCCACAAACCAATCCGAAAAAACGACCGCCGCAGCCGCTTGAAAAAACTCCGCCGCAGCCGCGCCCGCTGCCACCGAACCCGCCGCCCAAAGCCCGCGCTGCATGGCCGTGCGGGCCACCGTCAAATTCATAAGCCCCGGCGGCAGCGACCCGACGAGGCTCAACCCAAAACCAGCGACCAAAGCGAGCATCCGAAGTTTTTTTGCGGGCAAAATAGGAACGTTCCGCACTTTTGGCGAGTGACAAATCCATTCATCAAGTCTGCGTTCAAACTCTGCTGGATTGGGCTGGCCGCTGCTGCCATGACCCTCCAAACACAGGTGCATCTGGGTGGAAAAGCGACGCTCGGCGCATTGGCCGGTTTCGTGTTTTGCGGGGCGGTTTTCGGGTACAATTTTGCCGCGCCCACCCCCACGTTGCGCTGGCTTGCATGGTTTGCCGGCATCACCGGCGGGCTGTTTTTCCTCCGTTTGGGCACAACCACGCAGCTCGTCGCCCTCGCGCCCGCCACCTTGCTCGCGCTCTATTATGGCCTAAAAATGCCCGGAACGCAGGCCGGGCTTCGCAGCATTTTTTGGCTGAAGACCATCAGCATCGGCCTCGCTTGGTCATGGGTCACGGTACTCCTACCTGCCCTCGAATTTTTGCCCGAAAAACTGGGCATGGTCGCGCTACTGTCCGCTGGCCGCACGGCCTTCATCTGCGCCCTCGCACTGGCCTACGACCTGTTCGATTTGGAGATTGACCGCGCCGCCGGGCTGCGCACGCTGGCTGGGCAGCTGGGCATTTCGAGGACATTGGCCGCCATAGACGGGCTGCTCGGCGTGTCCGGCTTTTTTGTCGCAACCAACTGGTTTTTAGGTAATTACGGAAATTCCGTCGCTGTTGGCCTGCTTGTCTCGTTGCTTGTTTCGAGCCTCGTGCTGCATTGGCTCGTCGCCCAAAAACGCGATTCTTACTGGTTCAAAAACATCGTGGACGGGCTGATGATTTTGCAATTCGCAGTAGTGCTTTTGGCGAAATGAAAGTTTTTACCTTTACCCAAAACCAAGCAGCAAACAGCCTGATATTCAACGGTTTAAGCCAAATCCCAACCTTAATTTCCCATGCGAATCCTCCGCATCCGGCTCCAAAACCTCAACTCGCTCCGGGGCACATCCGAACTCGATTTCACCCAGCCGCCGTTCACGCACAGCGGGCTTTTTGCCATCACCGGCGACACCGGCGCGGGCAAAAGCACTTTGCTCGATGCGCTGACGCTCGCACTTTTTGGAAAAACCGCCCGAAAACATGAGAACGAAGTGATGAGTTACGGCACCAGCGAGGCATGGGCCGAAGTGGAATTCGGGGCGGCCAGCGGCATTTTTCGCTCGAAATGGACACAAAGCCGCGACAAAAAAGGTGAGTTGAAAACACCGCACCGCGAAATCGCGCAACTAAACCCAGCGGGCGTTTTCGAGATTTTGAGCAATAAAAAGGGCGAACTCGACGGCACGAAGGACGAAAAAGGCTTAGTCGAACAACTCTGCGGCCTCAATTTTGAGCAGTTTCGCCGCTCGGTCATGCTGGCGCAGGGCGACTTCGCGGCGTTTTTAAAGGCTGATGAAAAAGAGCGCAGCGCACTGCTCGAACGCCTGACCGATACCGAAATCTACTCGCGCCTCTCGAAGGCCGCCTTTGAAAAACACAAGGCCGAAAAACTGCAACTCACTGATTTACAGGCAGAACGCGACCGATTGCGCCTCCTCGAACCCGATGAGCTACGCGCCCTGAAAGCCGAAAAAAAACTTGCCGAGCAGCTCGCCATCTCTCTTGCCGACACTTCAAAACCCTGGCGCGTGCAGCTCGTTTGGCTCCAAAAGTTGGCGGCTTTGGAGAAAAACCGCGCAGAACTCGCCCGCGCTGCCGAGCAAACGGCAGCCGACCGCACCGCACTCTCCCCTGCCCTCGCCCGCTTGGACAGGCACCGCGAGACCGCGCCGTTCGCAGCTCAGGTCGCCCGGATGCGGGATTTGCTGTCCGATAAATCCGAACTGGAAAGCAAGCAAGCCGAAACATCGCAACAACTTGCTGAAAATGAGCGACTTGCCTCCAATCTCGAAGCCCAATTCGCCGAAAGCCAAACCGCGCTTGCCGCTGCCGAGACGGATTTTCGCGCACTTGAAGTAACGCTCGAAAAAGTCATCCGGCTCGATGAGCAAATAGCCGGGCAGCAATCTGTTTGTGCCAAATTGGAGACAGAGCTCGTTGATTTTCAGGTAAAAACCAGCCAGTTGCAGCAGCGACAAAAAGAAGCCGACAGCGCACTGAAGGAGGCTGAATCGCAATCATTGGAGGCCGAGGCTTGGCTGGCAGCGCACCCGCAGGCCGGGCAACTGGCCGCCGATTTGCCCGCCGCCGAGGTTCTGGTCGGTTCGCTCCGAGACATTTTCCGCGAACAGCAAGCCGCCGCCGCCTCGCTCGCGGAGTTGCAAAAACAACACACGGAACTGACTCGGCAACGGGCCGATATCGCGGAAAAAACAGCGCAGGCCGCCCATGCGCTATCCACGCAAAAGACTGATTTACAGGCACTTTTCCGCGAACACGGCCTCCCGACCGATGACGAATCGGCAGCAGAAACACTCCTCGGCCAACGCACCGAAACCGCTGCCGCCGACCTGCAAAGCCTCGAAGATTTTGCCCGCCACCAAAGCCAATACCGGCAAGCGATTGGCGATTTGGCGGCAATCAAGGACGAGCAGGCCAACCTGCTGGTCGAGGATTTTGCGGTCGGGAAAGAATTGTTGTCCGCGTTGGATTTGCTCGAAGAATTGAAGGTCAAACTGGCCATAAAAAAAGAACGGTACGAGCGTGAAGTGTTGATTATCAACTACGAACGCGAACGCGCCGCACTGCAACCCGACGAACCGTGCCCGCTCTGCGGCAGCACGGAACACCCGTTTCGGGTGCATGGCGTGGCGGTTTTCGTGGACGATGCCCGCGCGGAATTCGAGGCGGTGCAGGAACAACTGCGACGGACACAGGAGACCCAGCAAAAATTAGCCGCCCGTCACCTGCAAATCCGCGAACGAATCGGCTCGGTGGAGGAAGAATTGGACGAGCTGATGACCGCCCAAATGCGCCAGCTCCTCGAGCGCATCGCCGAACAGGAACGCTCGCTCGCGCCTCTTTCCGGCAGATGGGACGCGCTGCCCGGCCAATCGGGCGCGGAAAGCCCTGCCCTGTTGTTGCGTGCCGAAGTCGCCCGGCTCCGGCACGCCCGCGAACAAGCCGGCCAACTGGCACGGCAAATCCGCGAGAGCGAACGCCGACTTTTTGAAGCCGAAACTGCGCTGGGGCAACATGATTTTCAAGTCAAAAAAATTGATGCGGAAATTTTGGGACAGGAAAAAGCACTCATGGGATTGACCGGGAAATTCGCCGAAGACGAGCAGCGGTTGAACGCGGTGCTTGCCAAACACGGACTGCGGTTTGAGGCATCGGGGCGGTTTAAGGAGCAATTTGCCGAGCTGGTTTTGCAGCGGGCGCAGTTCGTTGAGTCCGAAAGCCGCCGCGCGCAGGCACGGGAAAAAGCCCAATTCGCTCGGCAGCAAGCACAGATTTTCGCTACCCAACTCAGCGAACGCACCGCGGAAACATCCCGCAAAATCGCCCAACTCGAAGGCGAACAAACCAAACTCGGAAACCTGCAAGCCGTGCGCCGTGCCGAATTTGGCGACAAAGACCCCACGACAGAACGTGCGGCACGGCTCGACACAATCGAGGCTATGCGATTGAAAACCAATGATTTGCGCACAGAAAAGGAAAACCTACGCGGGCTTGTGGCAGGTGGGCTGGCCAGTCTTTCGAGTACCCAAAAACTACTTGGCGAGACTGACTCAAAAATCGGGGAACTGCGCCGGATGATTGAAAGATCGCTTGCCCGCACGGGATTCGACGATGTGGATGCTATGCTCGCAGCGGTTTTGCCGACGGAAGAAGTGACTCAAATCGAATCGGATTTGGCCGAAATCGTGCGCCGCGAGACCGAGCTGGCACTTAGCCGCCGCGAAACGGATGCTGCTCTGGCCGCCGAATCCGAGCGGGAGTTCGTGCGCCGACCGACCGGCGAGGTGCAACGCGAATTGGACGAAGCGGCCGCCCAGCACAATGCCGCGCTGCAAAAAATCGGCGGCATCGGGGCACAACTCGCTGCAAACGAGGCACTTGCGCAGGAAGCACGGGATTTGCTCGTCAAAATAGAGGCCCAAAAACGGGAGGTCGTGCGCTGGGCCAAGATGGACAGCCTCATCGGTTCGGCGGACGGGGCCAAGTTCCGGCGGTTCGCGCAGAGCCTGACTTTGCAACAACTCATCCTGCACGCCAATCAGCATTTGGACAAATTGAACGGCCGCTACCGCATCCGGCGCAACTCGAACAAAGACCTTGATTTGGAAATCGTGGATACCTATCAGGCTGACAATGTGCGCGGTATGAACACGCTTTCGGGTGGGGAGACATTTTTGGCAAGCCTCGCGCTCGCGCTCGGCCTCTCGGATTTGGCGGGGCGCAAAACGCGCATCGGCTCGCTGTTTATTGACGAGGGGTTCGGGGCCTTGGACGAGAACGCGCTCGAACTGGCCATCACCACGCTCGAAAACTTGCAGGCGCGCGGCACCACGATTGGCATCATCTCGCACATCCGGGAGCTAAAAGAGCGCATTGCCGTGCAAGTGCAAGTGACGAAAGGCGCGAGCGGTTTTTCGCAGGTGGCAGTGGTTGGTTGACGCTGGGCGACGCTTCAAAACAGCCCGTGCAGCTCGCCCTGCACCATTTCGATGACCCTGCCGAGGTCTTCTTTGTTGTTGAAAAAATCGAGGTTGTCAGCATTGATGACCAAGAGGCGGCCCTCGGTGTAGCCCGAAATCCAGTTTTCGTAGCGTTCGTTCAGGCGTTTGAGGTAGTCAATGCTGATGCTGCCCTCATAGTCGCGCCCGCGCATTTGGATGTGCTCGACGAGCGTCGGGATGCTGGCTTTGAGGTAAATGAGCAGGTCGGGGGCCTTGATTTGAGAGACCATCGTCTGGAAAAGCCCCAAGTAATTCTCGAAATCGCGGCGTTCCATCAGCCCCATGTCGGCGAGGTTCGGGGCGAAGATGAACGCATCCTCGTAAATCGTGCGGTCTTGCACCACCGTCCGGTCGCCACGCTGGATGCCCACCACTTGCTGGTAGCGGCTCGCCAAAAAATAGATTTGGAGATTGAACGACCACCGCTTCATGTCCATGTAAAAATCGGCCAAGTACGGGTTTGTCTCCGTGTCTTCGTAGTGGATTTCCCACCCGAAATGGCGGCCCAAAGTCTCGCAAAGCGTTGTTTTGCCGGCCCCAATGTTGCCCGCAATGGCAACGTGTTTAATCATAGGCCGCTCGGAGGGAAGCATACTGTCCATATTTTTGTGGTGAAAAACAAGGCGAAACGAGAACCAGAAATTTCTGATTTCCGGCACCCAATCTCCAATTTGGTCGGCGAAGGTAGCGGTTCGGTTTTGCTCCGGGCGGCGGCGGCGGCCTAATTTTATCCACACTCGCCGAACAGCCGGCCACTTTCAACGAACCACAGCGGACGCTCATCCAACCTTTTTTTATGACGATAGATGCTCAACTTATTTCACGGCTGGAAAAACTGGCGCGCCTTCGCCTCGGCGAAACCGAACGCGACAAACTCGCAGCCGACCTGACCCGCATCCTTGATATGGTGGACAAGTTGCAAACCCTTGACACACAAGGCGTTGAGCCGCTTGTTTACGTCTCGGAAGCGGAGAACGTGCTGCGCGAGGACGAGGTGCATGGCCATCTTTCGCAGGCCGATGCCCTGCAAAACGCCCCCAAACACGACGGCCAGTTTTTCCGCGTACCCAAAGTCATTGAGTGAATGAGCCATTGAGTGAATGAGTGATTAACACCTGATTGTCAGACGTTTATCACTCAATCGCTCATTCACTCAATCGCTCATTCACTCAATCGCTCATTCACTCAATCGCTCATTCACTCAATCGCT
>JBKBIC010000255.1:0-6692 GCA_046299435.1 Saprospiraceae bacterium
ATTTGGGGTTTGTTTTTAAAAAGGCAAAACTCGTTTGTAGCGTTTTTGCACGGATTTCCAGTTTTTATCCCAAAAAAACCCGTCAAAATCCGCTCCATCCGTTTCATCCGCGTTCCAATCCTGTGTAAACTATCCCAAATTTTCCAAGTCCACAGGCAGGCGTTTCACCCGTTTGCCGGTCGCCAAAAACACGGCGTTGAACAGCGCGGGCGTGAACGGTGGCAAACCCGGCTCGCCCACGCCGCCGGGTTTTTCGGTGCTGGGCATGATGTGGACTTCGATGGGCGGCGTTTCGCGCAGCGTCAAAATCGGGTACTGGTGGAAATTGCTTTCCTGTGCCTCGCCCGCTGCGAACGTGATGCCCGGTTTGATGGCCGCCGAAAGTGCCATGATGGCGTTGCCCTCGGTTTGCGCCCGCACGGTGTCGGGGTTGACGGTCATGCCGCAGTCAATCACGCAGACGACTTTTTCGATTTTCACGCCCGCGCCGCGTTTCGAGACCGTGATGGCGTAGGCTGCCGTCGAGCCGAACGAGTTGGCGACCGCCACGCCGACGGATTTTCCGGCAGATTTTTCTTTTCGATAATTCGAGACTTCCTCCAATTTCTGCAAAAGCGCGACCCAGCGCGGCTCATTTTTGAGCAAATCCAGCCGGAAATCGAGCGGGTCGCGCCCGGCGGCATGGGCCAATTCGTCCACGAAACACTCGTGCCCGAACGAATTGGTCGAAGCATACACCGAACGCCACCACACAATGGGGATGTCGGTCGGCTGGTGGACGTGGGCTTGGCGGCGGTTCGGAATGGCGTAGGGCGAGGTTTCTTGGCTGATGGCATCGTCGCTCCAACCGTCGGGCTTGCCGTTCAGGTCGTCGCCGAAGCACTGGTGGCCGATGCTCGCGCCACAGACTTTGTGCTCGAAAGCCACCAAATTCCCGGATTTGTCCAAGCCGCCGCGCATCGCGCTGACCATGCCGGGGCGGTACGGGCCGTTGCTCATGTCGTCCTCGCGCGACCAAATGAGTTTGACGGGCGCACCGACGGTTTTGGAAATGTGGCAGGCTTCGAGCACGAAATCGAGGTAGCCTTTGCGCCCGAACGAGCCGCCCATGAACAGCACGTTGACCTTCACATTTTCAGCCGGGATGCCGAGGTATTTGGACACGTCGCCGACGGTGCCAGCCGACGATTGCACGGCGGCCCAAACTTCGGCGCGGTCGCCCTGCACCCATGCGGTGGCGTTGACGGGTTCGATTTGGGCATGGCTCGCAAACGGCGTTTCGTATTGGCTTTCAATGACTTGTGCGGCTCCGGCCAGCGCGGTTTTCACGTCGCCGACGGCATCGGGATAGGCCACGCCGTCGTCGCTGAGGGCTTTGGCGTGTGTTTTTGCGAAGTAATCGTCGGTCGAAATTTGTTCGTAGCCCGCGTTGTCCCACTCGATTTCGAGGGCGCGGCGGGCTTTCACGGCGGCCCAATAAGTATCGGCCACGACCGCGACGGCTTCGACGGCCTTGTGCGGCATCTTGCGTTCGGTCTTGATGACGTGGCGCACGCCGGGCATCTGCCGGATGGCTTCTTCGTTGAATTTCAACACTTTACCGTGAATGACCGGGCAATGCTGCACCGAGGCGTAGAGCATCCCCGGCACCTTCACGTCAATACCGAACACCGCCGAGCCGTTCACTTTGGAGGGCACATCGGGGCGGGGCTGGGGCTTGCCGAGGATGCGGAAATCCTTCGGGTCTTTGAGTTTCGGCTCGGCGGGCACGTCCAATTTGGCGGCATCGGCGGCCAATTCGCCGTAGGTCAGCGACTTACCCGACGGGCGGTGGTGGATTTTTTTGCCTTCGGCAAAACACTCGGTTTCGGCCACGCCCCAGCGGTTGGCGGCGGCTTTCGTCAGCATTTCTTTGGCGGCTGCGCCCACTTTTCGCAGCGGTTCCCAGCTCTGGCGGACGGAGCCGGAGCCGCCCACGCCTTGCCGCCCGTGCCGTTTTGCGCCGCTGGTGATGCGGATGTCCACCATGTCGAGCGTCACTTCAAGTTCTTCGGCGATGAGTGCGGGCATGGATTGCCAAGTGCCTTGCCCCATTTCGGGGCGCGGGTTGAAGATGGTGATTTGGTTGTCGGGCGTGATGAGGATGAAATTGTTGAGCTCGATTTCGCCTGCCTCGCCCGCGAATTCTTCGGGCAAAATTTTCCGCAGCGGGGCGGCCAAAAGGCTGGCGGCGTTGCCGAAACCGATGGCCAAAAATGCGCCGGCGGCACTGGCGGTTTTCAAAAATTGGCGGCGGGATGTCATAAAGTGGAAGAGTTGAATTGTGTGGAAGAGTTGAATAGGTAGAAAAGTTGAACTTGGTTGAAGAGGTGAATTTCAACTCTTCAACCAATTCCAACTTTTCAACGGTTCGATTCGCGCATCGTTTTCGCTGCCCGGTGGATGGCCGCCCGGATGCGCGGGTAAGTGCCGCAGCGGCAGAGGTTGTTGGACATGGCGAGATCAATGTCCGCGTCGGTCGGGGCGGGTTTGTCGCGGAGGAGGGCGGCGGCGGCCATGATTTGTCCGCTTTGGCAGTAGCCGCATTGGGGCACTTGCTCCGCAATCCATGCCAGCTGCACGGCGTGGCTGGTGTCGGGCGAAAGGCCCTCGATGGTGGTGATTTTTTGGGAGGCTTTGATGCTCGAAATGGGCGTGGAGCAGGAGCGCACGGGCTGGCCGTTGAGGTGGACGGTGCAGGCTCCGCAAATCGCCATGCCGCAGCCGTATTTGGTGCCCGTCAGTCCGACGAGGTCGCGGATGACCCAGAGCAGCGGGGTGTCGGCATCGGCTTCGACGGTGTGTTTTTGGCCGTTGACGGTGAGGGTGTATTTTGCCATGAGTGGGAATTTTTGTTTGCAAAACGTCTGCAAGGATAACAGTTATCTGCATTTCCATTTGGGCGTTTTTCGGCAAAAACAGCCGAAACAAAAAACGGGGCGAAGCCCGAAACACGGACTCCGCCCCAAGAAGTTTTTGCAGATAACTGTTTGAAAATCAATTCACCACGAGCTGTTCGGAGAAAATTTTGTCGCCCTGCACGACTTGCACGACGATGGTGCCTTTGGCATACGCGCTGAGGTCGAATTGTTGGTTGTACTCGCCGTTGAAACCGTTGAGCTCTTCGCGGAAAAGTTGCCGCCCGGCGATGTCGAGCAGGTTGACGACGGTCGGAACGGCCTCGCCCCGGAACTCGACGGTGATTTGGCCTTGCGTCGGGTTCGGGTAGGCACGGAAGCTGTCGAGTTTGAGGCTGCGGTCGCTGGCGGGCTGGTTGCTGGGCGGGACGTTGACTTTGGCCGCGTCGCCCTCTCCCTTGCGGATGGTGATGATTTGGCGTTGGCGAAAACGCTCGTTGTCCTGCGAATCCCAGTTCCAAGTCGTGAACTGGCGGGCTTTTCCGGGGATTTCGACCACGCTCGATTTGTCTTTGCAGGCTCTCAGCGTGGCTTCGATGGTCTTGGTTTGGCCGTCGCGGGCGAAGGCGACGCTGACTTTTTCGCCGGGCTTGTACTTGGCGATTTCGTCCCAGAGTTCGTCGTGGCCTTGCACACGCTGGCCGTTGACGGAGAGGATCACGTCGCCGGTTTGCATGGAGGCATCGCGGGCCGCGCTTTCGCTGGTGAAGTCGTCCACTTTCGCGCCTTTGGCATCGCCTTCACCGAAGGCGGCGGAGTACACGCCGAGGCAGGCTTCTTTGTCGCGCTGTTTGAAAATGACGGGGTTGATGTTTTGTGCCCAGTCGGCAGCGGTTTTTTGTG
This sequence comes from Saprospiraceae bacterium, assembly GCA_046299435.1. Lineage (GTDB taxonomy): Bacteria > Bacteroidota > Bacteroidia > Chitinophagales > Saprospiraceae > M3007. Next base: position 3,801 of record JBKBIC010000255.1, read on the forward strand.
CGCCGATGGTGGCTTCGGCGGTGTTTTGCTTGTCGCCGCGCCGGTAGGTGACTTTGACTTTGTCGCCCGGTTTGGTGTCGGCCATGAAATCGGTAACGTCTTCCCAGTCGCGGATTTCGGTGTCGTCGAGTTTCAGGATTTCGTCGCCGCGTTGGAGGCCGGCCTTTTCGGCGCCGGAGCCTTTGGTGATGGCGACTTCCACGCCGGGTTCGTCTTCGTCCTCGTCCTCGATTTTGGACACGCCGAGGAAGCCGCGAGGCTCGGCTTTGTTTTCGCAGTTCATTTTGTTGACCTCGCTGCGGGTGGTGAGGGTGGCTTCGGCGGTGGATTTTTTGCCGTTGCGGAGGTAGGTGACTTTGATTTTGTCGCCCGCTTTCGAGTTCGAGATGAACTGGCTGAGGTCGTCCCAGTCGTCTGTTTTCGTGTCGTTGAGTTGCAGGATGATGTCGTTGGTTTTCAGGCCAGCTTTGGCGGCGGCACCGTTGCGGACGATTTGGACGGTGAGGCCCGGCTCGTTTTCGTCCTCGTCGGAGTCTTCTTCCACGCCGAGAAAGGCGCGGTTGGGGTCGTCGCCACAACCGCCCGAAGCCCAGCCGTTGCCCCAGTTTTGGTTCCAGTTTTGGTTCCAGTTTTGGTTCCAGTTGAAGTTGTAGTTGCGGGCTTTTTGGTCGCCGTCTTCGTAGTCGAAATAGGAGACGTTGTCGTCGCCGCTTTCGATGCGGATGTCCACGTCGGTCGCTGCGTTTTTGTTGTCGCGGAGGTATTGTTCGGCATCGAAGTTGTCGGCTGCTTTGCCTTTTTTCACGATGGTCTCGGTGGTTTCGGAGCCGTCGGCATCAATGGTTCGCTTGGTGATGACCACTTTTTTGTCGCTCGAATTTTGCTGGGCGAGGAGCGCGACGCTGAAAAATGGGAAAAGCAGCGCGGCGAGGGCGAGTCTGGAAACGGTTGCTTTCATAACAAAGAGGATAGTTGTTTAAGTTGTCAAAACTGGAAGCGGCGGTTTGGGCGACGAAAGGTAATACGACGTTTTTCGTACTTTGATATGTGGCTACGAAGGCTTTCGTATTTTAAAGGAAGTTTAACCTTCGGCTCAATGACACGCGGTTCTCATCCAAGTTGCGTGGCGGGGGGCCGTCGTGTAAATTTTTTTAGACAAAACGCTGGGGGCGGAAAATGAGCGGTGCATCGTGCAGCGTGGGCACAAAAAAAACCGGGGCGATTGCACATCGCCCCGGCTCTGGGTTGCATGATTTTTTTGCCGCGTCATTCCGCGCTGGCGGCGATGGCGATGGCGTAAAACACACCGATGATGGCATAAGCCACCGCGCAGCCGATGAGCGCGCTTTTGCCTTCGCGTTTTTTCGCGTCCGGGTCGTCAATGGCGACATAGACGAGCACCACGCCAATCAAGCCGAAGCAAAAACCCCACAAAAAGCCCGGAATGCCGAGCAAGCGGTCGTCGCTGGGGGCGGCTGCGCCGAGGAGCGAGGCGGAAAGGTCGCGGTCGGCGGAGAGGATCTTGAGCAGGGCGTTGTTTTCGGCGGCCAAGTCGGAATAGGTGGCGTTGCGTTCGGCGGCGGTTTGTTCGAGTTGGTTCAGGCCGTCGAACTCGCGGTCAAGTGCGCTGAGGTCGTCGCTGAAAAACTCGGATTTCGGGGCGGGCAGGTTCGGGTTCGTGGCTGGTGAGGAGGCCATTGCCGTGCCGCCGACCCAAACCGCCAGAAGCAAGGTGTGGAGCATTTTGCGCATGGTAGAGGAGACGCAGTTTAAGGTTCAGAAAATGTGTGAATGATGCTGGCAAATGTATCCCAAGTTTGCAAAAGCGGCGTGGGTTTGTGCCAAAGGCATCCCTTCGGCACAAACCCAGAATCGCTCCTCACTTCTTGGGTACGTTGTTGGGGTTCAGGAGGTCGTAAAATTGGTCAATTTTCGGCAGGATGATGATGCGGGTGCGGCGGTTGGTGGCGCGGCCCGCGTCGGTATCGTTCGAGGCGAGGGTGTTGTACTCGCCCCGGCCTGCGGCGATGAGGCGGTTGGGGTTGATTTTGAAGTTGTTTTGCAAGGCGCGCACGACGGCGGTGGAGCGTTTGACGCTCAAATCCCAGTTGTCTTCCAAGCAGTTGTTTTTGTACGGCACGTTGTCGGTGTAGCCTTCGACCATGACTTCGAGTTCGGGGCGGGACTCGACGATGGTGGCGATTTTTTCGAGCACTTGGTTGGCTCGCGGGGTGAGGTTGTAGCTGCCGCTCTGGAAGAGCATTTTGTCCGAGAGGTTGACGAACACGACGGTTTTGTCCACCTTCACGTCCACGTCGTTGTCCTCGATGCCGTCTTTGAGCACGGATTTGAGGTTGACGGCGAGGGCGAGGTTGATGGAGTCGGCGCGGGTCTTGGCGGCTTGGAGCAGGTGGATGTATTTGTCCTTGCGTTCGAGTTGGGAGAGTGTCTCGCGGATGTTCTCGTTGGCGGATTGGGAGAGGGTGGTGAGGTTGCCCACTTGCGAGAGTTGCTTGTCGCGTTGTGCCTGACAATCAGCGATTTGTGCGCGGAGGTCGGCTATCTGCTCTTCGCGGAGGCGGATGGCGTTTTGGCAGTTGGAGGCATCGTTCCGGTTGCTGGCTTTGTCGGCTTCGCAGGCGGAGAGTGAGGCCATGAGGTCGCTGATTTGCTTGCCGTTTTTCGCCAAGTCTTTGTTGGCCGCGTCGAGCTGGCTTTGCATGGAGCTTTGCATGGCGGCGTACTTTTTCTTGGTCACGCAGGAAGGGGCGGTCAACAGGGCCAACGCGCTGAAAATGAGCAGTTTGAAAGTGATTTTCATGTGACTAAATCTGTTTGGTTTGTAAACGAATCGTGGGTGCCGGGCGGGCAAAGGTAGTGCGCCCGCCAAAG
>JBKBIC010000256.1:0-6684 GCA_046299435.1 Saprospiraceae bacterium
ATCTCGTTTCAAATTATTTGCAAAAACACCTTTGGGGTCAGCCCGGTGGGTTGCCCCGACTTTTTTTGCACGATGAAAACGCCCGGCTGAATGTTAGGTGCAAGCAAATTCAAGCCCTCGACAACCTCTTGTTCAAAAGCCAAGCGACCCGCCAAATCGAAAAAACGCACTTTGCCGCCGCCTCCATCAAGTTGCAGCACGAGTTCACGTTGGGCAGGGTTCGGATAAATTTTTGCCTCGAATTTCACGGCAGCATCACCCGTGCGGGTCAATTTCCAGTTGTCGTACAAAGTTTGCAGTGAATCCAGCGGCTCAGTCATGGCAGGCAAAGACGGCACATTCAGGTCAAGGTAAAGCGCGTTTTCGTTGTCGCCGGGCTTTGCCACCCGCAAAAAAGCCGAGAGCGACGAGGTGCCGTTCGCCGTGCAGCGCGTGTCCGCACCGACCACATTTGCCCCTTGCAGGCAAGCCATCAGGCGGTCGGCCAACGTGCCTTGTGCCCGCAAAAACCGCGCCTCCATGCTGTCGAGGATGAATTTTCCTTTCAAGATGTTGCCCTGAATGGCATACGTCAGGCCCGTCCGGTGTCCGCGATAGATTTGGCAAAACTGCCCCGTGTAGGCCGCCGCCCGCGCTGCGCCGCCGGGCGGGTTCAGCGCGACGATGCCGTACTGCCGCACCCCGACATTCGCCGCGCCTTGTGCGTCGTTGGCTTGCAGCCACGCCGAAATCTCATCCGGCGAAAGCCCGTCTTCCATGCGGGCACGGGCATTGGCCTGGTTCGTCGCGTTCCAGTAGGCTTGCGTGTGGATCGCGCCGATGCCCGGCAGCAGGTCGCTGATGATGTACGCGCCGCCCGAACCGGGGAACTGCACATCGTCGAGACAGCTCGCGCCCGCGCTGCCGACCTCGCCTGTGATGGTGTCCACAGCCACGATGGAAAACGTGTGTTGGCCGAAAAGCGACGGCAAGCCCGCCGCCGACAAAAGCAGGGAGTAAATCAATCGTTTCATTTTCAATGAGTTAAGAGTAAAAATATCCCGAAATGGTTTCGGGGAGCAATGGGCAAAACCTCAGTCCGCCCAATCACATTCAAACAAATAGGCCGCCGCGCCCTGCCTTTCGATTGCCGCTGCCTGCCTGCCCAAGACGCGCATGGCTTCCAATTTTGCGCCCACATTGCGGCGTTGTTCGTCAGAAATTATCTGCGCGAAGACCAACCAAACCCGGCGCGGCGGTGGCTCGTTTTGCAAAAATGACTGCGCCTCGATTTTAAAATCCCAGTTTGCGAGCAAAATGCGCCCCGGAAGCCGCGCCGCTGCTGTGCTTGTTTTGTCGCGGTAAAACACAAAAACGGGCTTCGCGCTCTCGTCCACGACGGTCAAATCATCGGTTTGGGCGCGAGTTTGCATTTCGGCCAGTACGTCTTTCAGGCCCTCGTCGGCGAGTTCCGCCCCAAAAAACCGATACCCGTCGTGCAAACTGGCCGACAAAACCATGCCCAGCAGCAAAACCGCCCGCAGCCACACGGCAGGTTTTGCCCAAATCGCAGCCACGCCGACGGCCATCAAAATCATCGTCAGCGGGAAAGCCCACATCAAAAGCCTCGGCATCAGGGAATAATGGCCGAACCCAGAGGCGAGCAAACAGGAAAAAACCGGGACAAACAGCAACAAAAACCCGGCCTCGCGCCGACGGGCTGCCCAAAATAGCCCTGCCAGCCAAGCAAACGTCCCGAACGCAAGTGCCACGACCGTAAACCCAGCCGTGTGATACGGGAACAGGGCGAGCAGGTTTTTCCAGCGCAGCCAATCGGCGGCGGATGCGGGCAGCAGCGGCAGGAAATGCGCGGCATGGTGCGATTGCAGCATCGGGTTAGCGACCGATTTGCCCAAAATCAGGAGGAAGTAGGCCGCAAAACTTGCCATCCAAACCGCCCCGATAGCCGCCGCACGAGGCCAAAAACCGGGCGTGTTTTTGGCAAAATTTTGAACCCAAAAATAACTGCCCACGCCAGCCAAGACAAACACCGAAGGCATTGAAAACCAAATACTTGTGCCACCCAAAGTCGCCCAAATCGCGGCGCGGCGCGGGGTGTCGGGCGACACCCGAAGAGCCGCCCAAACGAGCGCAAGGGCGAGGGTTGTGTCTGTGCTGTATTGTTTCAACTCGGTGCCATAGCGCAGGAAAAACGTGGAAAATGCAAACACAAAAACCGGCCACCACGCCACCCAAACTTCCGGCACAAAACGCCGGACGAGTGCCCAAAACAGCGGCAACGCGGCCAAAGAAGCCAGCATCGGGAAAAATCGCATGGCCAGCTCGGAGCAGCCGACGGCCAGGACGGCCAGTTTTTCGAGCACCAAAAACAGCGGCGGTGCGAATTGGTCGTATTTCAACGGGCCGAAAAAATCGGGCAGCCCAAGTTCGCAAAGGTTGCGGGCGAGGTTGGCCTCGTCCATGAAAAGGGTGCGGTTTTGGAGCCAAACGGCCACGCGCAGCAGGCCGCCGACAAGCAGCACGGCCACCGAAAAACGAGGCAAAAACCTTGTCGAGGCAAAAAAACGCATGGTCAAAATTCGGATTGGAGGCCCTGACGGCCCGAATGCAAATGTGGCACAAACCCGCCTTGTTGTCGCCATGCTCGCCCTTTCGGGCATAGAGTTTTTTCCCAACCGGAAAAAAGAAACGGCACAAGCCCCTGTTTTTGAGGGACTTGCGCCGTTCGGGATGTGCCGCGAAGGGGTCAGTTGCCGCGCCCGTTGAAGCCGACTGAAATGCCAAAACGGTGGCCGTCGCGGTGCGGGATGAAAAAGGCGTTGACGGGCATATTGAGTTTCCCGGATTTGAATGACTTGCCGACGGCAAACACGAACGAAGTCGCCATCTTGAAATCGCCCCGGCTATCGAAGCGTTTTTCCACGCCGTCCGGGTCGGGCAGGCCGGGGTTTTGGGCCTTCCAATCGTTCAGGCGCGTCCATTTGCCGTCCACATAAAGCCCCTCCGCTTCTTTTGTCAGGTAAAAAATAGGGCCGAACGCAAATTCGAGGCCGTTCCGGTTGCTTCGCAGGCCGTGCAAAAAACTCATGCTGGGGATGAAACGCCCTTGGTCAAGCCCGGTGACGAGCGGCACGAACTCAAACAAAGCCTGCAAACCACCCTGATTCAGGTAGGTCGTCTCGAACTGGTAGCCGAACTGGAACATGGTCGGGTACGCATCCAGACCGCCCTGACTTTCGGGGCGGCGATAATCTTCGGCAGCCTTGCCTGTGAAAAACGTGGCACCCATGCGCGGCCCGCTGAGGTTGAGACGGCTGGCTTCGGGCACGTTGATGGCACTTTCATAGTCGTTGCGCTTGGTCAATTTGGTCAGCAAATATTGGTCAACAGGCTGGCCGAGCATCTGCCGGATGGACACCGAAAGCATGGCCTGCACTTGGTTTTTGAGGTTCAAAAACTCCGTGACGTGCGACTTTTCCACCGATTCCGTGCCCACGTCAATCAGCCGCAGCGACACGACGATGTTCTCGCCCAGCAGTTCGACCGCGCCGGTCAGCATCTTGTCGGCACGCAGTTTTTTGCCCACTTCGACGAGGCAGATTTTGCCGTAACAGTTCGTCAAATCAAGTTTTTCGCGCTCGACCAGATAGGCCACGTCGTAGCGGTCGAGCACTTCGTACAGGCCAAGTTTGTCCAATTCGATGCGGGCCAAATCGCCCATCTGCGCGGCATCCAGCGTGAGCCCTTTCGAGTCGAAATGCAGCACGGCCACTTTGTCGCGGGCCTCGCTTTTTTGGGCGAGCAGCAAGCCGCCGGAGAGCAAAAAAGCCGTCAAAAACAGTGCGTGCTTCAGGCCGAATGAAGCGTTGCGGAGGAGTGTCGAGTGATTCGAGTTTTTCATTTTCCAATGTTGTTTTGATGAATGATTGAGGCAAATGTGCCGGGCGGCGCGGTTCGTGGGGAATGCCCCAGATGGCCTTCAACTATGATTTTCGTCAGCGGTGCCCCCCAAATCGCACGCAAATCCGGCAAATCCGCGCCACAAAAGTGCCCGCTCCCCCACCCGCTCCTGAATTGAATCCTGCACGAAACACATTTTTAAAAACTCGAATCGAGGAAAAAACTGCCACGCCCACGCCCGTCGGCTTGCGTACTTTTGCCCGTCAAGCCCAAAGGCTCTTGTTTTCAGAAAAAACTGAAAACTCGGAAACAAAGCCTCCGCCGCACGGTTTTGGGCTTGTTCACCAACCTCACGGACAACCACAGCACCCAACCATCGTTTCCATGCGCGGAAAAGCACAACTCGATATCCTGCTCACCGACCCCAAATTGCCCGCCGAACACCGGGCCATCGCCGAAAAAGTGGCCGACGGCCAACGCCTGACCGAAGCCGAGGGCGTGTACCTGTTCGAACACGGCGAACTGGCGTTCGTCGGGGCACTCGCCAATTTTGTGCGCGAGCAGAAAAACGGCGACAACACCTATTTCAACCGGAATTTCCACATCGAGCCGACCAATTTGTGCGTCTATGACTGCAAATTTTGCTCGTACTCGCGCCTCATCAAACAGCGCAACGACCCGAACTCGTGGGCGTTTTCGATGGAAGACATGATGGACATCGTGCGGAAATACGACGGCCAGCCCGTGACCGAAGTCCACATCGTCGGGGGTGTGCTGCCGCAGTACGATTTGAAGTTTTACACCGAGTTTTTCCAGAAAATACGGGCGCATCGGCCCGATTTGCACATCAAGGCACTGACCCCTGTGGAGTACCACTACATTTTCAAAAAGGGGAAAGTGAGCTACGAGGAGGGCATGAAAATCATGCAAGACGCGGGCTTGGATTCGATGCCGGGTGGCGGCGCGGAGATTTTTCACCCCGAAATCCGGGAGCAAATCGCTGCCGACAAATGCACCGCCGACGAGTGGCTCCGCATCCACGAGGTCTGGCACGGCTTGGGCGGTCGCTCGAACGCGACGATGCTCTACGGGCACATTGAAAAATTCTGGCACCGCGTTGACCACCTCGAACGCCTACGCCAACTGCAAGACCGGACGGGCGGTTTCCAGACGTTCATCCCGCTGAAATTCAGAAATCAGGATAACCAAATGTCGCACATCGCCGAAAGCACGACGGTCGAGGACTTGCGGAACTACGCCATCAGTCGCATTTACCTCGACAATTTCGACCATGTGAAAGCCTATTGGCCGATGATTGGCCGCACGACGGCCCAACTCGCGCTTTCGTTCGGCGTGGACGACATTGACGGGACGATTGACGACACCACAAAAATCTACTCGATGGCCGGCTCCGAGGAACAACACCCCGCGCTGACCACGCAGCAGCTCGTTGATCTCATCCGCCGCGTCGGTCGCCGCCCCATCGAGCGCGATACTTTGTACAATGTGTTGCAGGATTTCACCGACACGGTGTTCGAGGAGGACAAGCAGTTTCGGGGGTATTTCGAGTTGCCGGTGCTGAATTGAGTTGAAAAGAGGAAAAGTTGAGGAGTTGAATTGGTGATTGACGAGAGGAAAAGTTGAAGAGTTGAAATTCAACTTTTCAACTTTCCCTCTCGTCAACTACCTATTTTACCCCAAAAAGAAACGCATAACCCGCTGTGAATGAAAGGTTTCGGTTGCGGAGCGCGACTGGCTCAGATTTCAGGATGTCGGTCAAGCCATGTTGGTAGCGAGCCTCGGCAAAGAGAAAACCGCGCTTGCCAGCTGTGATTTCCACGCCCCCGCCGCCGAGCAAAGCGAAGTCAGTTCGGTTGTAATCGTCAAGCGGAAGGTCTTGTTCAAATGTAGTTTGGTCAATGCCATCCACTTTGATATTGAAGGCTTTTGTTTTTCCACCCGTGAGGTAGCCGACGGAAGTACCGAGCATCGTATAAGGACGGATTTTTTGGCTGAAAAAGCGGTATTTCAACAGGGTTGCCTGCTCAAAATAACGAAACACCGATCGTGCCTTTGCCCCCGCAATCGTGTTCCCGTTCTCGTCCGTGTACTCGATGTCATTGTCCTGATTGCCTTTTTGGGCGTAAGCACCTTCGAGGCCGAGCAAAAAACGCCGCGCAAAACGCCACTCGGCGTGGACGCCCGTCCGATACTGGATAGCCCAGTCGTAGTCAATGTCGAACAGGCCGCTTTGCAGTTCGTAGTCCTGCGTGGCAAGGTTCAGGCCGCCCGAAAGGCCGACGGCAAATTGGGATTGGGAAAAGGCAAGGTGTGCCGGAATCCAGCTCGCCAGGGCGAGCAGCAAACGAAATAGGTACTTCATAAATAGTTGATTTTGAAAGGCTTGACTTGGTTTCAGTTGAATGGGTTGCCCGAAAAGCCTGAAAATTAAACGATGAAAAATATCACCAGATATTCTTGGATAGGCACCTGCTCATTGATTTTGGGCGGGGCCACATTTATCGCCCTCGGCTGGGTGGACTATGGTTGGGCCATGTTTATCCTGTTCCCGATTGCGGTTGGTTTTTCATTTGGGACAGCAGAAACTGTGCGATTTGGGCCAAGATTTAAGGATGCTTCCCTTGTGCTTGCTGCCATTTCACTCCTTTTTTTGGTTTTTGGATTGGAGGGTATTATTTGCGTGGTACTGGCATATCCGATTCTGTTTTTGATGATGCTCAGCGGCTATCTTCTGGCCCTCAAGATTTTCCCCAACAAAGAAGG
>JBKBIC010000257.1:0-6654 GCA_046299435.1 Saprospiraceae bacterium
GCGATTCAATATTCCAGACACCGGCCAGAAGCGCGTCGTCATCCTCGGCGCAGGCTTCGGCGGGCTGACGCTTGCCCGAAAACTGGCCGACTCCACCGACTTCCAAATCGTGCTCATTGACCGCAACAACTACCACCAGTTCCAGCCGCTTTTTTACCAAGTGGCGATGGCGGGGCTGGAGCCGTCGAGCATCGTCTTTCCGCTGCGAAAGGTTTTCCAAAAACGCCCCAACGTGTTCATCCGGGTCACGAACGTACACGCCGTCCGCCCGGAAGCCAGTGAAATCGAGACCGAAATCGGCCCGCTGCGCTACGATTTTCTGGTCGTCGCCACCGGTGCGGACACCAACTGGTACGGCAACGAGCGCATCCGCGCCAACGCCATCCCGATGAAATCCGTCAGCGAGGCCCTGTACCTGCGGAACGCCCTTTTTGACGATTACGAAAAAGCCGTTGTCGCTGACAATGAATCAGTTAGGCAAAAATTGATGGACATCGTCATCGTCGGCGGCGGCCCGACGGGCGTGGAAGTGGCTGGGGCAATTGCCGAGATGAAACTCCACGTTTTCAAAAAAGAATACCCCGATTTGGATGCCAACGAACTCGACATCCACCTCGTGCATGGCGGCGACCGCCTGCTCAACACCATGTCGCCCGAAGCCAGCCGCAGCGCGGAAAAATTCCTCCGCAGCATGGGCGTGAAAATCTGGTTGGACAAAGTGGTGAAGGATTTTGACGGCGAGACGGTAACGATTGACGACGGCTCCACCATCCGGGCGCACAAAGTGGTTTGGGCCGCCGGGGTCATCGGCAACGCCCTGCCGGGGCTGCCCGCAGGCGCGGTCGTGCGCGGCAACCGCCTGAAAGTCAACGAGTTCAATCAAGTGGAAGGCACGTCCAATGTGTTTGCCATCGGCGATGTGGCTTTCCAAACGGAGGAAAAATGGCCGAGCGGACACCCGCAAGTGGCGCAGGTCGCGCTGCAACACGGCAAGCTGCTGGCGAAAAACCTCCAAAACCTCGTCCGCCAAAAACCGCTCGCGGCGTTCCGCTACCGCGATTTGGGTTCGATGGCGACCATCGGGCGGCACCGGGCGGTGGCCGATTTCCCGTTCATGAAAATGCAAGGCGCGATGGCGTGGTTCGGGTGGCTATTCGTCCACCTGTTCTCGCTTTTGGGCCTGAAAAACAAGGTTTTCGTGTTCATCAACTGGGTCTGGAACTACCTGACCTACGACCAGAGCCTGCGCCTCGTCATCAAGCCGAGACAGGCAACGGGGATGAGGAAAGAGGAATAAGAGATGAGGAATGCTGGATTTCCGTTCTATTTTTGCCCATCGGAAAACAGGGGCGACGGTTGCGCCGCCCCTTATTTTTTAACCGTTCACAACTGTTTCAAAAACCTGATTCATGAAAAAAACGAGCTTCATTTTGCTGGCTTTTGCCGCCCTTTTGACAGCCAATGCTTGCGGCGACAAAAACGAGTGCGACACCGCTGGGGTGACGTACAACAATGACATCAAGGCCATTTTCGACAAATCCTGCGCCCTCGTGGGCTGCCACAAAGGCGGCTCGGTGGATGGCGACTTGGACACATACGAAAATGCCAAAAACTTCGCGTACAACGACAAGATGGTCGGTGCCATCAAACAACAAGCGGGCTTCTCGGCGATGCCCAAAACGGGCAGCAAATTAGACGACTGCTCCATCAGCAAAATCGAGGCTTGGATAAACGCCGGGCGACCGGAGTGAGAGATTGGAAATTGGGGAATTAGAAATTGAAAATTGAGAATTAACCCATTGATTTTCAATGCTCTACAACCCTAAATCTTCGTTTTAGACCCTCAATTTCTAATTTCCAATTTCTAATTAAGCAAAGCGGCTATGTACCTGCACGTTGTTTCGTTCGACATTCCCTATCCGGCCAATTACGGCGGGGTCATCGTGATTTTCAACCAAATCAAGGCGTTGCACGCGCTGGGCGTGAAGGTCATCCTGCACTGTTTTCAATACGGCAGCCGCGAACCGCACCCCGAACTTGCGAAATATTGCCACGAGGTCTATTACTACAAGCGGAGCCGCTCCATTTTTTACCAGCTGAGCCTCACGCCGTTCATCATGCGCTCCCGCGAAAGCGCGGCCCTGCTCAAACGCCTGCGCCGCGACGACCACCCCATCCTGTTCGAGGGTATGCACACGGCTGGCTATGTGCTCAAAAAAAGCCTCCGCCACCGCCAAAAAATCGTGCGGATGCACAACGTGGAGTGGCAGTATTACGAAAACCTGTGGAGCCTGAGCGACCCGTTGGACGTGCGAGCCAAACTCTATTACTTCATCGAGAGCATCAAACTGCAACGCATCGAGCCGGAAATCGTGCTGCACGCCGACGAAATCCTCACGGTTTCGCTGACCGACCAGCGGTACTACCGTCAGATGAAGGCTTCCACCCACTACATCCCGGTCTTTCACCCGAACAAATACGTCGAAAGTGCACCGGGACGCGGCGATTATGTCCTGTTTCATGGCAAATTGAGCGTGCCCGACAACGAACGCGCCGTGCTTTGGCTGCTCAAAGAAGTGTTCTCGAAAATTGACATCCCGTTCGTCGTGGCCGGCCTCGAACCTTCGCAAAAAATCAAGGACGCAGTAGCCCAATACGACCATGTGACCCTCGAAGAAAACCCGGACGACAACCGCATGGCCGAGCTGCTGCGGAACGCGCAAATCAACCTGCTCGTCTCGTTCCAGACGGCAGGCATCAAACTGAAATTAGTCAATGCCCTGTTTCGCGGGCGTTTTTGCATCGTCAACGATTTCATGGTCGCCAGCACCGGCCTCGAAAAACTCTGCCTCGTCCGCAACTCCGCCGCTGCCATCCAGCAGACCATCGAAGCCCTGATAAATGCCCCCTTTGAGCAAGGCCGGATTGACGAACGCCGCGCCTTGCTCGAAAGCGAATACTCGAACATCGAAAACGCCAAGAAACTGCTCACCCTCATCCAGTTCAGGGAGGAAAAACCGGCGGTTTGAGCCGGTGCGCACCAAAACAGGCGTTCGCCGCATCTGAACAAACAAAACGACTCACTCAATCATCCCAACCCAATCATGTCCAGCGACGAAAGAATCCGACGAAGTGGCGTGCGAATCCCGATGCTGATTCTGGGCGCGGCCATGACCCTGATTTATTTCGGCTTGGGCGGCTACCTGCTGCTTGACCCGACTTTCCTGCCGCAAATCCCGACCGAATTCCGAAACATCTTTGCCGTCCTCCTGCTCGTCTATGGCTTCTACCGAGGCTGGCGCACTTATGCAGATTACTTTTAGGGATGAGGAATGTTCCAATTTCCTCGTTCCTCATCCCTCATTCCTCATCCCTAACTATGCGACGCAACATCTTCATCATCAGTTTATTATGGATGCTCGGCCTTGCCGCCTGCGGCGGTGACGGGCAGCCCGGCCAGTCCTCGCAAGAACTGGACACCCCGACCAAAGGCTTCATCCGCATCATGGTGGACGAAGGCTATCAGCCCATCATCGAGACCTCGATTGATGTGTTCGACTCCATTTATCGGCAGGCAAAAATCGAGGCGAAATACGTCCCCGAAGGCCAAGCCATAAAGGCATTGGTGGACGACTCCGTGCAGGTCATCGTCATCACGCGCAAACTTTCCACAGCAGAAAACGACTATTTCGTTCAGAAAAACGGGGCCGCGCCCAAAACGACAGCCATTGCATTCGACGCAGTGGCTTTCATCCTGCACCCGGAAAACCGCGACACGGTATTCACCGTCGGACAAATCCGCGATATGCTGACCGGGAAAATCACGAAGTGGAGCCAAGTCAACCCGAAATCAAAATTGGGCGACATCCGTGTCGTGTTCGACCACGCCCAATCCGGTACGGTGCGCTATGCAAAAGATTCGATTTTGAACGGCCAGCCCATTTTTGCGGGCGCGTCGGCTTTGCAGACCAACGAAGAGGTCATCAAGTACGTCGCCAAGAGCAAATCCGCCATCGGCATCATCGGCGCAAACTGGGTCAGCGACACCGACGACGGCGGCGTGCAGCAATTTTTGAGCGAAGTCCAACTGGCCGACATCGCCTCCGAGCCGGGCGCGGAAGGCTTCGGGCCATACCAAGCCTATCTGGCACAAGGCAACTACCCGTTCAAACGCACCGTCTATGTCATCAACACCCAATATCGCGCAGGGCTGGGCTTGGGCCTGGCCTCGTTTTTGGCGAGCGACCCCGGCCAGCGTATCGTGATGAAATCCGGGATGCTGCCCGCCAACGTGCCCATCCGGCTCATCAAAACGAAGCCGAATTAGTTCGCAGTTGGCAGTTTGCAGTGAGCCGTAGACAAAAGCACGAGACTGCCCACCGCAAACTGCTCACTGCAAACTCTTAATACTGCCAACTACCTTTGCAAGCCAAGCGTCATAATCTCCAAATCAAATCCCGCAAAACAACAACCAAGCCCAATATCGAATTAAGAAGTCCACAGCCCTCACCAAATTTACGACCATGCAAAAGCACACCCCGACAGACCGAAGAACAAGTCAAATTTTCAAACATCAATTACTTTCCAGCACAATGACGAATCTTGTGAAAAAGGCCCTCTGGGCTTTGGCCGTGATTTTCTCGCAGACACTGACCGCCCAGCAAACCATGTCCGACGGCATGGCTGCCATGCAAATGGAGGATTGGGACAAAGCCATCAGCATCTACACCGCAATCGGCAACAACCAGCAAGCCATGCTCGCGCTGGGCAACGCCTACCTCGCCAAAGGCGACAAACCGAAGGCCCTCGAAACATTCAAAAAGGCCTTCGACTCGAACCCCGAAGGCGGCGCGTTCGCGTACATCGCGCTTGGCCGCGTCAAATTGCTCGAAAACGATGCCGCCGAGGCCGACAAACAGTTCGCCCGCGCCGCCAAGGCCGGCAAAAAAGACGTGGACGCGCTCCGCAGCATCGGCGAGTCGTATCTGTACGGCCCCACCCGCAACCTCACGCGCACCGAGGAACTGCTAAAAAATGCCTACGAAGCCAAGACCAAAGACTTCACCACGCTGATGATGCTCGGCTACTGCTACAAGGAAGTGCCCAACGGCGGTCTCGCCATCCAGCACTACGAGTTTGCGGAAGCAGTCCAGCCCACCAATCCGCTCGTGCAATACATGATTGCGCGATGCTATTTGCAGGCCAAGATTTACGACAAATACAAGGACAAATTGGAGGCCGCCGCCGCGCTGGACAACGGCTTCACGCCCGCCCTCCGCGAAATCGCCGAGTATTGGTACTTCCGCAAACGCAATTATGTGGAGGCCCTGAAAGCCCTCGAAGAGCTGACCACCAAAGGCCGCGAAGTGAAAGTCGAGGACGAAATGCTGCTCGCCAACGCCTACTTCCTGAACAAAAAATTCAAAGAGTGTAGCGAGACGGTGGACAAGGTGATGAAAAAAGACAACTCCAAAAACTACCTCCGCCGCCTGCAAGGCTACTGCCTCTACGAGACCGGTCAGCCGCAAAAAGCCCTCGAAGTGCTGAGCGATTATTTCAAAAACGCACCTGCCGACAAAGTGCAAGCCTCTGACTATGAGTACATTGCGAAATCGCGCGTGGCCAGCAAGGGCGACACCGCCCAAGCCATCTCCGACTTCCGCAAGGCAACCCAAACTGACCCGACGACATGGATTAACTTCAAGGATATCTCATCGCTCTACTATGCCCAGAAAAACTACTGCGGCGCGGGCGATGCCCTGCAATTCTACCTCGACTCGGTAGCCTACACGGGCGGCAAGCCGGAGGCAATGGACTATTTCCGCCTCGGCACGTCGCGCTACTATTGCCGCGAGGATTCCATGCGCTACGAAAAAGCCCTGACCGCTTACACCAAAGTCACCGAGCTCATCCCGACCGCAGGCATCGGTTGGCTCTGGGCCGGCAAATCCGCCGCAAAACTTGACCCCGACATGAGCACCGACACCGACAACGGCGAGGTGTACACCAAAAAAATCGCCGAGTTCGGGAAGGCCAAAACCTACTTCGAGAAATACGTCGAAATTGGGTTGGCGGACGTGGCCAAAAACAAAAAAGACCTCGTCTCCGCACTCGAATACCTGACCTACCTCCACTACACCAAAGCCGATGTGGCAGCCTATCAAGCCGCCTCGGCCAAGCTCTTGGAAATTGACCCAACCAACGAAACGGGTCTCGGTTTCCAAAAAGAATTCACCGACAACGGCAGCACCATCAAACCCTACACCCCGACCGCTCCGGCCACGCCCAAAACGCCCGTCAAGACCGGCGGTGGCGGCCCAAAGCAATGATAGACAAGTGATTGTGCAAAAAACGGCGGCTCGTTCGAGCCGCCGTTTTTCGTTTGCCCAAAACCATTGGCCCACTTCGGCAAACAACTTATTTGAAGAAAAAAAATTCATGGCCGCGCCGCGACTCGCTTGGCACGGATTTTTCACATCATTGAAAATTCAACAATGATGAAAGCCCGATTTTCAAATCCGTCAAAAATGCAATGTGGCCTCATATTGCACTTTTACGTTTTTTGAAACGAAGGCTGGACTTTTGCCTCTCGGTCGGCGGACGGGTGTGGGGGGGGGGGGGGAGGGGGGTTTTGAGTATGGGGGGGCCCCGCCA
>JBKBIC010000258.1:0-6554 GCA_046299435.1 Saprospiraceae bacterium
GTTGAAAAAGGCAGTTTGCTGCAAACCTTTTTCAACTTTTCAACCCTTTCAACTTTTCCCCTCTTTCAACCTTTCTTTGCGGGAAAATTTTTCAAAAACATGAACCGCGAAACATACATCGGCCTTGCCGTCGCCTTCCTGACGCTCGTTTTCATCTTTTCACGGAAAGTCAATACCAAACCCGACACCGACGCGCAACTCGCTGGCAAACAGCAATTTGCGGCGGTTTATGGTTCGCCCACGCTGGACGGCGACGGTTCTGACGAAGTCTGGCAGCAAGCCGAGTGGCTCCCGCTTGACCAAGTTTGGCTCGGCGCGCAGCCCACTTCGGCGGACTTTTCCGGGCGGTACAAACTGGCTTGGGACGAAAACAACCTTTACCTGCTGGCCGAAATCACCGACGACACGCTCGTGGACACCCACGCCGACGGCCTCGACAAATACTGGGACGATGATTGCCTCGAAATCTTCCTCGACGAGGACGCTTCCGGCGGCGAGCACCAATACAGTTACAACGCCTTCGCCTACCACATCGCCCTCGACGGCAAAGTCGTGGACATCAACCCGAAAAAGGAATTTGCCTACTACAACGAACACTGCACCACGCGCCGCAAAACCGCCGGGCGCACCTCGACTTGGGAAGTGGCAGTCAGCGTTTTCGACGGCAAAAAATATGTGGACGGCGGCGAGAACATCCCCAAGATGCTCCGGGCGGGCAAAAAAATGGGCTTCGCGCTGGCCTACTGCGACAATGACCACTCGCCCGAACGCGAGAACTTCATCGGCAGCGTGAAAGTGGAAGGCGAGGACAAAAACCGGGGCTGGATTGATGCGTCCATTTTTGGGTTGCTGGAATTACAGTAAAATCATCAAAAAAAACCTACCCCTATGGGCATCAACAAATCGTGGAATGCAAGCCTCGCTTTCAGGAAGTTCAGGGAGAAAACGCACGAACTTTCTAAAATCTATTGGGTGCAGCAGATGGGAGCAGACTATCTGTCGGACATCTTGCCAAAGCTGCCCCCCGATTCCAATACTGCGAAAGAGTTGAAATGCTCCTTTGATTTCAGGATGTACCCGGCTACCGTCAAAGAGACATTGGCTTGGATGCCGACGTACATGAGCCGAAACAGGCTGTACTTACTGGTTGTTTACACGGCCTTTTTGGAGAGCTATCTGAAAGAGATTGCGTTTTTACATCTCGCCTCCATCGGGCACGCTTCCAACTTGAACAACCCAACTGAAACGATACATCTAAGCCCGGTTGGGAAGGCACTGGGTGCTCCGATACTTAAAAGTTCGACCGTACCTGATATGATAAAATACGCGAGTAGTTTGTTTGAGGTTGATTTTGGGAAAAACGCGGATGATTGGGTCAAACTTTACCAACTGCGCTGCGAAGTGGCCCACAACGGCGGCATTGCCACACCCAATTTTTTGAGAAAAATGAGCGGTTTCAAACTTGCCGCCAATCCAAAAGAGTACGAAATGATGGGCCTGACGTGGGACGAACTAAGGGCCTCTATGAAAGCCGCCGACGAGATAGCAGCCACTATTGACATAAAAGTCTCCAACTACGCGCTCTGTTTGATAGAAACAGAGCAGGCTTTGCGCGAAACCAAACTCATGAACGCGCTCCCGAAGCGAAACGAACTATGGCGATTTGTCCATGATGAGTTTGGGCTGAAAATCAAGCACAAAGACAGACCAGAATTGGAGCGGAAATTTTATTGAACTTGCAGTCCCGGCAGGAATCGAACCCGCGACCCTCCGCTTAGAAGGCAGACGCTCTATCCACTGAGCTACGGGACCATGATTTGAGTCGCGCAAAAGTAGAAATTTCCGCCGAACCAAACTGGCCGCGCCGTGCCGCGAGTTCCCCGGCCTGCCTACCTTTCGGGCAAAACACAACGCTCACATGGAACAACCCACGCCGCCGCCCGCCCCCAACGTCCAAATCGAGGAAAGCTGGAAACAGGTGCTCGCCGACGAATTCCAGCAGCCGTACTTCCAAGCCATCAAGACTTTTTTGGTCAATGAAAAAAACGCCGGGAAAGTGATTTACCCACCGGGGCCGTTGATTTTCAATGCGTTCAACAAAACACCTTTCGACAAAGTGAAGGTCGTCATCCTCGGCCAAGACCCTTATATCAATCCCGGCGAGGCAATGGGGCTGTGTTTTTCGGTGCCCAAAGGCGTCCGTACCCCGCCCTCTCTGGTCAATATTTACAAAGAAATCAATCGCGACCTCGGCCTGCCCATCCCGGCGCACGGCGACCTGACGCACTGGGCGGAACAGGGCGTGTTGTTGCTCAACGCCACGCTGACGGTGCAGGCGGGCGCGTCCAATTCGCACAAGGACATCGGCTGGCAAAAATTCACCGATGCGGTCATCCGCCGGATTTCGGAAGGCAAGGACGGCGTGGTTTTCCTGCTTTGGGGCACGTTCGCACGCGGCAAAAAGGCTCTGATTGACGAGATGAAACACCACGTTTTGGAGGCCGCGCACCCCTCGCCGCTGGCCGGCAATGCGTTTCAGGGCTGCGGGCATTTTTCGCGCACCAACGAGATTTTGGGACGGCAGGGCCAAACACCGATTGATTGGACGGTTTGAACAGGGTGAGGGGATGAATTTGAGGTTTCACTCCTCATCCCCAAAAAGAATATGCCCGCTTGCTCTGCGAACAGAGGGCGGGCAATATTTAGAACCATGAAAACCATAAGAATTGGGCAGCACAGTCAGACCAAACCACACCGCCGAGGCCCCGAATCACAAGTGTAGCCTTGCTTTTCGTTCCAGCAGAAACTCGTTGGATTCTACATGGTCGGGGTCGGGCACACAACAATCCACTGGGCACACTGCCGCGCACTGCGGCTCTTCGTGAAAACCCACGCACTCCGTACACTTATCCGTTACGATGTAATAATACTCGTTCGAGACGGGCATCTGCTTGGTCTCCGCGTCCACTTCCGTGCCGTTGAGCAATTTGTATTTGCCGCGCACCGTGTTCCCGTCGGCGATTGCCCACTCTACCCCGCCCTCGTAAATCGCGTTGTTCGGGCATTCGGGTTCGCAGGCACCGCAATTGATGCACTCGTCCGTAATCATGATAGCCATATCGCGTCGCTGAATTTTTCGTGAAACAATGGTTCCCCTTGAAAGTTTGGGGCCGCAAAAATAGCAAGCCCGCCGTGTTTCAACGGCGCACGGGTTTCACGAATGCCTCAATTTCGTTTTTGGACTCAATCTGCCGTTTCAGAGCCTGTGCCGCTTCGAGGGTGTTGGCCCGGCCCGCGACAACAGAAAAGAACGGCGACTTGCCAAATTGCCGCACCTCAGCTTCCTCGTAGCCCGCGCTTTTCAAGCGTTCGAGTTGTGCCTTCGCGCGGTTTTCCATGAGAAAAGAGCCTGCAATGACGTAATAATCGAGCCGGTCGTTGCGGCTCACCTGCACGTTGCTCGGTGCTTGGTTCACCAATGTGGCACCTTCTGTCTGGGGGTCGCCTTCGGTAGCCACCACTTCCAAGCCGTCCGCACCGGCCAGCACCCGGATTTCGGTGCGGCGGTTTCTGGCGTGTTCGCGCTCGGAACAGTCCGCGTCGTCGGTGCATTGGTTGCGGGGTTGGCTTTCGCCGTAGCCTTTCGGGCGGAGGCGTTTGGGGTCCACTTTTTTCTGGCGGATGAGGTATTCGGCCACCCGGTCGGCGCGGCGTTGGCTCAGGCCCCGGTTATATTCGGTCGTGCCCCGGCTGTCGGTGTGCGACGAGAGTTCGATGACCATCTGCGGATATTGCCGCAGGAGGTCGGCCACCAAGTCAAGGTCTTTGCGGGCATCGGGGCGGAGCGAAGCATCGTTGTAGTTGAAGTAGATGTTCGGCAGCTCGATGACCGTGCCTGCCGGGAATGGCGTGGCAGCCAAGTTGAGCGTCATTTTGCCGCTGTTTTCTTCCGTCCAATCCTCTGTGTCGAGTTTTGTGGAGCCTTTCAGTTTGCCGTTTTGGTAAATATCCACCGCGTACTTCGATTTTTGGTCGAGGTAATAATCCACCACGCCGTTCGCATCGGTGGTCACGGTGTCTTTTTTGCCGGTGGCTTGGTTTGTCAAAATCATGGTCGTACCGGCCAATGGCGTGTTGGTCAGGTCGTTGAAGAGCGTAGCGTTCCAGTGCGCCTTGCCCGCCGATTTTTCGAGGGCGACGACCAATTCGCTGCCCGTTTGCCCGATTTTCTGCCGGATTTGCTTGGTCTGGTAGCCTTCCTTGCCGATGATGATGACGTAGTTGCCGGGCTTGAGCGCGGCCGGGAAGCGGCCTTCCGCGTCAGTTGTGCCTGTGGCACCCCGGTTTTGGGGCTGCACTTTCATCACGTCCTGCCCGCCGACGTTCTGTAAGGTGATGACATTGCCGAGGCTGTCGCGCCCGACGACGTTGTTCTGTTCGAGGTTCAGTATCTGGATGATGGCATCGGCGAGCGGGGTTTTGCCGTCGGTATCGAACACGGTCAGCGTCACCTCTGCCTCGCGGTCGGGGACGCGCTTGTTTTGCAGCAAATAGTCGTCGAGGTTGCCGTTTTCGATGTGAAAACTGAAAATATCGTCGCCGCCGAGGCCGCCGTTGCCGTTCGTGGAGTAGTAGCCGTTGATTTTGTCGAGGTCAACGATGACCCCGAAATCGTCGCCCTTCGTGTTGAAGGGGCTGCCCAAATTGACGGGCGCAATCCAGTCCGAGCCGTCGGGCAGCGTGTAAAAAAGGTCGAAGCCGCCCTGCCCCGGCCTGCCATCGCTGGCAAAATAGAGCGTGTTGTCTGCGTGCAAAAACGGGAAAGCCTCGTTGCCGGAGGTGTTGACCTTCGGGCCGAGGTTGAGCGGGTCGCTCCAAGCGTCGCCGAGGCGGAACGAAACATACAAATCCATGCCGCCGAAACCGCCGGGGCGGTTGGAGGCGAAAAACAATTTGTCGCCGTCAATGCTGACGGACGGGTGGCAATCGTCGTACTGGTCGGTGTTGAAGGGAAGTGCCTCCGGCTCGCCCCATGTTTCGCCCGTTTTGTGGGCCACATAGAGCTTCATTTTTTGCTTGCCGTCTTTGGCTTTTTTGGGCTGGCCTTTTTTCTGGACGTTCGACGAAAAGAAAATACGCTCGGCGGTGCGGTCAAAACAGACCGGGCCTTCGTGGAACTTGCTCGTCAGTTGTTTGGAAAAAGGCTCCGGCTTGGCGAGTGCGCCTTCCGTCCCGCGCCGCGATTGGAGGATGCTCATGGCAGGGAGCTTGAGCCGCGAATCGGTGATTTTTTTCAGGCCGACGTTGTTCGTGGAGATGAACACGATGCCGTCTTGGTAAAAAGTCGGGCTGAAATCAAGCCCTTTCGAGTTGACAGCTTCTTCGTTTTTCACCTGCAAAGTGACCGGCTCGGCTCCCCGCTGGCCGAAAAGCGGGGCCGCCCATCCGGGCAAAAAAAGTAGCAGCACACTGGCTCGGACGTAAAAGAACGCTCTCATGATTTTAGGAATTCGGGCGAGGAGCGGTGGACGGTTGGCGGCGGACGGCGGACGGCTCAAAACCGTCAACCGTCCGCCGTCCGCCGTCTATCGCCCACCGTCCATTGATTATTAAAAAAAGAAACGGGGGTTCGACATATCAGTTTTCTTCTGTTTCAAGTCCACCTGCAACATGGCTTCCAATGAACCAGAGGAATAGTCCCTCACATTCGACAGTGTGAAATCGTAGGCCGCGCCCACGCCCACCATCGGCGTGACTTGGAACATGGCCAACAAGCTCATCGCTTCGCCGGGGCCGTCGCCGCCGAGGCGGTACGAAAGGCCGACGGTGACTTTTTCTTTGAGGTCGAGGTTGAGGTTCACGTCCGTGCTGACCGGGGCGTTTTTCACATACTTGACCAAGACGGACGGCATGAACGCGATGTCCTCGGCCAGCCCGAAACGCCCGCCCGCCATCGTGTAAACGTGGGCGTACTCGCGTGCCTCTTGTTGCACGTTCGGGTTTTGGAGGCTCAGGTTGTTGCCGTAGCCGTTCGGGATGGAGATGCCAAAGTAAAACTTGTTGAGGGCCGTGAGGTACAAGCCCGCGCCGACGTTCGCGTAAAAATCGTTGACTTTTTTGGTATCCAACGAGTTATCGCCCACGAGCAGCGGTTCAGCCTTTTAAAAATCCATCGAAAGCGACTTGATGGAGGCCATCAAACCGATACGGAACGAGATGTTCTCTTTGTCCACCACATCGTAGGAATAGGCCAAGGCTCCGTAAAAATCGCGGTGCAGCCCGATTTTCCGGTTGGAAAGCGTCAGGCCCGCGCCCACGCGGTTGACCAAAAATGGCGTGTTCACGCTGACCAACGCCGATTTGGGCGCGCCATCGAAACCCATCCATTGGTTGCGGTAAATCGCAGTCGCAAACGGCACGCCCCGCGCCCCCGCGTAGGCGGGGTTGATGAGCAGTTTGTTGTACATGAACTGCGTGTAATGGTGCTCCTGCTGGGCATTGGCCCGCAGCCCAAGCACCGATATGAGGAGGAGGAAATAAAGTTTTTTCATTGT
>JBKBIC010000259.1:0-6552 GCA_046299435.1 Saprospiraceae bacterium
ACACTATTTGTCCCAGCAGACTCCTTTGGAGAAAAATCCGTAAAAACTTCCCCTCAAATTTTAAAACATACTCTTAGTGTTCAAAATCTGCGGAGACCTCGGCAACGTCCGCTTGAAAAAGCGGGTCGTTGACTACTTGCCGCATGATGGCGTACTTGTCGGCTACATCGGGCTGGGCCTCGTCGTCGGTTTGACGGACGGCCACCACATGGAAGTTGTGTTTTTTGGCAAACGACAGGAGCAGCTGAACATCAGCGGTGTTTGACAGTTCCAGCACGATTTGGCTCATGGTCAAGATTTTTTTGTCAAAAGTAAGGTGAAAAGCCATGCTCGAAGAGCAGCATCAAAACTCGTCCCCGAACGCAAAGTTCGGTTTGCGCTCCGTCCAGCGGCCCCGCGTGAAATCGGGGAAGGGCTGCGGGGTGCTGCCCGTCGCAATCGAGGCTTCGGAAAGCGGGGTGATGGCCAGCCAAGTGGCCGCATCGTACACGTCCATTTGCGGGGCGATGTTGCGCTTGGCGCACTCCACAAAGTGGTGGAACACGAAGAAATCCATGCCGCCGTGCCCGGCGGTCTTGGCATCCTCGCCGAATTTTCGCCAGAGCGGGTGGTCGTATTTTTCGAGCCAAGACTTGGCTTCCTCCCAAGCGTGGTCTTTGGTTTTGCCCTGAATCATGAGGCTGCGGTTCACGTCCATCCAAATGCCGCGCGTGCCCTGCACCCGGAAGCCGAGCGAGTACGGGCGGGGCAGGTTGGTGTCGTGGGTGAGCAGGACGGTCTCGCCGTTGGAGCAGCGGATTTGGGTCGTGACCACGTCGCCGAGTTTGAATTCGATGCGGGCGTTCGGGTGGTTGGGGCCGCCTTTCGGGTGGTTGACGATGTAGTCGTGCAGGCCCCGCGCCTTCGATGCCATCGAAACGAGGTGCGTGAAACGGTTCCCCCGGTTGATGTCCAAGTACATCGCCACCGGGCCGATGCCGTGCGTCGGGTACAATTCGCCATTGCGATGGACGGAGTGTTTGGTGCGCCAGCGGGCTTCGGAGAAGCCCTTTTCGCCAAACTCCACGCCGGACTCGTAGGGTGTTTGGCCGTCGTTGAATTTCACGCCCTGCAAATTGTGTTCGTAGCCGCCTTCGCAGTGGACGAGCTCGCCGAACAAACCCTCGCGCACCATTTGCAGGACGGCCATCACGTCGCGGCGGTAACAGACGTTTTCCAAAAACATGAGGTGCGTGCCGGTGGCTTCGTGCGTGTTGACGAGTTGCCAGCACTCGTCCAGCGAAAAACCGCCGCAGACTTCGGTGGCCGTGTATTTCCCGGCTTTCATGGCGGCCACGCATTGTTGGGTGTGCCACTCCCAAGGCGAGGCGACGAGCACCGCGTCCACGTTTTTATCGGCGATGAGGTTCAGGTAGTCAAAGTCGCCGTTGCCGTACACTTTGGGGCGTTTGCGGCCTTTTTCGTCAAACATTTTGAGGCACATTTCCACCATGCGCGGGTCGGGGTCGGCGATGGCCGTGATGTCGCAGTCGTCGCGGAGAAGGGCCAGTTCGACGTGGCTTTGCCCGCGCAACCCGACCCCGATGAAGCCGATGTTGATTTTGGATTTGGGCGGCGCGGCCAACACGGTGGGTGCGGCAGATGTTTCGGGTTCGGCGGCGGCGAGCGCGGCTGGTGCGGCGAGCGCGGCGGTAGCCAATGCGGTGTTTTGGAGGAAAGCGCGACGGTCGAGCATGGTTGATTTGTTGATTTGACGATTTGTTGATTCGGTGATTGGCGGCAATTCAAATAGCCAAATCACCGAATCAACCAATCGCCCTCCTCACCATTCCCAGCCCTCCATGTTTTCGAGCGGGGCCGGGCGGATGGTGCGTTTGGTTTCGATGCGTTGTTTTTGGCGTTCGAGGAGCAGGCGAGCCAGCGCGAAGTGTGGCGGTTCGGCGGCTCCGGGCTGCAAGGCGGGGCGGATTTTCCGCTCCTCCACGTCGAGCCGATAGAGGAGGCTCATCAGTTGTTCGGGTTCGCGTTCGAGCATCTCGGCGACGCGAGCGGCCATCAGTTCGAGCAGTTCTTGCTCCGAAGCCGGGTCGGGCGCGGCTGGCAAGTCCAAGCTTTGGCGGACGAGCGCGGCGGCTTGGGCGAGCGAATCTGTCGGCTGTTGGTTCATGCTGTCGTCGGGTCGGGAAGTGCGGACAAGGTATGGTTTTGCTGGTTTTTGGATGCTTTTGGGGCAGGTTTCTGTCATTTTCGGGCAAGATAAAGCCCTGTCAAAATCAAGGCCGTGCCCGCGAAATGCACCAGCGTCACTTCCTCGCCGTCCAAGATGCCGAGCACGATGGCGATGACCGGAAGCAAATAAGTCACCGACGTGGCGAAAATCGCGCTCGTCTGTTGCAGCAAATAAAAGTACAGCATCGAGGCCGCCGCCGTGCCGATGATGGCCAAATAGGCGAGGCTCCCGACGGCTTGCCCCGGCGAGGGGTGCGCCCAAGTCGCGTCCCATGCCCCCGAAAAATACACGCCTGCCAGATAAACCGGCCCCGTCAGGAAAAACGAAGCAGCCCCGATGGCCACTGGATGCACGCCCGTCAGGTGGCGTTGCACGGTGTTGGCATTGATGGCGTAGCAAATGGTCGCCAGCATACAAAAAATGGCGAACAGCGATTCGCCGCCGATTTTGGCCGTCAGGCCGCGCCCGAAAAGCATCAACAGCACCGCGCCCGCCAGCCCCAGCCCCACGCCAATGGCCTTGTGCCGGCTGCTCCGCATATCGAAAAAGAGCACGCCGAGCAGCAGGGTGAAGAGCGGGGTCAGTGAGTTGAGGATGCCCGCCAGCGAGCTGCTCACCTTCGTTTGCGCCAGCGCGAAAAAGTAGTTCGGGATGCCCGAACCGCACAGCGCGACCACGAGCAGGGGCCGCCATTTCGACCAGTCAATTTTCTTGAAATACAGCACCGCCAGCGGCAGGTACACCGCCGTCGCCATGCCCATCCGCATGAAAGCGCACTGCACGGGGTCGTACACGACGAGGGCTTTTTTTATCATCAAAAACGACGCGCCCCACATCAGGGCGAGCAAAAACAAAATGGCCCAATCCGAAAACGATGGCTGGCGGTTCATGCTTTGTGTGTGGAATTTTTGAACTGTGTTTTGGGCAAAAACCGCCCTATCGCTGCTTTGCCAGCCGCACGCGCGGGTCGGCCAGCAGGTACAACATATCGGCCAGCAGGCTCCCGGCGATGGTCAGCATGGCCGAAAACATGAGGATGGCGAACAGCACCGGGAAATCGCGCGACATGAACGCATCGTGGGTTTTCGTGCCCATGCCGGGGATGCCGAACAAATACTCGACCACCAACGACCCGCCAAAAATCACCGGGAACACGCCGCCCAAAATCGTGATGACCGGGAAGAGCGCGTTCCGAAACGCATGGCGGCCCAAAACCGCCCCCTCCGACAGGCCTTTGGCGCGGGCCGTGCGGATGAAATCCTGCCGCAGCACGCCCATCACGCTGCCGCGCATTTGCAAGGCCAGCACCGCCAGCGTGTGCAGCATCAGCACCAGCACGGGCAGCACGAGTCGGTTGGCGTATTTCAGAAACCACTGCCAGAGCGTCAGGGCGTGGTCTTCGGGGTTGTTCGGCGCGATGCCCTCGAAGATTTTCCAGCCCTGCCCGTCCGTCGCAAAAAACATGATGCTCAGGCCGCCGAGCCAAAAAACAGGCATGGCGTACAGGGCCATCAGGCCGCGTCGCAGCCAGCGGTCGGGCCAACGCCCGGCTTGCCGCGCCGACCACACGCCCAGCGGCAGCGCGAGCGCGAAGGCCAGCGCGAAGGCCACGCTGTTCAGGCCGACCGTCATGCCGAGGCGCGATTTGATGTCGTCCCAGACGGGCGTTCGCGTCTGGAACGACGTGCCGAGCCTACCCGTGAAAAACCCAGAAATCCACCTATGGTATTGATTGTCAAGGCCGTGCCAACAGAAGGTGGGTTGCCAGCATTTGCCGGGCGCGGTTTTTTCCCGGAGCTCGGTGGCGCGGGCGCGGAGATTTTCGAGCGCGAGTTTTTGCCCGGTTTGGGTTTCCAAAACTGCCGCCCAGGCAGCCACGCTGTCCACGCGGGCGGGCACTTCATGGAGCCAAATCGTTTTTTGCAAATCGTTCAGCGCGGCGCGGAGCAGGGTTTTGGCTGATGAATCGGGCAGCGATTCCGCGCTGCGGGCAGTGTGGCGCAGCGCGTCAGCGAAGGCTTGCACGGCGGGCCAGTTGCCCGTTTGGGCTGCCAGTGCGCCGAGCCAGCGGCGGCGTTCGGGCAGCAGGATTTTGTGGAAAGTGTCGGGGTAGGCCGCCGTCGTGATGGTGAAATAAAACGCCGGGCGGTCGTAGCCCAGCTCGTGGCCGAGTCGGGCGTAGTTGGCGATGCGCTTTTCCTCGCCTGCGTTTTGTTCGATGATGCTTGGGTAGGTCGCGCCGATGGGGTCGTCTGTCGCGGCCCGGCCCAAGCCAAAAATCGCCAGCGAGACGGCCAAAAGCGTCGGCACGGCAAACAGCAAACGGCGCAGGAAATAATTGAGCATCGGCGGTCGGAGCGTGCCCCAGCTCGGCGGGGCGGCGGGGCAAAGGTTCCGCAAATTGTTGAAAACCAGAGCCTTGCCGCTGTGAAAAACCGGGTTTTGCAGACCGCCCGTTTTTTAATTGGCTTTTAATGCGGTATTAATTCGTCAGACGGGGCAAGGCTGGACTTTTGTATCGCAAATGCTGGACAACGCTGCCGGGTGTGCGCCCGCCGCAATCCCGGCTCTTGTCAGAAGGTTCGGTTTTTCTTTTTTAGATACAGTAGGAATAATGTAGTATTAGTTCTTGTGCTTCAGTAATGATTCAAAGTGGCAGTAGCAATACTGCCACTTTCATTTCTACTACATCGTTCTTTGCGCCCCCTAAGAAAGCAAGCCGGCCCCAGTCTTTGCCCTCGTTTCTTTTCCCGTAAACGAGGCTCAATGGCAGCCACTATAATCCAAACGGCAGCCATGTGTGTTCCGAAATGATTGGTAATCAGCAACTTTTGAATGTCGGGTAGGCATCGCGCCTATCCCGGCAGCCGCTATTTTTTTTCATTTTTATCCATCCATTCCATGAACTTGATTTGTTCAAATTTCCGCATCTGCCTCATGTTGTTCTTGGGGCTGGGCAGCTTGCCTGCCCTCGCTTTCCCGAAAAACACCCCGCCCGACGTGCAAATCTCGAACGTCTCGCCCGCCACTTGTTTCGGCGCATCGGACGGTTCCATCGCGCTCGCGGTTACGGGCGGGCAAGCCCCGTACACTTTCGTTTGGAGCAACGGCGCGACCACGCAGGACATCGGCGGCCTGACCGCCGGCCTCTATGCCGTGACCGTCACCGACGACAACGCCGAGCAAACCGTGCTGACCGGCATAGAAGTCGCAGAACCTCAGCCAATTGTGCTTGCTTTGGATTCGCTCCATGCCGTTACCTGCAACGTGCCGCTGGGCTTCGCCGCCGTCGCAGCGGCGGGCGGTACCGGGCCGTACACGTTCCTTTGGAACACGGGCCAACTGGGCAACACGCTGTCCAACCTCGCACCCGGCAACTACACCGTGACAGCCACCGACGCGCACAGCTGCACGGCCTCGCTCGCTGTGACCATCGCGCTGGACACCGCCGCCCCGACGGCCAACGCGGGCGCGGACTTCACGGTGCAATGCAACAACACGGTGGATACCCTCGCGGGCACGGCCTCCGGCGGCCCGAACCTCGCCTACTTCTGGACGGCAGCCAGCGCGACCGCCCGAATTGCCTCCGGTGCGAACACGGCAAACCCCATTTTTGACCGGGCGGGCAAGTTTGCCCTGCGCGTGACCAACATGGACAATGGCTGCACCGCCCGCGACACCGTGCAGGTTTCGTGGCTCTTCGATGCGCCTGTGGCCTCGGCTGCTGGCGACACGCTGACCTG
The DNA here is from genome assembly GCA_046299435.1 of Saprospiraceae bacterium. Lineage (GTDB taxonomy): Bacteria > Bacteroidota > Bacteroidia > Chitinophagales > Saprospiraceae > M3007. The sequence continues at coordinate 5,974 of JBKBIC010000259.1, forward strand.
CTTGGGCGCGTTTTTGACCGCGCAATACGACACCATGCACACGGCTTTCGTATGGATTACACCCGCCGGGGACTCGTCTTTTTTCCTGAACCCGGTGTTTTACGAAACAGGAACCTACCATTTCGTGGTGACGGACACCGTGACGACCTGCGTCACCAACATCGCGGTGGATGTCCCAGTGGATACTTTGTACCCGACGGCCATCGCCACTGGCGGCGGCCTGATTTCCTGCGCCCAACCGACGCGCCAACTGTTCGGCGCCGGTGCGCCCGTCGGCATCCAGTTTTCGTGGGCCAGCGACAACGGTTTCGCCAGCAGCGAGCAAAACCCCATCGTGCATGCGCCGGGGATGTACGTCCTCACGACCACGCTGCCGCAAAACGGCTGCTCTACGTCCGACACGGTTTTCGTGGCCGCGAATTTCGCCGCGCCCAACGCCTCGGCTTCGGCCAGCGGGATGCTGACCTGCGCGATACCCACCGCCCAGTTGATTGGAAATTCGAGCACGCCGGGCGCGACCTTTTCGTGGACGGGGCCGGGCGGTTTTTCCTCTACTTTGCAAAACCCGATGGTGACGAC
>JBKBIC010000260.1:0-6549 GCA_046299435.1 Saprospiraceae bacterium
CGCCGGCGTGAGCTGGTCGCAAGTGGCGACGGGCGAGTTTTACGACGTGGAAGCACAGCCGGGCGCGAGCTCGAACACATTTTATGCAGCCAAAAGCAACACCATCCAACGCTCCACAGACAACGGTGCAACTTGGACACAAGTCCAAAGTGTTTCGGGCTGCAACCGCATTGCCCTTGCCGTATCGGCTGCCGATGCCAACACCGTCGTGGCACTTTGTTCGAGCAGCAGCAACAACGGCTTCCTCGGATTTTACGGCTCCACGAACGCAGGCACCTCGTGGACGTTGCGTTCCAGCTCGCCCAACCTGCTCGGCTGGTCAAGCACAGGCAACGACACCGGCGGGCAGGGCTGGTACGATTTGATTGTTACCCTTGACCCGACCAATGCCAACATCGTCTATGTCGGTGGCGTAAACACTTGGAAATCAACGAATGGCGGCACTTCGTGGTCGCTTAACACACACTGGTTCACTATCTCTGGGGTGCCTGCCGTACACGCCGACAAGCACGCCTTTGAGTGGCAAAACAACACTACCCTATTCCAAGGCAACGACGGCGGTGTTTACAAAACCACCAACGGCGGCACCTCGTGGACCGACCTGAGCAACGGCCTCGTCATCAGCCAGATGTACAAACTCGGCGTGTCGCAGCAGAACAATGCAGTCATTGCGGGCTTGCAGGACAACGGCACCAAACTCCGCAACAGCTCCGGCACTTGGTCGGACGAAATCGGTGGCGACGGCATGGAGTGCGCCATTGACTACTCGAACGCCAATTACATGTATGGAGAGCTTTACTATGGCGACATCCAACGTTCCTCGAACGCCGGCAACTCGTGGACAAATATTTCGGACAACATTCCCGGCGGCACCCCGTCGGGCGGCGCGTGGGTCACGCCGTTCATCATTTCGCCCGTCAGCCCCACGACCATTTACGCAGGTTACACCGATGTTTGGAAAACCACCGACCGAGGCAACACTTGGACACAAAAATCCTCCAACCTCACGGGCGGCTCCTCCATCCGCATTCTCGCCGCCGCGCCTTCCGATGCCAACGTCCTCTATGCCGCCACCACCGGCACCATCTATCGCACCACCAACGACGGCGCGACTTGGACGACTATGACCAACCCATCGGGCGGCGGCAACAACATCAGTTACATCATAGTCCACCCGACCGACCCGAATACCATCTACCTCACCAAATCCGGGTACAGCGCGGGCAACAAAGTCTTCAAATCCACCAACGGCGGCTCCACTTGGACGAACATCTCCGGCAACCTGCCCAACCTGCCCGCCAACTGCATCACCTATCAGACTGGTGCCGCCAACGACCCGATTTATGTCGGCATGGACATCGGCGTTTATTATCGCAACAACAACAGCAGCAACTGGACGGCATTCAGCACAGGCCTCCCCAACGTCGTCGTGACCGAACTGGAAATCCGCAACAGCACCGGGAAAATCCGCGCCGCCACCTACGGGCGCGGCATCTGGGAAAGCGATGTCGAACCGGAAAACAGCGAAAACCTCACCGTCACGCCCGCCAATCGCAACGTCGGGCAGGCAGCGGGCAGCACCACTTTTGACGTGACTTCCAACCTCTCGTGGACGACAACCGCGCTCGACAACTGGCTCAGCGTCACGCCGGGCAGCGGCTCGAACAACGGCACCCTGACCGTGAATTTCACGGCCAACACAGGCTCCGGCCCTCGTGTTGGCACGATTCGGGTCACGGGCGGCAACCTTGTCCGCGACGTGACCGTCACGCAGGACGGCATCCAAACCTGCACGACTTACACCAGTATTGACGTGCCCAAACTCATCTCCGCGACCGGCGCGCCTACCATTTTTTCATTGATGAACATCCCCAACGGGCAGGTCATCAGCGACATAAATGTGGTCGGGTTGAATATCACCCACACTTGGATTGACGATTTGGTCATCAAACTGAAAAGCCCGGCAAACACCGAACGCACCATCCTGAACCGCCCCTGCAACGGCGAGGACAACATCCTCATCAATTTCGACGATGAGGCCACCAATGCCTACGACTCGTGGCCTTGCCCACCGACGAACAACCTGTTTTACAAACCCTTCGAAACGCTTTCCGTTTTTGATGGCCAAAACTCCGGTGGCTGGTGGACGCTCACTGTCTCCGACCTTTTCAATGGCGACGGTGGCAGTTTGGAGGGCTGGGGCCTCAACGTCTGCACCGTGCCCGCTTCCATCACGGTCACTGCCTCTGGCACCAACGTCAGTTGCAACGGCGGCAACAACGGTTCGGCCACCGCCACCGCGACGGGTGGTTCGGGTTCGTACACCTACGCTTGGTCGAACGGCGGCAACACACAGACCATCAACAACCTGACTGCCGGGACATATACCGTTACCGTGAGCGACGGAGCCATCTCTGGTACTGCATCGGTGACAATTACCCAACCCGCCGCACCGCTCGCGGTCGTCGTTTCCGGCGTAAACGCCACATCAGGCAATGACGGCTCGGCCACTGCCACGCCCTCCGGCGGCACGCCTGCGTACACTTACTTTTGGTCGAATGGCGGCACGACGCAGACCATCAACAACCTCGCGCCGGGTGCGTACACCGTGACTGTTTCCGACGCAAATGGCTGTACGACAACGGGTTCCGTCACCATTGCCCCGCCGCCGCTGACCGCTTCGGCCTCTGGCACCAACGTCAGTTGCAACGGCGGCAACAACGGCTCGGCCACCGCCACCGCGACAGGCGGCATCGGTGGCTATACTTATCTGTGGAGCAACGGCGGCACGACGGCGACCATCTCAAACCTGACCGCAGGGACGTACACCGTCACCGTGACCTCTGGGGCACAAACGGCCACCGCCTCGGTGACAATTACCCAACCTGCCGCGCCGCTCACGGTCGCCGTTTCCGGCGTGAACGCCACATCAGGCAATGACGGCTCGGCCACTGCCACGCCCTCCGGCGGTACGCCTGCGTACACTTACTTTTGGTCGAACGGCGGCACGACGCAGACTATCAACAACCTCGCGCCGGGCGCGTACACCGTGACTGTTTCCGACGCAAATGGCTGTACAACAACGGGTTCCGTCACTATTAGCGGCGGCAGTCCGCTTGCTGTTATTGTCAATAGTACGAATGTAACCTGCAACGGGGCTGCCGACGGCACAGCCGGAGCAACGGCCTCAGGCGGAACGGGCAGTTACAGTTTTGCGTGGAGCAACGGCGCGACAACCGCCGCCATCACGAATCTTGCGCCCGGAACTTTTACCGTGACCGTGACTTCTGGTGCTCAGACGGCCACAGCATCCGTCAACATCAGCGAGCCAACCGCGCTCAATTTGGCGGTCAGCAAAACCAACCCCACTTGCAACGGCGGCTCTGACGGCACAGCCACTGCAAACGCATCGGGCGGAACCCCTCCGTACAACTATTTATGGTCGAACGGCGCGACAACCGCCAGCATCACCGGGCTTCCGGTCGGGACATACACCGTGACCGCATCCGATGCAAACGGCTGCACCGCCACAGGTTCCGTCGTTCTGGTGCCGCCAAGCGGCATGACCGTGACTTTTACGATTGTCAAACCAACTTGCTTTGGAGGCTCAAATGGCTCGGCAAAGGCCAAAGTCACCGGAGGTACGGGCACCAAAACATATCTGTGGAGCACTGGCGCGACGACTATCCAAATTTCAAACCTCGTGGCTGGCACTTACACCGTGACCGTAACCGATGCAATTGGATGCACAAAAGTTGCCAATGCCATTATCACTGAACCCACCCAAGTTTCGATTGCCTTCACCTCCACCATGCCCTCGTGTTTTGGCGGAAACAATGGCTCGCTCAAAGCCACCGCTTCGGGCGGCACGGGCACCAAAACCTATCTATGGAACACCGGAAGCACCGCCCAAACCATCACCGGACTCGTTGCCGGTACATACACGGTGACGGCTACTGACAGCAAAGGCTGCTCCAGCAGCAGCACAGTCGGCCTGACCGAGCCAGCTGAATTGCTCATCACCGGCTTGAATGTCGTGCCGTCGGGCAGCACCTACAAAGTGACGGTCACGGCAGTTGGCGGCACAGGCACGAAAAAATACCGTCGTTCCACAGGCCCCGGCACATTCACGGCGTGGCAGACCAATAAGGTGTTCAGCAATGTCGCAGCGGGCAACTACACCTTCCAAGTGCAGGATACCAAACTTTGCACCGACGAATTTGTGTCCAACATCCCCGTGACGCTGCTCGCGCCGGGCAACACAGGTGCTCGCCCTGCCGATGCTGCTGAAAACCAATCTGTTGCGACGGTTTTCCAGCTGATGCCCAACCCGGCGCAGCACTTCGTGCAAATCGTTTTTGAGGAAAAAACGCCCGCCGAAGGCACCCTCGAAATCGCCGACGCGAGCGGGAAAATCCTGCACCGCAGCACCATCGGCGCGCTCTTGGAAGCCAACGGCCGCATCTCGCTCGAAAACGTACCGACGGGTGTGGCCTTCGTCACCCTCCGTGAAACAGGTCGCTCGCCATTGACCCAAATCCTCATTGTCCAGAAATTCTGATTCGGGCAATGCACATAAACAGAGAAGCCGCCGAGCAAACGCTCGGCGGCTTCTTCTTTTTTGCACAAATGGGAATTATGCACGGGCGTTTTTCATGCGCCAGCCGTCACGGGCATCGGCACATAGAGTTCGCCGTTCAGCACGTTGCGCGAGATGACGATGCGCTGCACCTCGCTCGTGCCCTCGTAAATCTGTGTGATTTTCGCGTCGCGCATCAGCCGCTCGACGTGGTATTCTTTCACAAAACCATAGCCGCCGTGAATTTGCACCGCCTCCACCGTGTGCCGCATGGCTACATCGGAGGCAAAAAGTTTGGCCATGGCAGCGGCTTGGGTGTAGTCCAAATTTTGGTCTTTCATCCAAGCGGCGCGGTGGACGAGCAAGCGGGCAGCCTCGATTTCGGTCGCCATGTCCGCCAGTTTGAAGGCAATGGCTTGGTGGTTGGAGATGGGTTTGCCGAAAGCCTCGCGCTCCTTCGAGTAGGCAACTGCCAGTTCGTAGGCTCCGGCGGCGATGCCCAGGGCTTGCGAGGCAATCCCGATGCGGCCACCCGACAGGGTTTTCATGGCAAACTTGAACCCGAACCCGTCCGGGCCGATGCGGTTGGCTTTCGGCACTTTCACGTCGGTGTACATGATGGTGTGCGTGTCGCTCGACCGGATGCCGAGTTTGTCCTCCTTCGCCCCGATGCTCACGCCCGGCCAGCTGGTCTCGACGATGAGGCAGTTGATGCCCCGGTGGCCTTTTTCCACGTCGGTTTGTGCCATGACGAGGTGGATTTGCGAGGTGCCGCCGTTCGTAATCCAGTTTTTGGTACCGTTCAGCAGGTAATAATCGCCCATGTCAACGGCGGTGGTACGCTGGCTGGTCGCGTCGCTGCCGGCCTCCGGCTCGGAGAGGCAGAACGCGCCGATCCACTCGCCGGTCGCCACTTTGGTCAGGTATTTTTGCTTTTGCTCCTCGTTCCCGTACGTCTCTAAGCCCCAGCAAACCAATGAGTTGTTGACGGACATGATGACCGAGCAGGAGTTGTCCACTTTCGAGATTTCCTCCATGGCCAGCGCGTAGGCCAGCGTATCCATGCCGCCACCGCCGTATTCGGGCGAGACCATCATGCCGAGGAAACCAAGCTCGGCCATTTTGCGGACTTGTTCGGTAGGATACTGCATTTTGGAGTCGCGCTCGATTACGCCGGGTTTCAGTTCGTTTTGGGCGAATTGCCGGGCGGCTTCCTGTACTGCGAGATGCTCTTCTGTCAGTTGGAACATACGATTTTGGATTCGAAGATTTGCCGACCACAGGGTTTCAAGTCCCTAAAAATCAGCGATTTGAAAGAATTTGGTTGAGTACGTGGGTGCTTGGGAGGGCAAAAAATGCAGTGCGAAAGTACGCTGTTGCAGTCCGGTGGAGGTAGGCGTTGTCCAGAAAAATAAGTAGCCAAAGCCCGGATAATTGGCCGTGAAAACCCGCTTCTGCCCAAAAGTTACGCCCCGCTTTTTGGAAAAATACTTGACACGTGGCGCGTACTTTGTGCGGCTTTCGCTTTTCGGAAATCTCAAACCCAACTTGACGAAACGATGAATTTGCAAAACCAACTGCTGGAAACCGTCTTGGCACGTTTCCCGCGCCGTGCCGACTGCGTGGACGTGCTTTGCAAAATCCTGAACAGCTCGAAAGACCCCGTTTATCGCCGTTTGCGGGGCGATACCCCACTTTCGCTCGACGAAATCGCTGTCATCGCCCGGCATTTCAACATATCGCTGGACGCGCTCATCTTCGGTCCCAGCGAGCGGGTCATGGTCAGTTTCAACGACTTTTCCCGGCACGTCACCGATTTCACGGACTACCTCCAAAGCTACATCTCCGACCTCGAACAAATCCGGCGACTGCCCGGCGGCCACCTGTTCTATGCTTCGTCGGAAGTGCCTGTTTTTTCGTACATGTATTTGCCCGAGCTCATCAGTTTCAAACTCTACGTCTGGGGCCGC
>JBKBIC010000261.1:0-6541 GCA_046299435.1 Saprospiraceae bacterium
CCATCGCGCTCATTGACGAGAATATGCCCGTGTTCGTAATCGCCACAAACAGAAGTGCTTACGACAAAATCGTGTCCAACATCCAAGAAGTGAAAGCCCGCAAAGGCGTGGTCGTCGCCGTCGTCACCGAAGGCGACACCGTCATCAAGGAACTGGCCGATTTCACCATCGAAATACCCGCCACCGAAGAGCAGCTCACGCCGCTGCTCTCCGTCATCCCGCTGCAATTGTTGGCCTACCACATGGCCGTCGAACGCGGCTGCAACGTTGACCAACCCCGCAATCTGGCAAAATCGGTCACAGTGGAGTGAGTCAACGGCAGACGGTTGACGGTGGACGGAGGACGGCCATCCAGCGTCAACCGCCTGCCACCAACCGTCAACCGCCTGCCGTCCACCGTTTAAAAATGTTAGAACTTTCATATAACACTGCCCGCGAGGACATCACCCTGCCCGAATACGGGCGCGTCATTCAGGGCTATTTGCAATATGCCAAAACCATCGCCGACCCGCGCAAGCGGCAAAAAGCGGTGGAATCCATCATCGGCATGATGCAACAAATCAACCCGGCCAGCAAAAACGTGGAGGATTACCGCGAGAAATTGTGGAACCACGCCATGCGCATCGCCAATTACGAACTCGACGTGACCCCGCCAGCAGGCATCACCATCCGCCGCGAGGACGAGAAGCCGCGTGCCGAGGCGGTGCCATACCCGCAGCCCATCACGCGCTTCCGGCACTATGGGCGCAGCATCCAGATGCTCATCCAAAAAGCCATCGAAATGCCTGACGGCCCGAAAAAAGAGGGCTTCGTGGAGGTCATCGCTTCGTACATGAAGCTGGCGTATAAAACTTGGAACAAGGAACATTACGTCAGCGACGACGTGGTGAAAGACGACCTCGAAATCCTGAGCAACGGCCTGCTCGAACTCCACGAAGGCCACAGCTCGCTCGACCTGTTGGCAATGGGCGCAAACCGCCGCGAACAGGAACAACAAAAAAGCAGCCGACGCGGTGGCCGCCGACAGAAACAAGGCGGCGGCGGGAACAATGGCGGCGGTGGCGGCGGTCGCAAACGCGGCTATCGCAAACGCAAATGACACAAGCAGGGCGGGCCTCCAAGCCCGCCTTTTTCTTTTGACGCATGGCCCAACTGCTCGACAAAGCGGTCTCTTTTTTCTCGACTTCCGAAGCGCACCCGCAGCGGTGGCAGCTCGCGGCCATCACCGCCGCGACGGTCGTGTGCCTGCCCGTCGGTATCTGGAAAAACCTGCCGTTCGTGGCGGCAATCCCGGCAGTCATGCTCTTGGCTTGGCTGACGCTGGTGGACTTTCGGAAAGTGTTTTTCCTGATGCTTGCCGCCATCCCGGTCAGCATCGAGGTCTCAATCGGGAGTTTCGGGACGGATTTGCCGAGCGAACCGCTGATTTGGGTGCTGTACCTCTCCGCGATTGCGTGGTTCCTGAAATCGGGCCGCCGGGCGGTGGATGTGCGTTTTGTGCGGCATCAGCTTACGCTTTTGCTGTTTTTGCACCTGTCTTGGATGCTTTTCACGGCTGCCATTTCGCAGGATGCGGTGGTGTCCGTCAAGTTTGTCATTGCCAAGACATGGTATGTGGTCGTGTTTTACTTCCTCGCCGGGCGGCTGCTGGATTCGGAGCAAAACCTCCGCAACCTCGTGTGGGCTTTTTTCCTGCCGCTGCTCGGCACGGTGCTGTGGGTGCTGGTGCGGCACGCGCCGACGGGTTTTGAGTTCGATACCGTGAACTTTGTCATGGGGCCGTTTTACCGGAATCACGTCATGTATGCCTGTGTGCAGGCCATTTTCCTGCCGTTTTTGTGGTATGCAACGTACTGGTACCGGCGTTGGTCGTGGCGATGGTGGGTGCTGGTGCTGGGCATCGTGACGCTCTTAGTGGGCATCAATTTCGCGTACACCCGCGCCGCGTATGTGGCACTGGTGGCGGCGGTTGTCATTTACTGGTGCATCCGGGCGCGGCTGATGAAAATGGTACTGGTGGCCGCCGTGCTGGTGCTCACGCTCATCATCGGCTGGGTGACGAGCCGCGACAATTACCTGCTTTTCGCCCCTGATTTCCAGCGGGCCGTGACCCACAAGGAATTCGACAACCTGCTCGAAGCCACCACCAAACTCGAAGATATTTCCGTGATGGAGCGCGTCTATCGCTGGGTGGCGGCGGCGTATATGATTCAGGATAGGCCGCTGGCGGGCTTTGGGCCGGGCTGTTTTTACTTTTTTTACACGGACTACACCGTGACGAGCTTCCAAACCTACGTCAGCGACAACCCCGAACGCTCCGGCATCCATTGCTACTACCTGATGACGGCCGTGGAGCAAGGGCTGCCGGGCGCGGCCATTTTCCTCCTGTTTTGCGCGGCGGTGATGCTCTACGGCGAGCGGGTGTACCACCAAACGACGGAACTGTGGCGGCGGCGGATGCTCGTGGCCGCGCTGCTCAGCTTCATGCTCATCTGCCTCCTGATGTTCATGAACGACTTTGTGGAGACCGACAAAATCGGCTCCTTTTTCTTCATGGCCGTCGCCATTCTGGTCAATACCGACCTGCAGAACAAATCCAAAGCCTCCTTTTGATTGATGATTGACGATTACATGATTGTTGATTTTTGATGGCGGCGCACGAGCACATCAAAAATCAACAATCATGTAATCGTCAATCATCAATCAAAAACAGGTCGTCTGCGTCCCAGTTTAGGACAAATGGGCCACTGTCGTCGCATGGCAGGTAGTCACTATTGACCAAATTGGCCCTTCGGTGCAACTTCCGAAAACCAAACTTCGGGGGCACTCGTTTGTATGGCAAACACGCTGCGACGAACACATCATCAAGTTGACAACACGCTTCATTTTTTTCTTTCCGAAAGCCCTTTCTCATTGACACGGGGCAAAACTCGAAACCAACATGAATCCCCCGAAAAACCCCAAGCACCGATTTTAGTGAACCGAAGCGCACCAAGCGCATAAAAGCAAACACTCGTTTTTTCCTCACTCGTTTATCGGAAATCCAAATGAAAGGAACGCCCGGCTGCAAAGGCAGTCGGGCGTTTTTAAGTTGAAGAGAGGAAGGGTTGAAGAGTTGAATCGTGCGTGTTCAACTCTTCAACCCTTCCCCTCTTCAACTTTCATTCAACTCTTCCGCTTTTTCAACTCTTTCTCTTCCAATCGGTTGGCCATGCGCTGGATGCCGTCAATGATTTGGTCAAGCACGGGCGGGTAGTCCACGTATTTGTCGCCGTTTTTGTCCTTTCCCCAGATGCTGATGGTCACGATTTTGCGGGCGTTGCCGTAAGTGACGGAGAGGCGCAGCGGCATGGGCAGCGGCTTGACGTATTTCCGTTTTTCGCAAGTGGCTGTTTTGCAGTCGTATTGCCGCTCAAAATCGAAGAATTTTTGTGCCATGAGCCACTCGGCGAACTGTTCCAGTTCCTCGCGCGGGATGTTTTTCTTCGTGACGATGAGGCCCTCGTTCAGGCTTTTGAACTCTTTGATGAGCCGCCCGTCGTTTTTGATGATGATGTGGTCGCGCAGCACCGGGTCAATGCCGCCATAAAAACCGCCACCGACCAATTCGACGGAAATGAACGCCTTGCGTTTGCGACGGTCGGTCTTGGCTTTGGACTTGGAAAACTTGGGCAGACCCGGCTCCAATTTTTTGCCCTTCGTGGCGATGACGATTTCGGGCAACTCGTTTTCGCGGCGCAGGAACGGAGCCTCGCCGCTTTCCACCCGGATGAAGTGATAGACATAGGTGCCCCGGCTGTTGGGCTGCTGGAATTCGAGGTCGAGCGCGAAATCGGTCAGCGTCGTCACCGCGAATTTTTTGACGAACCGGAACGGATAATGCAGCGTGTTGCCTTCGAGCCGCCAGCGACCGTCCGTGAGGCTGCCGTTCAGGAACTGCTCATAGGTGGAATCGTATCGGAAATAGAGGAAATGCCGGTAAGTGTCCTCCGCTTGGTGGATGATGGTGTTGGTTTCGAGGTGCATCGTGTAGGTGTACCGCCACTTGGATTCGATGAGCTGGTTCTCATCAATTTTCGCCCACACTTGGGCGCGGACAGCCTGCGGCATCACCTGAAAAACGGCAAAAAACAGCAGCAGCCGGGCGAGCAGCCGCCATGTCAAAACCTTTCCAATCATTTGAGAACGTGTAAGTTTGGATTAGCAAGCCCAAAATTATGCCGCTTTGAGGGAGATGCCAGATTTCGAGATTTCAGATGCCAGATTTTGGGATGCCAGATGAATTGCTCTACCATACAATGTCTGGAATCTCAAAATCTGGCATCTCGAATCCTCTATGCGTTCTCGTAAATATCGTGCATCGGCAGGGCGAGGTCATCGAGCCGGATGGTGTCGTCGGGCGTTCGGAAGTCGGCGTTGAGCCAAGTATTGCCGTCGTTGTTGCGGCTGAAAAGGGTGGCGTATGGGCGGTTGCTTTCCACAAAAAGGATGTGCCGTAGGCTGAGGACATCCTTATAGCAGGGCAATTTTTCGGCCCAATCCACCTCTGCCGTCGTGCGCGAAAGCACCTCCACGACGACGGCAGGGTTCAGGTAGGCGTTCATTTCACCGCGCAACGGGTACAGCTCGGGCAGGCCGCATACGACCGTCACGTCGGGCTGGAACGACCGCCCACACGAAGGAATGTACGTCGGGCGATTGCTGCCGAGCACGCCACAGCCTTTTCTCGTGAAATGACTGTGAAGGCGGGCAATCAGGTTGCCGACAATGATTTCGTGCTTGTGGGAGGCATAGCTCATGGTGCAGAAGATTTCATGGTCAAGATATTCCACCCGCAGAGCCGGCTCTTCGAGCAAATCAAGATACTCCTCCCAAGCGGCAGGCACGCGCACAAAAGCCTCGTTTTCAAGCCTTTCGTGCAACATTTCGGAAAGCGATGCGACGGCAGTCATGGTCATTTTTTTGTGCAAGGTAAATGTTTTGCGGAGCCACCGCCACTCGGCCTATCATCTGGAATCTCAAAATCTGGCATCCCAAATCTCGAAAAATCACAACCTCGTAATCTTCGCCCCAATCGCGTTCAGCCGTCGGTCAATGTGCTGGTAGCCCCGGTCAATCTGGTGGACTTGGTGGATGACCGAGCGGCCTTTGGCCGAAAGCGCGGCGATGAGCAGGGCCTGCCCGGCGCGGATGTCGGGCGAGGTCATTTCGATGCCGCGCAGCTGGTAGCGGCGGTCGAGGCCGATGACGGTGGCCCGGTGCGGGTCGCAGAGGATGATTTGCGCGCCCATGTCGAGCAGTTTGTCCACGAAAAAAAGTCGGCTCTCGAACATTTTTTGGTGGATGAGCACCGAACCCCGCGCCTGCGTGGCCGTGACCAAAATGATGCTCATCAAATCCGGCGTGAAACCCGGCCATGGAGCGTCGTAAATCGTCAGGATGCTGCCGTCAATGAACGTCGAGATTTCGTACCGCTCCTGCGCGGGGATGTGCAGGTCGTCGCCCCGGCGGTTGATTTGGATGCCGAGTTTCTCAAAGGTGGCCGGGATGATGCCCAAGTGCGGCAGCCCGACGTTTTTGATGGTAATGTCCGATTGGGTCATGGCTGCGAGGCCGATGAACGAACCGATTTCAATCATGTCGGGCAGGCAGCGGTGCTCGGTGCCGCCGAGCGATTCCACGCCGTTGATTTTCAACAAGTTGGAGCCGATGCCTTCGATTTTCGCGCCCATGCGGACGAGCATCTGGCAAAGTTGCTGGACGTAGGGTTCGCAAGCCGCGTTGTAAATCGTCGTTTCGCCCTGCGCCAAAACTGCGGCCATGACCACGTTGGCAGTGCCCGTGACCGAGATTTCTTCCATGTGGATGAACGTGCCGCGCAGCCCGCCTTTGGGCTGTTCGACGAAATACACGTCCTTTTCCTCGTCATATTTGAACTCCGCGCCGAGGCTTTGGAAGCCGAGAAAGTGCGTGTCGAGCCGCCGCCGCCCGATTTTGTCGCCGCCGGGCTTCGGCAAATTGGCCCGCCCGAACCGCGCCAGCAGCGGCCCGATGAGCATGACCGAGCCGCGCAGCCGCCCCGCGTCTTTCATGAATTCGTCGGAGCGCAGGTACGAAATATCCACCGTGCCGGCGCAAAACCGCCAAGTATCGTCCGAGAGCCGCTCGACGGTCACGCCGAGGCCGCGCAGCAGCTCGATGAGTTGGTTCACGTCGCGGATGTCGGGGATGTTCGAGATGGTCACGCTCCCGTCGGTGAGCAGGACGGCGGAGAGGATTTGGAGGGCTTCGTTTTTCGCGCCCTGTGGCTGCAATTCGCCGCTAAGTGGCTGACCGCCAATGACTTCAAAAGCGTCGGTAATCATTGAGTGAATGAGCGAATGAGTGAATGAGTGATTGGTTTGGCTGGCGAGATTTGGCGAAGGCGGGCAAATGTAAGTGCGTGTTCTATATTATTTTTCTCTGTGAGCCTCTGTGTCTCCTCCGCGAACCTCTGTGTAACTGCTTGCGATACAGAGAATTACACAGAGGTTCGCGGAGG
>JBKBIC010000262.1:0-6439 GCA_046299435.1 Saprospiraceae bacterium
CCGCGGGGGCGCGGCCGCGGGTTCCGCGTTTTCCATTTGACCAATCGGGGGGCTTACTCGACCATGAGTTTTTGCACGAACTCCCTCCCTTCGGCCAGCACACGCAGCGCGTAGATGCCGCTGGGCAAGGTGCCGGGGCGGATTTGCCATTGCGTTTCGCCGGGCGTGAGTTGGGTTTGCAGGATGAGTTTGCCCTGCATATCGAAGAGTTGGGCGATGACTTTGCCCGAAACCGGCGCGTCGAAGGCAATCGTGAATTCGCCAGTGGGCGAGGGGTTGGGGAAAAGGCGCATCTCGGCGGCTTCGGTGGTTTCGGCGGCGCGGTCTTCGCTTTCGATGGCTTGTTCGAGTTCGGCGGTTTCGTCGGGGGCATCGGTCGCGGTGGCGGCGGCCACGCCGCGCACTTCGATGTCAATGAGGCGCAGGCCGACCGCGCTGAGTTCCGACCACATTTGGCGGAAGCCGTCGAAGTGCTTGGCATAGAGGGCATAGCCGTCGTTGCCGGGGCCGAAAACGGCGGCATGGTGCGTGGTCGTGCCGTTTTGGTAGCTGTCGTATTCGAGGAGGCGGAAGTTGGCTTTGCTGTGGTTGTTCCAGTTGCTGACGACGGTGTTCCAGCTGGTGGTCAGCACGACTTGTTGCGGCAGTGCCCCGGCCTTCCAGATGCCGGCGTATTTGATGGTGTTGCCTTCTTTGTAAATCTCGACGTTGGTCAGGCCGTAGTTCTGCGCGGCGAGGGTCGTGATTTGGGCATTCAATTGTGCTTGCGTCATGCCGAGGTAGAGGTAATGGCCCCAAGTGCCCGCACTGTACACGCCTGCGAACTTGGTCACGCCGCCCTCGACATACGTTTCGATGTCAATGAGCCGGAGGCCCTGTGCGGATTTGGCCTGCCATTCGCTGACGAACGCGGACAAGGTGGTGCCCGGCTGGACGAAAGAGTTTTGGGTGCCGGCGCGCCACACGCCGCTGTATTTCAGCGTCGTCCCGCTTTTGTAAATGCTGATGTCGGTCAGGCGCAGGCCCTGGTTTTTGAGGTTGTTGTCCTGATTGACGAAGGCCGTGCGCGACATTTCGGTTTGCATCCAGTGGCCGTCCGTCCCGCTGCGGAAAACACCGACGTAGGTTTCGGCGGAGAACAGCGGCTTGAAATCGCCGGGGAAGATGAACGAGCGTTTGTTCTCGTAGCCGGGGATGCCTTTGCCGTCGAGTTTCGTCCACGGGGCGTTGGGATTGAGGGTCGTGAGCGAGGTTTTTTCGATGGCGTAGGCATTTTTGAAAATCAGCGGGCGCAAGAATTCGGCATCGTTCCAGAGCACTTTGGAGAGGTGCATGTGCAGGTGCGGGCCGGTGGAGTTGCCGGAGTTGCCGGTCAGGCCGAGGAAATCGCCTTTTTTGATGACGGTGCCAGCCGCCATGAGGGCCGGGTTGAGCGAACCCATCTGGAAGTGGCAGTAAGCGGCCCGCAAATCGCCGTGCTCGATGAGGAAGAAATTGCCCCAGCTGTTGACGGTGTCTTTCACGCCGGGCGTGGCGTTGTCGGCAATGGTGTTCCGGGAGTCAACCACGATGCCGTCGGCCATGGCGTAAATGGGTTTGCCCCAGCAGCGGTAGTCTTCGTTGGCGGTGCCGGTCTTGCCGGGCTTGTATTTTGACCAAGCGCCGTTCGTCCAACCTTCCACGCCCATGTCGTAGCCGAAAACCTGCGAGCCGCCGCCGTGCGTGCTGGCACTTTCCCAGAGTTCGTTTTGCCCCAAGTCATAAGCCTTGAAGGGCAGCTCGAAGGCTTGGTCGTAGGGGACGAGCGTCATGGTGCGGCTGTAATCCTGCGTAGGATAAGCGAAACCGATGCTGATGGTGATGTTCGTGGGGATGGGCGCGTCTATGTAAATAACATCGCCGATTTTGTGGTAGTCGCGCCCGTTCTGGACGGCCAAGCCCATGCCGGCAGGGATGGTCTGCTCCACCTCGACCGTGTGTTTTTTCTGAGTCCCGTTTTGGGTGTACGCGAACTCGACGCTGCCCATGTCCACGTCGTAATCTTCATTATTCCAGACGATCAACTGCACCGAAATCTGTGCCTTGCCCGCCTGCCCGCTGTTGTAGGCGGCCACCGGATGGTAGTAAAGGTTGCTGCCATAACCGGGCTGAATATCCACCGAAATGCTGCTCGCCTTCGATGCATCCGCCGGGGCACGCATGGCCGCCGGGAGCGGCTTTTGGAGTTTGGACAAGGCGTCGTCGTGGCCGATGCCACAGACGTGGTCGGGTTCGTTGTGCTGCGCGGTCAATTGGAAAGCACCGAAAAAACAGAGGAAAAAGGGGAAAAAGCGGGCGAAAAGGCTGAGTTTCATTTGAGTTTGAAAAAAGATAGAGGTGAGCATTTGATGTTGTTGTTTTTCCGGCGAGGCCCCTGCGATTCGAGAAACACAAATGACCCTGCCGTTTTGATGGCTCAAATGTGGCGGCCTGCCCAGCGGGCCGACAATTTTTAGGAAACGAGGCGGCGGAAAACCGAAACAAGGCGGGGGCGAATCACGGTCGAGGCGTTTGCGGCAGCCACGCCGACCCAGCCGTTTTTGCCGGGCGGCAGCGGCTGGATTTTTTTTCCTGAAAAATTTTTCGCGGAAACTGGGCACCCCCGCCCGACCCTTTCCACTAACGGATGTAAGCGCAAAACGATGAGCGGTACACGATTCAAAAACAAGTTCATCATTCATCGTTCGGCACTCATCACTATCAAAAGCATCCGTTCACTTTCAAACTTCAACACATCATGTTCAAGAGCATCTTTTTCCAAACCGCACTCCTCGCCGCTTTCGGCCTCCAAACCCTCCAAGCCGCACCGTCAGCAATCGCCCTTCAACCAACTCAAAACTCGAAACTCGAAACCCAAAACTGGCACATCCCCGTCATCCTGCGCGCCGGCACCAGCGTCACGCTCACGCTCAACCAAGCCGTTGACCCCACGACGGTCTCCATCGGCAACGCCCTCGACTTCATGGTGCGCAACGACGTGACCGTCAACGGCAAAGTGCTCATCGCCACCGGCGCGCCCGCCATCGGCATCGTCCGCAACATCGAGGTCAAAGGCCAGACCATCATCCTGACCATCGCCGCCGAAGGCGTGCAGGCCGTGGACGGCCAGACGGTGAACCTCAACAGCATCCCGCACGTCGTTCGGATGCAAGTGGCCCAAATCGGCGCGACCGTCAGCAGCCGCGTCCGCAACGACATCAAAATCAACGGCTGAAAACGGTTGACGGCCCGCTCAATTCCAAACAGCCAGCCCCAAATTTCCAATTTCTCAATTTCCATTTTCACACACTCAACCACTCATCGCAATCATGAAATCGCTCCTCCATATCGCACTTTTCATCCTCACGACCGCCTCTTCCGCCCAAGCCATCCACATCCAGCCACTGCCGATGGGCACCGCCAAAAACTGCCCCGCAGGCCTGAAAGTGGGCATCCCCGCCGGCACGCTGGTCATCCTCGAAACCAACGAAAAACTATACTCCCACGCCGTGACGGTCGGCAAATACGTCCAGATGCGCGTCCGCACGAACGTCGTGGTGAATGGCAAGACCGTCATCCGCACCGGTTGCCAAGCCGTTGGCCGCGTGAAAAGCATCGAAAAAGGCACCTTCAACACCCCGGAAATGATCACCCTCGAACTGTTCTATGTGCAAGCCGTGGACGGCCAGCAAATCAGCCTGCACGGCAACGAACAGACCATCCCGGCCCTCCTGCCCAACGAGCCGGCCACCGCCCCGGTCAATACCCTGATGACCGCCCAACTGATGAACAACGAAGAAGTTGAAGTACCCTGACAAACCCTAATTGCACGGGTGTCTGCTTGGCCCGGCCGGGAGTTTCCCGGTCGGGCTGTTTTGGGCGGGTGGAGGTGTTTTTGAAAAACAGGGTACCGCAGCCCCATCCTTTCAACTCGTTTTCGGGGCTGTTTTTTACTTTTGGACTCAGCCATATTTCACCCTGCCGGGGCCCGACCGGCCAGCTCCAAAATCATGTGAAAATCCATGTTTTGGCTATTTTTGCAAGCACAATCACCCCCTTATGGCAAAGGATATTTACCACGCAAACGTCAGAGAGGCCCTCGTCAAGGATGGCTGGACTATTACCGACAATCCGTTGCCGTTGCTCGCAGAGAATGAACGTTGGGAGATAGACCTCGGCTCCGAAAAAATATTCTTGGCAGAGCGAGGCCCGGAGAAAATCGCGGTGGAGGTCAAAAGTTTCATTGCCCGCTCCTTGTCCTATGAATTTCATCGGGCTTTCGGTCAATACACGGTTTACGTGGACGCCATGCTTGAGCAAGAACCGGACAGGACAATCTTTCTGGCGGTGCCCATTGACGTTTACGACACGCTTTTTACCCGGCCTTTTTATGTGAAGTTTCTGGAAAGACACCCGATGCGCCTGCTTGTTTTTGACCCAAGCGCAAATCAAATCGTACAATGGAAAAAGTAAAGCAATACCGGAACATCATTCAATCCGTGCTCTCGGAATATGCGCAGACGCGCAAACCCGCCAAAACCGATGCGGTGCAACATCAATTGCTGTTCGACGAAAAGCACGACCATTACCAATTGTTCTGCGTCGGGTGGAACGATTTGAAGCGCATTTACTTCCCCGTTTTTCACCTCGACATCCAAAACGGGAAAATCTGGGTGCAGGAAGACGCTTCCGATTACGACATCGTCGGGGTGCTGGAAGAAAATGGCGTACCCAAAGAGGACATCGTCTTGGCTTTTCACGCGCCCTACAAACGCCCGTACACGGGCTACGCGGTGGCCTGAAAAAACACCCCAAAAACTGGGTACCCCCACCCTTTCGGGGCTGTCCTTGCTTTTGAACCCACCCATATTTTACCCTGCCGGCCCGACCGACCGGCCACAAAACCATGCGAAAAACGATGCAATCCCACCCTTCCTTTCGTTCCCTCTTCATGCCATTTTGCTTCTTTGTTCTATTCGCAGTTGCGCTGCTGATGCCCAGTGCTGGGCGGGGGCAGTGTGACCCATTGAGTGATTCTTTGGAGTTGGTGGCTTTTTACAATGCTACTGGCGGGCCGGGTTGGATAACAAAAACAAACTGGCTCGTACCGGGTCAGCCAATATCAACATGGCATGGAATCGAGGTGAATGCTCAAGGATGTGTCACTTGCATTCACCTGCATCGTCAAAACAACAATGATTGTAGTTACGGGGGGGGAATTGGGAATGGCTTGACCGGAAGTTTACCCAATCTTAATTTACCTTACCTTGAAAGTCTATTTCTTAGCAATAACCAACTATCTGGCCCCATACCTGATTTAAACCAATGTAGTAACTTGGAATGGCTATGGTTGGGGAATAATCAGTTGAGCGGAAACATCCCAAACTTCAACCTCCCTAACCTACAGTACCTCGGTCTTAACCCCAACAACTTAACGGGCAATATTCCAGATTTTGGCCAATGCCCAAACTTAATGTCTCTGAATCTAAGTGATAACGACCTTAGTGGAAATATCCCAAATTTTAATCTACCAAGCCTTACTGCACTTATACTTGGAGGAAATCAACTTGACGGGAGCATCCCAGATTTTCTGTCCCTTTCCAGCCTTGTTACTCTAAACCTGAGTAACAACCAATTGTCTGGATGTATTCCTTCTGAATTACAGGGTAGGTGCCAAACCATTTCCGGGGATATATCAGGCAATCCAGGTCTTTCCACTCAATCATGGAACCTGTTCTGTTACACACAGCAAGGTATGTGCTGCACCCACCCCGACAAACCCGCTCTCATTGCGTTATACGAAAGCACTAATGGGAACAATTGGGGGGCAAGTTATACCTGGGACACCACTAGTTGTGATATATGTTCTTGGGCTGGTGTAATATGCGATGGTCTCCAAAGAGTAACTTCTCTGAAAATATACTCTCCAATAAATATGACTGGGGTAATACCTCCCGAAATAGATGGGTTAACCGAGTTGGATACACTCGTACTCTTTGGAAACCTAAGTGGTCCAATACCAGTAGAGATAGGAAATTTATACGACTTACAGAAGTTGTCACTTGCTAGTAATGAATTTTTTAGCCCTTTACCGTCAGAAATAGGGAATTTATCTCAACTAGAAGTGCTGTCTTGTGCGAATAATAAAATCAATGGAAACCTCCCTCCTGAGCTAGGAAACCTTTCAAACTTATGGCATCTTAATCTTGCCAATAACCTTTTATCAGGAACCATACCTGATGAGTATCAGAATCTATTACTTCTCGAAGTATTGGGTCTTCAAGGAAATGATATTTTTGGAACACTCCCGGAGTGGATTGGAAATCTATCGCAATTGACTGCCATTGCACTTCAAGAAAACCTCCTCATAGGTGAGATACCTGCTTCTTGGGGAGGATTAACAACCTTAACAGGGTGGGCT
>JBKBIC010000263.1:0-6417 GCA_046299435.1 Saprospiraceae bacterium
TCCTCCCCGCGTCCAACCCACCCCCCTCCCACCCCCCCCCAATCTGTTTTATCCGCGTTCTAATCTTGCGACACTATTCCTCTGCCAAAAACGGATAGCGGTAATCGGTCGGCGGCACGAAATTTTCCTTGATGGTGCGCGGCGAAAGCCAGCGGTACATATTCAAGATGCTGCCAGCCTTGTCGTTTGTGCCTGATGCCCGCGCCCCGCCGAAGGGCTGCTGGCCGACCACCGCGCCGGTCGGTTTATCGTTCAGATAGAAATTGCCGGCAGCGTTGCGGAGTTTGTCGGTGGCGAAATTGAGCGCGGCACGGTCGCGGGCAAGCACCGCGCCGGTCAGGGCATACGGCGAAGTTTTGTCCACGAGCGCGAGGGTTTCCTCCCATTTTTTGTCGGGATAGACATAAATCGTTAGCACCGGGCCGAAAATCTCCTCGCACATGGTCGTGTAGTTCGGGTCGGCGACTTCCAGCACGGTCGGCTCGATGAAGTAGCCCTTCGATTTGTCGTAGTTGCCGCCCGATATGACTTTCACGCCGTCGGCTTTTTTGGCCTGCGCGATGTAGCCGGAGATTTTGTCGAAGGCCCGTTCGTCAATCACGGCATTGATGAAGTTGCGGAAATCCTCCGGGCTGCCCATTTTCATGTCTTTCAAATCGGCCACGAGGTATTCTTTGACCTCTTTCCAAAGCGATTTGGGGATGTATGCCCGCGAAGCTGCCGAGCATTTTTGCCCCTGAAACTCGAACGCGCCACGCCCCAGCGCAACGGCCACCGCTTTCGGGTCAGCCGATGGGTGCGCCACCACGAAATCCTTGCCGCCCGTTTCGCCCACGATGCGCGGGTACGAGCGGTATCGCGGCAGGTTTTCGGCGATGGTGCGCCACAGTTTTTGGAAAACCCCCGTGCTGCCCGTGAAGTGCAACCCGGCAAATTCGGGGTGACCGAACACCACATCGCCGACCACCGGGCCATCGGCAAACACGAGGTTCACGACCCCGGCAGGCAGTCCAGCTTCTTCCAAAATTTCCATGATGACCTGCGCCGAATAAATCTGCGATTCGGCGGGTTTCCAGACCGCGACGTTGCCGAGCATGGCCGGGGCGGTGGGCAAATTGGCGGCGATGGACGTGAAATTGAACGGCGTGAGCGCGAACACAAAACCTTCGAGCGGTCGCCAATCGAGCCGATTCCATGTGTTTTTCACCGAAATGGGCTGCTGACGGTAGATTTCTTGCATGAAATGCGCGTTGAACCGCCAGAAATCGGCCAGCTCGCACACCGCGTCAATCTCGGCTTGATAGGCGTTTTTGCTCTGACAAAGCATCGTAGCAGCGTTCATTTTGGCGCGGTACGGCCCAGCCAAGAGGTCGGCGGCTTTCAGGAAAATGGCGGCGCGGTCTTGCCAGTGCATGGCTTCCCACGCGGGTTTGGCGGCCAGTGCGGCGTTGATGGCAGCACGGACGTGCGTTGCGTCGCCTTTTGAGAATTGGCCAAGCGTGTGGCCCAACTCGTGCGGCGGGCGAATGGCTATTTTCTCGTTGGTAAAAATTTTCTCGCCGCCGATGTGCATCGGGATGTCAATCTGCCGCGATTTCAGGTCGGCAAGGGCGTTTTTGAGGGCGATTTTTTCTGGCGAGCCGGGGGCGTAGTTGAGCACCGGCTCGTTGACAGGGTGCGGGACTGTGAAAATTGCGTCAGTCATTGCTGCTATGGATTCGAGATTTATTGATTAGAGCTGCGTTTGATTTCGATTTCTGGGGGGATGAAAGGTGTGGCATCCGCTCCTCCGACGATGATTTCGCGGACGATGGTGCTGCTGATGTGCGAAAACTCAGGCTGCGAGATGAGAAAAACCGTCTCAATGCCGCCTCCCACGATGTGGTTGAGTTGCGAAATGGTCTTTTCGTAATCGAAATCGGAGGCATTGCGGAGGCCGCGCAGGAGGTATTGGGCACCGATTTTTTGGCAATAATGCGCGGTCAGGTTTTGAAAGGAATCCACGCCGACGGTCGGGTATTTCTCAAAAACCCGGCGCAGCCAATCCATGCGCTGTTCGAGCGGGAAGAGGTATTTTTTCTGCGAATTGATGCCGACGGCGACGATGACACGGTCGAAAAGCGGGAGCGCACGCCGTACCAAATCCACATGGCCGACGGTGATAGGGTCGAAGGAGCCGGGAAAGACGGCGATTTTCATGGCAGAGTAGTTGCGGTTTTGGGGATTTGGTGGATACGACTGGCAACCCTCGGCCGGAATCAGTTGTAGTTGATGTTGTCCTTGTCCACTTTATAGGTGTCGTCGGGTTGGTCGGCGGCCTCTTTTTTGCGGTTTTTCCACCACCAAAACCCGACCGCGCCAACCAACAAATACGGCATGGCGAGCATGTACAAGATGCCCGCGTTCAGGCCGCGCCCGGCGGTGCCGCCGTTTTTGAGGTTGGATTCTGCAGTCATGCGACACATGGGGCATTGCGCGGCGAGCTCGTGCTGCATCGGTGCGACGAGCAGGGCCAACGCGAGGATGAGTGCGATTTTGAGCAGATACTTTTTCATGTTGAAGAGTTGAACCTGGGGCTTAAAAGTTGAACTGCGAGTCGAAGAGTTTGAAAGTTGAGCTGCTTTCAACTTTTAAACTCTTCGACTTTTCAAGGGTAGTAAGGCCGCAACATCAGGTAGCAAATCGGTCCGGTGACGGCGACGTACAACCACAGCGGGAAGACCCAACGAGCCATGCGGCGGTGGCGGTCAAATTGCCCTGTGAATGCGCGGTTGAAGGTAAAGAAAATGAACGGCAGGATGAGTGCGGCCAAAACGACGTGGCTTATCAAAAGCACGAAATAAATCGTGCGGATGAAGCCTTCCCCCCCGAATCGCGTCTCCGGCGTGGTGAAATGGTAGAGCACATACGAGACGAGGAACAGCGCGGAACAAACCATTGCCGCATAGATGAAACGGCGGTGCGCGTCCACGTTTTTGTTTTTGATGTGCCAAAACGCGAAGCACAGCAGCACGGCGGCCAGCGCGTTGAGAGAGGCATGGACGGGTGGCAGGAAACTGAAATCCACGCCGAGGCCAATCTTGACGCGGCGCATGAGGCCGACCAGTGCCAGCACGACGGCAGAGACGCCCCATGCCGCGAGGTTGAGGCGTTTTTCGAGTTGGATTTGTTGCGGAGAAATGTTCGACATTTTCAGAATCAGTTTTCGACTTTGGGCAGGAGGATGGCAATGTGCTCCACCATGCGGTTCACTTCTTTGGGGTCGAGGGCATTGTAAAAGCGGCGGATGGTGCCGGTCGTGTCGGCGAGTGCGAAGTATTCCTGCACGGGCTTGGCCTTTTCTTGGAGCGTGAAATACTCGTACTGATTGACCATGATGGTTTTCCAACTGCCCAGCGCGCCGTCGTACACCCAAGTTGGGCCGTTGTTTTCGGGCATGTTTTTCCAATATTCTTTGAATTCGGGGGTGCCGCCCTGCCAGACGACGACGTTGCGGAAATAGTTGTTCTGGCCGAATTGTTTGATGAGTTCTTGGCCGGTTTCGAGGATTTTTTTGTTGGCCTCGGTCAGGTCAGGGTCGTCGCCAAAATAGTGGACGACGCAGACCTTGTTCTTCAACAAATCCATGCGTGTTCCGTCGGGGTTGATGACCCATGCTTCCCGGATTTTACCGAAGGTTTTGAGTTCGGCGACGGCGGCTTTGCGCCAGTTTAGGCCACCGCGCAGGTAATACCACGAGCCTGCCGGCAGCACCACAAACAACAGCAGGATGAACAGGACTCGGCTGACTGAAAACTTTACTTTTTCGGATTCCATTGTTGGGTAATTGACTGACAATCAACAAAAAAGGCAGGGCTTTGTTGCCCTGCCCTATTTTTTTGAACGGATAAAACCGTGTGTCTTGGCATGACGATACTTCGAGGTTTAGCCCTTGTTGTTGCCAAAGTGTTCGTGGAGGATATAGCCTTGCGGCTGTCCGCCACCCTGCGGTTTGGCGACTTCCTCGTTTTTCTGCTTGATGAGTTCGCGGCGCGCACCCCATGAGCTGCCTTCTTGGAAAAAAGCGATGATGGCCCAAATCAGGAGGGTCGTGGGCAGCAGCACACTCATCACCAAGCCGCGCACTTCATATGCCATGTGCATGAAAAAGAACACGATGAAATACGCTTTGTAGAGGCTCGCGCCAATCATCGCCAGCATGTAAATATACTTGCCGAAGCCGGGGTCTTTCCCGAAGGTGATGCTGGGCGAGAAGTGGCCTTTGGCAAGGAGTGCGAACAACACTTCTACAATCGTGATGACCGCCAACAAAAGCAGCCCCCGGAAGACGAACGCTTTTTGTTCTTCTATGGATTGATGTGCAGACATATCAAATTTTGAGTTTTGAGTTGCGAGTTGGTTCAAGCAGTGCGGCGGTCGCGTTTTACAAAAGGTAGAAAACTAAGAACACGAACACCCACACCAAGTCCACGAAGTGCCAGTAAAGGCCCATTTTTTCCACCATTTCATATCCGTTGCGGCGAGCCGCATAAAGGCCGCTGGCTGCATTTACCATGATTATGGTGAGCAAAACCACCCCCGAAAAGACGTGAAACCCGTGGAAACCTGTGATGAAAAAGAACAGGGCACCGAATGCTTTGGGGCCTTGCTCCACTTTGTGGACTTGCCCGGCGTAGGCACCGGAGGTGTACTTGATGTACTTTTCTTCGAGTTCGACTTTGCCGTCGTGCTCGTGCCCGTGCAGGAGATACGAATCATCTTTTTTCACGGAGACGGGCGCACCGTTTTCAAGGACAGGTTTGCCATTTACGTCCACCAATTCACCGTCGGCGATGTAGCGACCGAATGGGTTGCGCGAGACGGAGACATTCTCATACTTGATGAGCATTGTCCATTCATAAGCTTGGCTGCCGAGGAACACCGCCCCACCGAGTATGGTCAGGAACATCCAATAAACCACGCCACGTTGGTTTTCGCGGTGGCCTTCTTGCACGGCACGCACCATTGTCACCGATGAGAAAATGAGCACGAAGGTCATAAAGGTCACGAAGACCAGCGGCCAATGTGCTTGGACGAATGGGAACGAAGCGAACACAAAATCAGGCTCCGGCCAAGTGGGCACCGAGAAACGCAGCGCACCGTAAGCGATGAGGAAGCCCGCGAACGTGAATGCGTCGGACACTAGGAAATACCACATCATCAGCTTGCCATAACTGGCCTTGAACGGGTCTTTCCCGCCTTCCCACGCGGTTGCTTCGTCGTGGTGTTCGTGTGTTTCGTGCGCGTGTGCAACAGAAGTATCTGCCATTATTCCGATGAATGAATGAGTGATTGAGTAGTTGAGCGGTTTTCGAGGTCAGGATTGGAGGAGAAAAAACACCAGCAGGTAAACCCAAAGCACATCCACGAAGTGCCAAAATTGCGTTACCAACTCAAAGCGCAGCACGCGGCGTGGCGTAGGTTTGAACGGCAGGTAAAACGCATGAATCAGCGCGACCGTGAGTGCCGTTATCCCGCCCAACAAGTGGGCAGCGTGCAAGCCAGAGATGACGAACACAAACGAACCAGAGGGATTGCCATTCAAGGTAATGCCTATCTCGTTCATCGCCAGCCAGCCCTGATATTGCAGGATGATGAAAAGCAGACCCAACACGAAAGTCGTGAGCATCATGCCTTTGTACATCTTTTCATTGCCGCGCCGGAAGGCGTTGAACGACATTTGAATCGTGGCACTGCTTATCAAAATGATTGCCGTGCTCACAAAAAAAACATCGGGTAATTTGAACTCTACCCAGTTGCCTTGCGCCCGGCGCACCACATAAGCACTCGTGAGCGAGCCGAACATCATAATCATGCTACCGATGGCGACCCAAAGCGCGAGTTTGTGCTGATGTATTTTGCTACGGTCTGTTTGCGGTGATGCTACGTTCATGTTTTATTTTTTATCCAACCAAAAATGCCAGCAGTGTCAGCGGCAAATGCGCGAAAGAAGTGAACATCTGGCGACGAGCTGCTTCTCGTGAACATTCTTGGTAGAGTTTCCAACAATTGAAAGTCCAATAACCATTTAACACGACCAAAAACAAACTTGCCAACAAGCCAGTGTATCCCATATAATAACCCGTCACCGAAGATGCTATCAATAAAACACCGAAAATCATGGACATGAGGCCAGTAGTTTTGTCTTTTTCACCGTTTCGGGAGGGCAACAAATAGAAGCCTGCATTTTTGTAATCCTCATCGGCCAGCCATGCAATCGCCCAAAAATGGACGAATTGCCATAGAAACTGGATGTTGAAGAGCATCAAAGCCAAAGAGGTTATTTTCCCGTCAAAAGCCACTGCGCCAATCAGCACTGGCAATGCGCCCGGCACAGCCCCTACCGCAACCGCCAGCGGAGTCATACGTTTCATCGGC
>JBKBIC010000264.1:0-6351 GCA_046299435.1 Saprospiraceae bacterium
AAAGAGAGGAAGCGTTGAAAGGTTGAATGGAGTTGAAAAAGAGAGGAAGCGTTGAAAGGTTGAATGGAGTTGAAAAAAGTGTGTTATCGCCTCATCCCTCTCACCCCTCTCACCGTCTCACATTTCTCACGCCCCTCACCGCCGGGCATACGCCGCGAACCACTTGCACTCTTTTACCACTTGCGCGTAGAAGGCCGTCGAGGCGTATTTCTGCCGCAACTCGGCGTGATAAGTGCTGTATTCGGGCGGCAAAACGGGGATTTGGCGGCTGCCGGGGCGATATTTACAGGCAGGGCTGGCGAGCCATTGGGCCTGTCGGCATTTGGCGGCGACCCATGCGATTTTGGCCGAAAGTTCCGGGTCGCGGCTGAGGCGCAGGGCTTCGTCGAGCATCGCCAATGCCCGGTCAAGGTCAAGGTTTTCGCGGTTGCCGTCGGGCGCGCCGGACATCGGGAACACCGGGCCTCGCGCCAGCCGCGCCCAGTTGTCGGGGTCGCGGTGCGTGTCGAACGCCTCCCATTCGTAGCCGAACCACGACATATTCCACAGGGCCAACCCGATGAGGTAAAAATGCTCGGCGGCCACGTCGGGGTGGCCAGTGGCAGCGGCGGCTTTTGCGTCAAATTCGAGTTGGGCGAGGCGTTCCAAAATTTGCAGCCGGTTGAGCGGTGCGGGGTCGGGCACACGGCAGCCGAGGCAATCTTTGATGAACAACTTGAACGGCGCGAACTTCCGCATCCGAGCCATGTCGGTCGCGGGGATTTCGCGGAGCGTCGCCAGCGCGGCCTCCGGGTGGCCGGTGCTGAACAAGTGCATGGCCTTGATTTCCAGTATTTTAGACGTGAATCGCAGGTCGGTTGAGTCTTCGGCCATATCGGCCTCGATGCCGCTTTTGTCGCGGGCTTCGGCGGCGGCCAGCAGGTCGTCAAGCATTTGCAGGGACGGGTTGAGCGCGAGCGCGGCCAAGTCGTTGTTTGCCAAAAATGCCTTGCCGGGCCGCCCCGACGCGGCATAACCCTCTGACAAATAATCACTTAGAAAATCCTCGAAGCCGGGAAATTCTTTGAAAACCGTCAGCCCGCGCACGGCCTCCGCGCCCAGCGCAGGGTCGGCGGGATTGATGGACAGCACTTGGATGAGCGTCCGCCAAATCTCGATTTGCTTGGCGAGCGCGGGGTCGTTGCTTTCGGTGTCCTTCGGGTCGAGTTTTTTTTCGGCGCGGTTCAGGTGGTATTCGGCCTCGGCC
The DNA here is from genome assembly GCA_046299435.1 of Saprospiraceae bacterium. Lineage (GTDB taxonomy): Bacteria > Bacteroidota > Bacteroidia > Chitinophagales > Saprospiraceae > M3007. The sequence goes on from JBKBIC010000264.1 coordinate 1,247, forward strand.
AGTTTGCCATCGAGCAGGAACAGGTACGCCTCCACGCAAGCCCAGAGTTTCGGGTCGCCGATTTGCCGCTCCTGCACCACGCGGTGGACGAATTTCTGCAACACGGCCAAGTGCTGGGCGGCGCGTTCGCGGCGGGTTTGGCCGTCTTGGATGCCGTGTTTTTTGTCGGTGGCCGGGGTGCGGAGCAACGTGCGTTCCAGATGCTGCACCGTGCCGACGAGCAGCAAATCCAACGCCGGATGGGTCGGATTAAGTCCGTAAATCGCCTCCATGTCGGGCACGGCGTTGGCCGCCGCGCCGCCCGCCCGCATGGCAAAAAGGGTGGCTTTTTCAGCATCACTTTGGCAAAGACGCAGCGCAGCAGCCCATTCCGCGTCGTTTTTGAGGAAAAAGCTGCGCCACGCCGAGGTTCTTTTGGACGGGCAATTCTGGAAAATCAGGCTGTACCGGTAGGCAGCTTCGGGGCGTTTGCCGAGCTTTTGCAAGGCCCCGGCGAGATGGCCGAGCGTCCAGTAAAACACGATGGACGGGCGGCGGCGGTCCACCTGCGGCATGAGTTCGTTGTACAAATCCGCCGTTTGTTGCCAAGCCCCGGCGTAGTGCGCGAGGCGCACGATTTGATAGGCATAGCGCAGCCGAAAAAAATGCGAGCGGCACTCTTTGAACCGCGCTTTGCCCTCATTTACAAGCACTTGCATCGCTTCCGCGTCGCGCTCGACCGTGTCCCAGCCGTCTTGGGCAACGACGTGCGGCTCGCATTTTTTGGCGAAAATGAGGTATTCGATGGCCTCCGCGCAGCCGTTGTAGGTCAGTGTTTCGGCAAATGGGTTGCCCGCAAGGCTGCCGGGCAGGGGCGTTTTTTGGGTGCGGTCGGCGGCGGCTTCCAGCAGTCGGGCGAGCGTGGAAGTGCTGGATTGATAGACGACCTCTGCCACCTCGTCAGGCGTGGCGTTTTGGCAAAACCGCCCGTTCCATTCCTCCAAATTTTCGTCGCGCTGGATGTCCCGCCGGAAAAAAGGCGCGTACAAATTGCCGAATTCGAGAAAATAGGGCGCGTAGGCGGCGCGGCGGTTCACGATGTCGGGGTACAGGAACGAGTAGCCTCGAAAAGGCTTGGCCGAGGGGTCGCAGGTGGGGGAGTTTTGGGTTTCGGGTTTTGAGTTTTGGGCCGGGAAGAAGGCCTGGCAGGCGAATAGCAGGGCGAGCGCAGCGGCCCGCCGGATGCTGGTTAAAAAAAGTGTCTGTGCTCGTTTCACGTCCGAAAGGTTGGGCGGTTTCGGCAGTTGGCATCGCCGGACGGCGGAAAAAATTGGGCGGCGGGGCTTTGTCGCCGTTCGGTCAAGTTTCGGGCGAAATTATTTTCCGCGAAACTTTACGAATTGGCACTCGTTTGGATTGGTAGTTATTAGCTTCATACAATAGAAACGGTTTAGCAAAAAAGCCCGGACGCAAACGTGCGCCCGGGCTTTCCGTTTTTGGGGCGGTCATGTGTTACGAATCGGCAAAACCCTGACCCTTGCGCTCAATTCATCAACCGTCACCAATGCTCCCTCCGCCAATGTTTCGGAAAATTCTTGCAGGTAACTTAATATCCGTGCAACACAGTCCGGGTCGTCGGGAAAAATCTTTTGGGTGCGAATCTGGACGACGCTGGGAAACTGGGCATTTGTTGCGGCCAAGATTGCTCCGAAATCGAGGTCGTGGGTGTAAACCACAAACCCGTTTTGTGCCGCCCAATGAAAAATAGCCTTGTCATCGGCTTTCGGGTCTCCTATGGCAGACCAGTGGAAACACTCGTGCCCTGCATCACGAAGCGGGTACACCCATTCTGGCGAAGCGTTCATGTCAAGCAGTATCTTCATGCAGCGAGTGCGGTGGAAGAAGAGGCGAGCGGCAGTTCCCGTTCTTGTGAACGCCAAGCCGCATAAAGCAGGGCTTCGCGGATATCATCTGCTTCCAAATATGGATAGCCTTTTAAGATGCGGTCAGTTGAATAGCCTGCGGCCACCAACTCAACGACCATGCCTACGGTCACACGCATTCCTCGAATGCACGGCTTTCCGCCCATGACGCGGGGATCGAAAGTGATACGGGTTAGCTTTTGCATGATTGCACTTCGTTTTGGACAAATATAAAGCCGCTTGCCGTCATTGGCTCGCACGTCATCGTATCAGCGTCACGCTGCCGGCCTTCACTTTTTCCTCGCCGTTGCATTTGTACCGGAGCCGGTACAGGTAAATGCCGGGGTTCAGCGGGTTGCCGCCGTTGCCGCCGAAAGTACCGTCCCAAGTGGCGAATTGCGTGGGCGCATCGAACACACGCCCGCCCCAGCGGTCGAACACCTCGAAGGAGATGAATTCCTCGACGGCAAACGGGTTGCTGATGAAAAACTCGTCGTTCACGCCGCCGGGCACGAAGGCGTTGGGGATGAAGATTTTGCTGCAGTCCAGCGTGTCGGGGTCAATCACCGTGACCACCACGCTGTCGCGGGCGATGCATTCGGCGTGTTTGAAAGTGAGGTAATAAGTCGTGGTTTGGGTGGGCGAGATGGTCGTGCGGGCAGCCGTCGGGTCGCTGATGTCGTCGGAGGGTGTCCACTCGAAGCTTTGAGCGCAGGTGTTGGAGATGTCGGTTTGAAACGAGTTGCCGAGGTAGATGAGCGTGTCGCGGTTGGCGATGTGGTCGGGGCGGAGGTTAAGCGCATCAATCTCGGCTTGGCCGAGGGCCTTTTTGTAGATGCGCACTTCGTCAATGTCGCCTTTGAAGCGTTTGTCGAGGTCGCAGACTTTTTCGGCGATGGTCAGCGGGGCGGGCGAGGTGAGGTCAATGCGCTGGCTGGATGTTTTGGTGTCGCGCAACGTGCCGTTGATGTAGAGGTTGTAATTTTTGAAATTGCGCGTCAGGGTGATGAATTGCCAGCACGGGTCAACGTCGAGCTTGCCCTGCACGGTCACGAGCAGCGTGTCGTTTTGGCTGATGCCGCTCGAAAGCGTGCGCGTGGCGTGGTTGTACCGCACCCAAAAGGCATTGCGGCGGTCGCAGTCGCTTTGTTTGGACATGACGATTTGGGTGCCCGACTGCGGGAAAGGTTTGAGGTAAAAACTGACCGTGAAATCGCCAGCCGAGAACACCTCGTTCAGGGTGCCGATGAACACGATGCCGTCGTCCACGCCGTCGAAGCGCGCGCTCAAATCTTTCACGCCGCAGGCGCAGCCCTGCGGGTTGTTCGGGTCGGGATTGGTCAGCACGCCGCTCGAACCGTTCTGGGTGGCATCGGTCGCCTCGCAATCGCCGCCAAAACCGAACGGGAAGTGGGCCACCGGGCTGTTGCCGGATTGTGCAGCGAGCAGATTGGCAAAAAGCACCGCCGCAAAAAGGATAAGTTTCTTCATCCGAGTTTCAATTTTTGGAAGGTAAACGCCCGTTCTATCGGAATGTGATAGAATGTGATAATTTGAAAATGAGATAACGCGACGATTGACCCCGCTGTGGCCGACATGGTTGCCCATTTTCAAACAAACCAATTCCGTCAGCCGCCAATCCCTTTCAGGAACTGGCCCATGTCGCCGCCCATCGGGAACATATCTTGGAGGGATTTGGCCGATTCCTCGGCGGCTTTTTGCCGGGCAAGTTCGAGGGCGCGGTTGATGGCCACGACGAGCAAATCTTCGAGTTGTTCGCGGTCGGCGAGGTCAATTTTTGAGGGGTCAATTTTGATGTTTTCGATGTGGAGGTCGCCGCCTGCCCGGACGACGATGGCCTCGTCGCCCGCCTCGGCCTCGACGATGATTTGGGCGAGCCGCTGCTGCAACTCCTGCTGCTGTTTCTGGACGTTGCCAAAGATGTCTTCGAACATGGCGTGTTTTGTGTTTCGTGTTTAGTGTCTCGTTTTTCGGGGCTATCTCACCGACACACGAAAAACGAAACACAAAACACGAATTTTAAAAATGAACAAGGTCGGCGAACTGCTGCACCCGGTTGGAAATCATGGCCGGGGTCAAGCCTTTGAGCCGCTCGATGCTGAATTTTTCGACACAGAACGAGGCCATCGCCGAGCCATACACGACGGCGCGTTTGAGGTTCTCGAACGAAGTGTCGTCCGTTTGGGCCAGCCAGCCCATGAAACCGCCCGCGAACGTGTCGCCTGCGCCCGTCGGGTCAACGACTTCGGCCAGCGGCAGGGCGGGGGCATAAAAGTTCAGGCCGCGATGGAACAACAACGCGCCGTGCTCGCCTTTTTTGATGACCAAAAAACGCGGCCCCATCTCGTGGATAACGCGGGCGGCTTTCACCAGCGAGTGCTCGCCGCTGAGTTGGCGGGCTTCTTCGTCGTTGATGGTCAGCACGTCAATGTGTTTCAGGACTTTGAGCAGGTCGTCGAGGGCGATGTTCATCCAAAAATTCATCGTGTCGAGCGCGATGAGTTTCGGGCGTTTGGCCAATTGTTCGATGACGCGCATCTGCACCTGCGGCGTGAGGTTGCCGAGCATGAGGTAGTCGGGCGTGCGCCAGTGTTCGGGCACGACGGGGTCGAAGTTGGCGAGCACGTTCAGGTCGGTGACGAGCGTGTCGCGGGAGTTGAGGTCGCGGTGGTATTTGCCGGCCCAGAAAAAGGATTTTTCGCCTTCTTTGATTTGCAGGCCGTCGAGTTCGATGCCCCGGCGTTTCATGTAATCGAGCGTTTCCTCCGGGAAGTCCTCGCCCACGACCGAGACGACGCGGACAGGCTTCACGAAATAGGACGCAGCCAGTGATATATAGGTGCAGGCCCCCCCGACAACTTTCTCGGCCCGCCCGAAGGGGGTCTCGATGTCGTCAAAAGCGACGGTTCCAACGGTCAGCAAACTCATGTTTTTATTTTTTGAAAAAATTTGAGGCGCAAAGATTTGGTTTTCCTGAGTGCCAGCCTACTTTTGCCGTCGCTTTTTGAAAGGGGAATCAAACACTCTGAAAAAGCGAAAAAGAGCCTCGTTAGCTCAGTCGGTTAGAGCGGCGGACTGTTAATCCGTAGGTCCAAGGTTCAAGTCCTTGACGAGGCGCAACAAAAGCCATCCTGCACAGGATGGCTTTTTTGTTTGTTGCCCAAAAAGTTGAAAAGCGGGAAG
>JBKBIC010000265.1:0-6336 GCA_046299435.1 Saprospiraceae bacterium
ACACCCGCCCGCGTCGGTCACGGTCACGGTGTAGGTGGTGGTGGCGGTGGGCGATACGGTGTTAGTGCTGGCTGTGCCGCCCCCGCTCCAAGCATAGGTATATGGCGTAGTGCCGCCCGACGGGGTGGCCGTCAAGGTGCTACTGCCGCCCGTGCATATCGTGGTCGGGTTGGCCGCGACTGACACGCTCACACTTGTCGGCAGGGTGAATGCTTGGCATCTGGGGGGCGAAGTGCAGTTCGCGTTGTTGGCCGTGACGCAGACGGTGTTGGTGCTTCCGACTGCCAGCGATGATAGGTTGACCGTGAGTGCGGTCGTGCCTTGCCCCGACACGATGGCCGCGTGCGAGGCGTTGCCGTTGAGGGTCCATGAGTAGCTCGTTGCGCCGGCGACCGCCGCAATCGAGAAAACTTCTGCCGTGTTGCCGGAACAGAGCGGCACGGCAGCCGATACGGCGACGGTCGTGGTGGCCGAGGCCGTGCAACCACCGACCATCGTCACCGTCACAGTGTACGTGCCTGCCATGGCGACGGTGGCGTTGGCACGGGTCGGGTTTTGAGAAGTGGAAGTGAAGCCACCGGGGCCTGCCCAGCTCCACGAAACGCCGTTGGAAGCGGTGAGTTGTATGGTCTCGCCGACGGTGTACGGGCCGCCGTTGCCCGCCGAGGCGAGCGGCAGCGAGGAGTTCGGGTAGATGTCCACGATTTTGTAACCTGTCAGCGTGGAAGGCAGCACGGAGTATTGAACGATGGTGCGGTCAAAAGTGCCACCTGCGTTTTTGTATCTTGGGTAGCCCACCTCGATGACGTAGGGGATGTTCGGGCCGTCCTTCAAACCGAAGTGTACGATGGCAGGGTCTTGTGTGCCGTGCCCGTTGGCACCGTTGACCTCGCGCTTGCCGGAGATGACGTTGCCGTTGCAGTCTTTGAGCACGAGCACCGCGCCGTGTGCCGGGCGGTCGGCGTGCTGCCCGACGGTACCGGTGCTGCCCCGGTTTTCCCAGACACGCACCATAAGGTAGGCATCGGCCCGGTTGGAGGGATAGTTGCCGAGGCCGTTGAGGTTGTTGACCCAAAGTTGGTTGTTTCCCCCATTGACGTTCGTGTAGAGGTCGAGGTCGCCGTCGCGGTCAAAGTCCACGAACACGCAGCCTTCCAAGTTGGCGTTTGGGTTGATGCTGAGGTTGCTGCGGACGAAGGTCATGCCACCGCCGTTGGAGGCTTGGTTGAGAAAGAGGTAACTCTGGCCGGAGTCGTCGCCGAAGAAGATGTCAATGTCGCCGTCGTTGTCCACGTCGCCGCAGGCGAGGCCGTCCAAGCCGCTTGAGGGCATGGTCACGCCGGCGGATGCCCAGGGTTCGTTGGTGGAGGCGAAGGTGCCCGCGTTGTTGCGGTAGATGCGGTTGTTGCTGTTCGGGCCGTCAGTCCATGCAATGTCGAAGTCGCCGTCGTTGTCGAAGTCGTACATGGAAACGGCACCCTTGTTGCCGTTGGGGGCACCGGAGAGGTTTTGGCCGTTGGCAAAGGTGATGAACCCGCCGACGGGGCCTGTGTTTCGGAAAAAGTCGTTGTTCGAGTTGCCGGGCCAGTCTTTGCGGCACACGAGGTCAACCCAGCCGTCGTCGTCGTAGTCGGTTATGGAGGCGTAATCGCCCTCGGAGTAGGTGTTGGGCAGGCCGTCCACACGCGTGAACGGGGCGGGCGGGTTGTTGCCGTTGAGGGTGACTTGCTGGAACACGCCTTCGCCGAAGTTGCGGTTTTCGAGGATGTCAATGCCCCAGTTGTGGTTTTCGAACATGAGGTCGAGGTCGCCGTCGCCGTCGTAGTCGAACCAACCCGCGCCTTCGGTATTGTTGCCATATTGGAGGCCGGTACCGTTGCCGCCTGTGCCGTCGCCGGGGTCGGCATAGAGGTAGAGCACACGGTCGAAGAAGCCCGGCTGGCTGGCTCCTCGGTTTTTGAAGACTTTTTCCGCACCGGATGAATTGACGACAAAATCGAGGTACCCATCGTTGTTGAAATCGCCGAAGGAGACGGAACGCTCGGTGTTGCGGTCGGTCAGGCACTGCGTACAGCGCGAGGCAGTCACGTCGGTGAAGGTGTAGTTGGGGGGGCCACTGTTGAGGTAAACCCGTGTGTTGGCGGTGGTGCCCCATGTGTCGCCGGTGTTCACGATGAGGTCGAGGTCACCGTCGTTGTCTATATCTCCGAAGGCAAGGCCGCCGTCTTTGGTGCCGCCGAGGTTCACGCCTTTGGACGCGGCTTGTTCGGTGAACTGTATTTGGCCCAACGCGCCGAACGGCATCGCCAACACAAACAGCAAAAGCCCCCATGCAAGGGAGCGGTTTGCCTTTGGGCGGGTGTCGGTGCGTTGGATGCTCAAGTTCACGGATGCGTATTTTCTGTGTCTGTGGTTTTGTGGTTCAATAGCTAATGGTACCGGGCTTTGTGGGCGCGGCGTTTATGGTGACGGTGGTTGTGGCCGAGGCGGTACAGCCATTGGAATTGGTCACGGTGAGGGTGTAGGTTCCTGCCATGGCGGCCGTGGCCAACTGGATGCTGGGGCTTTGTGCGGCACTGGTCCAGTTGTTAGGCCCCGACCATGCGTAGGTGGCCATGCCCGCTGGGCCGCCGGAGAGCTGGATGGTCTGGCCGGGGCAATATGGGTCGCCATTGCTGGCGGTGGCCGTGATGCTGCAACGGGCCGTCCGGTAGGTGGCCCCGCAGGTGCTGGAAATGAGGTTGGTGTCTATGGCTGCCACGAAGTTTTTGGTGACGGAGGCGTGGGGGGCAGTGTTCTGCACGTCCATGATGCCGGGCGGGAGGCCGGTGTCGTAGAAATTGATGCCGAGGCCGTCGTTGCCAAAAGGCCCTTGGTTGGTGGTCTGCCCGGTCATGCGATAGGTGCCGGAGCCGGTGACGGTGGAGCTGTTGATGTACCGGATGGCTTGCAACTTGCCGTTGGGGCCTTGAAAAAAAGCGGCGTTGTTCTGGATGAGGTCGTTGGGGTTGCCGGTCGGGCCAGTAACGATTAGCGTGCCGTAGTTCTGGGTATTGGGGCTGTTGTTGTTGAAGCCGTCGTCGGCGTAAAAAGTGCAGTTGTTGACGACGGTGGAGTTGGAATTGATGTTGATGAAATCGTTGGCCTTTACCGTGCCATTGTTCGTGAACGTGCCGTTGGGGTTGAAGTTGGTGAAGGTCTCCACGCGGTTGTGGTTGGTGAAGTTCGTGCCCGCGTCGGTGTTCAGGTTTTGGAGGCAAAGTATCCAGCCGAAGTTGACGACCGTCGAGCTTTGCGCGATGACGGCCGCCTGCGAGAAGCGCATATAACCGCCGTTGTAGTTCGTGATGGAGCCGGTGCCGTTCATATTGAGGTTGGAAGGGAAGTACATGCGCCCGTAGTTCTCGATGAGGAAGCCACCATTGACAGAAAAGCCGGGCATATTCGCCACGCCATGGTTGACTATGCTGCCGGATATATTGTTGAGGCTTGACGGCGAGAAGGTCGCGTTCGTGCCCACGCAAATGGTCGCGCCGTTGGCGAGGTTGTTGATGGAACCTGTATAAGTGCCGCCGGTGATGCACAGCACTTGGCCGCTGCTCAGGGAATAGGACGTGCTGCTGTTCGAAGACACCGTGATGGTGCAGCCCGAGCATTGGGCCGACACGCGACAAGGGAGCGCGAGCACGGCAGCCGCCAAAAGCAGCGGCGCGAAGTGGCCGTATCGCTGCCTGCCCACGCCAGAGGGGCGATGTGTGTCCAATCTGTTCATCCCAAATTTTTTGTCCGTGTTTCTCGACGGTGGAGGGTTGCGTACAGGTGATTCGCCTACACGGGCCAAACCTGCTGGCAAGCAGTATGCCCAAAAAATGCGTGACACCTATGCGGCGTGTTGGAGGGAGGAGAATTGGCTGATTATCAACGAGATAATGGGCAAAACTTTGTAGATCGCAAGCCGGAGACCATAGAACATGCCAACCCGATTCCGGTCTTCCAACCAAAGGCAGCCCAACGCCTTCGGGAAAGCCGATACGTTCTTTTGCTCAGTTGAATGATGGTAAACACCGCTCACACGGGGGATAACGCCAAGGAAAGGCGGCGCACGGCGATTGTTTCATTGGTCACGAGTTGTGATTCAAAGGTACAAAACAGCCTTTCTGACAAATCTCGGATTTTGGGGATGCTCGTGACTACCCACGTCCGCAAAACCGCACCATAATGATAATATCTACGATGGCGCAACACGCCGATTTCATTTGTGCGAAACCCGTGCCCTCCCGACAACAAACCCTGTCATCGCAGACTCAAAGGAGTAAAATAGGGTTTTGAAGCGGATAGAGGCATCGGTGATTTGGGGGTCAGTAGCTTATTGCCCCCGGTTTGAGCGGCGCAGCAAGGACAGAGACGGTCGTGGAGGCAGAGGCTGTGCAGCCAGAAGAGGCCGTCACCGTAAGTGTATAAACACCGGCCATAGCAGCAGTGGCCAACTCGATGCTCGGGCTTTGGAGTACGCTCGTCCAATTGTTCGGCCCTGACCAAGCGTAAGCACTCATGCCGGAGGGCGAGCCGGTGAGTTGTATCGTCTGGCCAGGGCAATATGGCCCACCGTTGTTTGCCACCGGATTGGCAGAGACCGTGATGGTTGCCGTGCTGGAGACAGCCTGTGTGCAGCCTGCCCCGGAAGCATTGACCAATACTCGGTACTGGTAACCGCCCGCCGAGGTGAAGCCGGAAGCCGTCAGGTTGGCCGTCGTTGGGTTGGCGTAAGTTGAGCCTGCAGGCGTGCCATTGGAGACGTTGGCCCACGAGCTGCCGTCGTAGTACTGCCACTGGTACGTCAAACTCGGTGTGCCGCCAGCGGCCGTGACCGATAAATCCTCTGAACCTCCTATGCAAGTCGAGCCGCTCGAAGGTTGCGCCGTGACGCTTGGGTCGGCGACAACAGTAGCGGAAGTGGTCCCGGTGGCAGTGCAGCCCATGCCGTCCGTGATGGTCACCGTGTAGGTGCCGCTCATGCCCGTCGTGGCATTGCTGCGGCTGGGGTTTTGGGAGGCCGACGAAAACGACGAGGGCCCGGCCCATGCGTAAGAGACCGTCCCAACGGTGTTGACGGCAGCCGAGGTCATGTTCAGCGCGGCACCCGCGCATATCGGGGAGTTGTTGGCAGCCGACACCGTGCAAGTGGTGAGGCACACCCCGTCGAATTTCAGGTAATCGCCGGTCGCCGTCCCCTCCACGATAATGTACGAGGCACTGGCAGGGGTGGTCACGGTCGTCTCGTAATACTCTAGCTCGTAATAAATATCCACATCGTGCTCGACATTCACTGTCGAGATGGCAACCTGCGCGTTCGAGGAGTTGTACACCCTCAAATTGACTTGGTGCGTGAACGACGGCTCGTGCGTGCCGGCATAAAATCTCAGGCGGTACAGTTTGTTCGGCAAGATACCGTTGACCTGCTGCCGCACGTTGGCCGTGCCGCTCGTGCGCTGGAGCCAAAGGATGCGGGGGCCGTCCATCTGGTAACTTGATTGCACGGAGATAACGCCATTTGTAGCCGTCCAGCCGTCAGTGTTCGTGTCAAAACTGCCATTGGTCAACAGGTTGTCCACGCAATCAATCGGCACCCTGCAAGTAACGGTAGCGAACCAACCGCTGGCCGTGCCCGACGAGTTCGAGGTGAACTTTACCGTCATGCAAGTGCCCGTCGAGAAAACAAAGTCCGGGCTGGTTGCCTGGTACGTCCCGATGAGCGTGGAAGCAGTGGAGGCCCCGTCGTACAGACTCAGGTTGTCGCCGGACGCAATGGCGAAACTCAGGAAGTCCATGCGGACAGTCTCGCCCGCCGGGGCGCAAAATGTAATCGTGAAGTTCTGGTTGTTGCCGTAATTCGAGCCAGAGCCGCCAGAATCATAGAAATAGTGGGCACAGGCGTTGCTGACCGTCGTGCCGTTCGTGGATGAATTGAGCAGCACCGTCGTCTGGCCGCTCGCCACGGGAGAGGGCAGCAGAGCCATGAACACCAAGCCCAGCATGATGCCCAATTTGCGGTTTCTATCTTTTCGATTGTGCTTCATTAAAGTAGAATATAATAGGATGAACGATACATCAACCCACGCTCTAAATTCAAAAGGTTGGGCAACCTGCTTTTTTTGAATGTTTGACGAATGTTGTCGCACTCAGAGCGGGAACTCGCGGCGGGCGTTTACGATGCAACGAGCCGCTCTCGGCTCGCGCAGCACGAGCTAAGAAGTGCGGACTTAGAGTATGTTTTAAAATTTGAGGGGAAGTTTTTACGGATTTTTCTCCAAAGGAGTCTGCTGGGACAAATAGTGT
>JBKBIC010000266.1:0-6300 GCA_046299435.1 Saprospiraceae bacterium
GTAAGTGATTTCGCGGATTTCGACCTCGGCATTGAAGTACGGCAGCGAGTCTTTCGGGATTTTTTTGAAAAAATCCTGCACTTCGGCGGGGGTCACGGTGGCTTTGTCCGTGATGTCGCGCTGCATCCGCTCGGCCAGCAGCTGGTTCCGCATATCGTTCCGCATCTGCTCTTTCATCTCGTCCACCGTTTGGCCGTAGTACTCTTGGATAGCCTTCGGGTCTTGGTTGAAGTACGAGAGCAGGCGTTCGATGCGGGCATCGAGCTGGGTTTCCACCTCGTCGTCCTTGACTTCGATGGAGTCGAGTTTGGCTTGGTTGACCAGCAGTTTTTGCACCACGATGTTTTGCAGGGCTTGGCATTCGTAGCCTTCGGGCAGGTTTTGCTGCCGCTCGCGGACGTAGGCTACCTGCTCCTGCACCTCGCTCAACAGCACGATTTCGCCACCCACCGAAGCCACGATTTTGTCAATCACGGCCCGGTCATTTTGGGCTGAGGCGAGCAGCGTGGAGGCCAGTGCCCACGCGGCGAGGAAGATTTTTTTACAAATATTTTTCATCAATAAAAATTTCTAAGTTTTTGAAAGACAGGCGGTTGCATCTGTTCACTGCATAATTTTGACGTTCTCGCGGCGCAGCTCCTTTTGGTACAAATCCTCTTTCCACTTGTCGAGCAGGTCGCGTTTGCGTTTGTGCAGGATGATGTTCAGTACCCGGCTTTTGACGTACTCGAATGGGGCGGTCTCCTTGCCGCGCACGGATTCGAGCACCCGGTAATAAAATCGGTAGCCGCTGTCGTTCACGGTGCCTTCGCGCCGCGAGCCGATGTTGTCAGCCGTTAACGTGCCTTTGGGCAGAAACGCGGCGATTTCGTCCAAGTTGTACCATTCGTTGGGGTCGAGCAGGCTGGAAGTGGCCCATTGCTTGGCGTAGGCGGTCAGTTTGTCGCGGTCTTTGGCGTACCAGATTTTGTTCAGTTCCTGTTGGGGCGCGTCGGCGGGCACTTTCAGGAGGTAGCATTTGAGGATGGTACTTTCGAGTTGGAACTGGTCTTTGTTGGCCTCGTAATAGGCCATCATCTCGGCCTCGCTGACCGTCGAGTCCAGTTTGGAGGCGATGATTTGCTCCTCCATGTTGAAGCGCACGAGGCTGGCGCGGTAATCGCGCACGAGTTTGTCAATGTTCAAATCCTTCGGGATGTTGCGCTCGGCCTCGTACATGAGCAGCTGGTCGTGCACCCAACGCTGCGTGAACGCGCTGATAATCAAGGTGCTATCCTCTTTTGTGGTGCCTTCTGGGAAAAGGCCCTCCATCTCGGAGAGGTACAAGTTCTTGTCGTACACCTTCGCCAAAAGCCGGTCGCCAGATTTTGCGGCATCGCCCCCGCCGCCGCAAGCGGCAAGGAGGCTCAACGTGAAAAGCAAGGAAAAAATCAGTCGCACCATGCGGCAAAGATAGAACGGGGAACGATGAATGATGAACGCTCCACTGCAAACCGCCCACTGCAAACCGCCCACTGCAAACCGCCCACTGCAAACCGCCCACTGCAAACCGCCCACTGCAAACTGCCCACTGCATACTGCCCACTGCAAACTGCCTACTGCATACTGTACACAATGCCGAAGCGCGTCTGACGGCCTTGTTGGGGGTTCCAGCGGAGGTCGTCGGGCGTGCCCGTCGCGTCGAGGCCGCCGTGCCGACGGTTGAAGACGTTGAGCACTTGCAGGTAAATCCTGAAATGCTCGCTCATGCGCCGCCGGAACATCAAGTCCCAAGTAGCATAGCCCGGAATGGTGCTCTGTACCGTGCGCCCGGTGGAGCCTTCATAAAAGGCACCGCCGCTCAGCCACGACAACTGCCGCACGGTGGAGATGATGAGTGTGTTTTTGCGGCCCTCCCACGAGGTGCGGAACTGCCACATCCAGCGCGGGAGGTTGCGCACGTCGTCCGTGTTGGCCACGCCGTAGCCGAACTGCTCGCGGCCACGCGCATATTGGAGGTTGAGTTCGTTTTTCCATTTCAGCACGAAAGGCTGGCGGCCTTCCAAATTGAACGACCAGTCAATCGTCTGGCTCTTGGCCGAGAGCTGCACGCCCCAGAGCGACTGCGCGAGGCCCTGCGCGTTCGCCCAGCCATAATATGCCTCCGAGGGGCCAAGCCGGTCGGAACCGGCGATGTAATAACCGTTTCGGGCCAGCTGGTAGGCTTGCTGGAAAAACGCCGACACATCAAGCTGGGTCTTGGGTTTCGAGTAGCGGATGCCCAGCTCGAACGAGCGGATTTCCTCTGTTTGGTCCAAGAAAAGCAGTGCCTGCCGTTGCTGGACTGCCTGCTGACTGAAAACATAGCTATTGGCGAGGCCCCACATCGGCGGCTGCCGGAAGCCGGAAGAGAGCGTCGCCCGCACCGCCCAAGCCGAATCGAGGCGAAAATACCCGGCCAAACGCGGGGCAAAAACCCCAGAAAAATCGTTGAAATTGAGCGCGGTGCCCGCCATGACCGTCAATCGGCGGCTCTCCCATTTGAGGTTCGGGAAAAAATTCACCTCGAACATCTGGTCGTAGTATGGTTCAAACGGGCGTGGCAGTGCTGCCGAGTCGCGGATTTCTTTGGGCTGCTGCCAGACCTCGAAAAAACTCGTCTCGAACGGCAGTTCAAGGTAGCGCGTGCCCGCGTAGCCCCGCGATAGCTGGAAAAAACCGCCCATGTCTAACGAAAGCCGCTCGCCCAAGACGAGCCGGAAACGGGTATCAAATCGCGCATCCACCGAGTGGGCCAAGATGTAGCGTTCGCGGTCGGTCAAAGTCTGGCGGGTGCCGCGCAGCACCGCGTCCTGCGCCGGCGGCGGCGGGTTCAGGTACCGGTACCGGGCCGCGCTGAGCTGCTCAAAAATGTACAGGGCCGAGGAGGTATTGTCCAATTTGTACGACTGCACGGACAGGATATTCTGCGTCCGCAACTTCCCAATGCGAGCATTGAAACCCATCGAAAACGTCTGGATCTGCTCGCCCACGCGGGTCGAAGGGTTGGCATAAGAAATCGCTAAGGGGTTGAGGCCCAACGCACTGTGGTCGAAACGCGCCATGCGCTGGTAGCCAAACTGGATGCCGCGCCAATCCATGTGTACCCCGAAAAGGCGACTTTCGTGGGCAAAGGGCGCGGTCTTGGGCTGGTCTTTGTTGTCGGCTTCCGAGACGTAATTCCGGTGGTTTGTGTAGGCCGACGAATCCACGCCAACGGGCAGGTAACTGTAAGTGTTGAGCAATTCGGCGTTGTAAAAAACGTCCGTCCGCTCGCGCACCGTGCTGCTGCCATAAATGCTGAACCGGAAGATTTTTTTGTCCTTGCCCAGTTTGCCGCCGAACATGAGGTTCAGGTCGTTGTAGCCCAGTGCCCCGAACGACAGCCCGGCCTGCGTGAAAAGTGGCCGCTCTGATTCTTTCAAGATGATATTGACCACGCCCGCGCAAGCATCCGAGCCATAGACTGCCCCGGCAGGGCCGTACAAAATCTCGATGCGCTCGGCCTGTCGGATGGGCAGCTGCGCCCCGATGGGCATCCCCAGGGCCGCGCCCGGTTTCATGGGTACGTTGTTGATGAGAATTTTAACGTATTGATTCCCAGCGAGTCCGCGCATCTGGAATGTCTCGCCCTCGAACGCATTGCCCGGCTGCGATACCCGGATGCCCGGCGCGAACCGCAGCACATCGGCCAGCGTCACATAGCCGTTGCGTTGGATTTCCTCGGCGGTTACGACGTAGGTGGTGAACGGCAGTTGGTCGCGCCGTTCGGCATAGCGCGTGGCCGACGTGAACACATCCTCCGGTGGTGCGGGCTTGAACCGGACGACCAACGAATCGGGCAGCACCGCAGGCGAGAGCAGCAGCGAGGCCGAATCGGTCTGGGCGGCGGCGTTCAGGCAAAAAAACAGGCACGAAATGGCGAGCAAATTTTTCACGGCAGCGCGGAATTGGTTTGCGGGTAAAAGTACCTGTTTGGGGCAAAACCTTTGGCACTGGTAGTGACAAGGCTGTTTTGTGAGGCAGCAACAGCGAGCATGACCGAAAATCGGTTAACCGCTTTTTGATATTTGACGACAAATAGACATAGCCCCAAAAACAGCAAAGGCGAGAGAAGGGACTACTTTTGGAGTTCATTAAAACTCCTTTTTATGAAAATCTTCTCTTCTCTTCTCTTCTCTTCTCTTCTCTTCAGCATCCCTCTGCTTAGTCAAGAACCGAGCTTCTTGACCCCGGTTTCGCTGTCAAACGCGAACTTCACCACCGAAGAGTCCGATTTATGGGACTTCAACAGCCAAAGGCCGACAACCGTGTCCATAAGTCTGGTTTCCGTCGGCCATGTAACCGCCGACTCAATTTCCGTCCAGATGCCGGGTCAATCCACAAGCCACGTCTTCCGGGGCTACTTTCTGCAAAAAACAGACACCTCAGAGTATCTATGGTACGGATTCTCCGAGGCAGACGGATACTTCGGGATAGGGGTGAATGCCGCTGGGAAAGTCGGGTATTTCCAATTGGACGGCACCACTTACTTCCTCCACCCGCTCAGCAGCAGGTACTGCGCCCTTGTCGAACAGGCACCAGATGAATTGGAGGGCGACGATTGCGTCCATGAAACCCCTGCCAATTCAGAGCCACCCATTGAATGTACTTCCGACGAAACCTGCACCGCCACAGTATCCGTGCTTGTCTTGGTGTCGAGGGCAGCAAACGCTTGGATAGGCAACAACACGCCCTCAAACTCCCTTTCCCAATTGCTTTACCTGCCGCTTGGCCTGCAAATGGTAAACGCCGCCCTGAGGAACAGCGGGCTGTTCGGAAAGCAGGTTCGCTTCATCATTGAGCCGTTCGACTTCACTTTTTCGGGGTCTCCGAATATCTCCACAGATTTAGCACTACTATCAAACAACACGACTGCCTTCCAACTAAAAGCGGATCGACAAGCCGATTTGATGATATTGCTGGCGGGCGATAACTATACAGGGGCACCCGGTCGGCTTTCATATTCTTCCACAAATGTCCCTTTGCCAGATTTCGGGGTGGTCTCTGTGGCAAAACTTTTCCCACCCCGCTTGACTTTCGCTCACGAACTCGGGCATGCTTTCGGAGCGAACCACGACCGCGCAGACCTCGGATTACCTGCTGGAAACGTCTTCAACACTGATCTCGGATGCAGCTTTGGCTGGACTTTCGCTGGCGGAAGTTACAAGACGATTATGGCGGGCATCACGCAAACACAAATCGCGGCTGGCCAGAAACGGACGCTGAACTATTCAAACCCTAATATCGAGTTGTTCAACGACCCGACAGGGACAGAATACGACTACAACGCACGGGTCATCGGGCATGAAATATGCGGGGTTGCTAACTACTACGATACCCCCGAGCTCACGGCCCTCATTGACGGATTCAATGTGATATGCGATGATGTCACCTTCTCCGCAGATGTTTATGCCCCTACTTCCGGCCAGTGCTCCGGCCCGTTCACTTACCAATGGCGCATAGACGATGACCCCTATTGGACGCTCGACGATGCGGGCGTGCTCGCCGGGACAGGGCCGACGCTTTCTTTCAACTCTTATAGTGTCATGCTGTCAGAATTTTATCTGCATCTGGCGGTGTCGGGGCAAGACAACTGCCACTCAACGGCAAGTCTTTTTGTCGAAAACCCATGTCATGGGTTCACGGGTAGCGGCGTGGGGCAGAAAATCACGTCTGTTCTGGTGAACAACCCTACGAAGCAAGGCTTCCGGCTCAGGCGAAACCCAGTATCCGACGGTATTTTGGAACTTACCGCAAGTAGTTTGGACTCGGACAAGCACACCGTAGATTGTTCGATTTCCGACCAAACAGGACGGGTGCTTCTGAACGCTCCATTGTCTTTTGTCGAAGGACAAAGTGACCTGCGCCTTCCTGCAACATTAGCATCGGGTATGTACCAGATAACCCTGCACACTGAAAAATCCCCCCAGACACTCAAATTCGTCATCCAAAACTAAATTGCCGACACCGATGAAATACATAATTATCCTCTTGGCCGCCCTTTCCTTCGTGGCCAGCTGCGAAAAAGACCCACCCGCCCCACCACCGCCCGACCCTGACCCCGAACCAATAGACACAATCATAAACCACATTGGTTGCGACCCCAGTGCCTTTACCCCGATTTACGGCATCATTGATAGCCTATTCGGGGGCGTGGGCTATGCCAATAAATGTGATAAAAAATGGACAGCGGAAACCGGTTGCAGGATTAATGATGAAATCAGTGGCCCTTCTAAGACG
>JBKBIC010000267.1:0-6284 GCA_046299435.1 Saprospiraceae bacterium
ATCAGCGCGTGGTTTTCGGCGACGGGTTCTTCGGCGAGGAGTTCGCCTGTTTTCAGGTCGAATTTCCGGCGGGCGATTCGGTTGTGCCGCGAGTAGCCACCCCAGGTTTCGTGGCGGATAAAGTGCTCGTTTTCAACGACTTCAAACCGGAACTGTGGCTCGTGCGAGGCGCGGATTTCGCCGTGCAGGTGCGTCTCGGAAAGCCACACGCGGAGTTGGAACGGTGCGTCGGTGTCGTTGCGGAGTTGGAGGTCAATGTAGTTGTAGGCCAGCGTCGCGCCGGAGCCGAAGGGCAGGGTGCGGTTCGCGTCGGGGAACACGTCGTAGCTGTGCCGCCAGCGTTCGGCGACGGTCAGCGGCGTGTGCAGGGCCATCCAATAAATGAGGTTGCCCATTTGGCAAAGCCCGCCGCCCGTGCCCGTGCCGATGCGCCCGTTTTCCAAGACCAAGCCGGGCAAAAAGCCGCGCCGCGCCGTCGGGCGGCCCACCAAACGCCAAAAAGAAAAAGTCTCGCCGGGCCGGACGACGAGGCCGTCCAGCCGTTCGGCGGCGAGGCGGAGGTTCGTGATTTTGTTGTGTTGGAGGTGCATGTCCACGTTTCTTAGCTGCCGGAGCAGCGGCGTTTCGTGGCGGAACAGGCTGAAAGCCAATGGTTTGGCAGTTTGGCGGGCGAGTTTTTCAGGCCCGAAAACCCAGCGCAGCCATCGTTTGCAGATGTAAAACCATCGGCCCAATCGGCGGCGCAGCGGCGAACGGACGGCGGGCGGGCGGAGGGTTTCGAGCATGGTGTGGGGGATTTGCGATTTTGGATTTACGAGTTACGATTTTTTGGCCCAGAACGAATGGTTTGGAAATGCGGGCAAATCGCAAATCGTAAGTCGTCAATCGTCCTTCAAACGGTCACGATTTTTTCGCACAAAGCCCGTTCGTTGCGGCGTTGCTGCTCGGCTTGATGAAGTTGGTAATACTCGGTGCGGTCGGTGATGAACCAATAAATGGCCTCGCGCTGCCCGAACCAGACTTTCAGGAACTTGAAATCGAAAATGCCCGTGAAACCGGGGAAATCCATGTGGACACCCCGCAGCGCGAACTCGCGGAAATCGGCGTTTTCGGGCTGAAAAAACGACTGCCAGCAACTTTCGATGACCGGAAAAGCCGCAGCGACCGATTGACCGCGCAGTTTTTCGACAGCAAAAATCGAATCGCAACTTTCGAGAATTTGCCCATCGGGCGTGAGGTAAATCTGCTGAACAAGGGCCGCAGCTCCGGCAGCCGGAGGTTTTTTCATATCAAATCGGCGGCTAATTGTTGGAAAAGTTGCTCGACGTTTTCGCCGGTTTTCGCGCTGGTGAGCGCGTCCCATGGGGGGGACATTTTGGCGGCGGCCTCGGCGATTTGCGCTTCGGTCAGCAGGTCTTTTTTGTTGCCGACGATGCGCACGACGGCGTAGGGCAGTAGGCTTTGCAGGTATTCGAGGTCGGTGGCGATGTTCTGATAAGTGATGGGGCGGCTGAGGTCGAAGACGTACAACACGCCGGCGGCACCGAGGAAATAGGAGGTCGGCACTTTGTCCTGCGTGATTTCGCCAGCCACGTCCCAGAGGAGTAGCGACACTTCCTGCTCGCCGACGAGGACGGATTTTTTGTTGACTTTGACACCGATGGTGGTCAGGTATCGGTCGTCGAATTGGTTGTTGATGAAGCGGTTGAACAGCGAGGTTTTGCCCACGCCGAAACTGCCTGTGAGGATGATTTTTTTGCCAATCATATAGAATGTTCGTTTTGTTCTTGGATGGAGGCTTCGTCAGGGGGCATGAACCAAGCCTCTAATTTTGCTGACACTTCGCGGTAGCGTTCTTCTTCGCTTGTGGCCGAAAAACGCTGGAATTCTTGCAGGATGAACTCTTGCAATTTGGATTCCAAAAGCCCGCGCTCCCGCGCCGAAATGGAGCCTTCGACCAGCGCGGCCACGAAATAGGTGCGGTAATTCTGGACGAGGATTTTGTAGTGGTCGTAGCTGATGTAATCCAGCTCCTCGCGTTCGCGGCGGAAGGCATCCTCCACAAATGCCTTGATGGCCGTCAGCATCCCGGCTACCGCGTCGCGGTCGAGGTTGGTGCGGCGGGCGGCGTGGGCCAGCAGGAGGCCGGAGTTCCGCTCCACCAAAAAAATCTCCTCGACCGTCGGGGCATCGGACGCGGCGAGCAGCAATTCGGCTTCCGACACGCCCGCGAAGCGCGATTTGAGGCGTTTCCAGAAATTCATCCGGGCGCGCATCTCGTCGAGCCGCGCCTCGATGCTCTCTTTCAATTGTTGGAATTGATGCTCGATGAACTTGCGCACCATGCTGCCGAGCAGCGGGTAAATGGCCTCGACGATTTGTTCTTGCGAGTTTTGGATGCGCTCTTCGATGAGTTTGTCCACCACCGCACGGTATTCTTTCGGGAAATTCTGCTTCAGGAATTCGAGGCGCGATTCGAGTTGCGGTTCCACCAGGGGCAGCACTTTTTCGGAGAGTTTGTCCGGGTCGTGCAGCACATCCTCCAAGCGGCGCACGGCAGCCCTGTCCTCCGTGAGCAGGAGGGCGCGGAGCTGGTCGAGCAGCGTGTCGTCGCTTGAAATGCTATTTTTCATGTGCCGATGAGAGGAAGTTTTGAAGTTTTTTTGATTGATGATTGACGATTACATGATTGTTGATTTTTGATGTGGCGACTATCCAAACCATCAAAAATCAACAATCATGTAATCGTCAATCATCAATCACAATCCGAAATTCACACGAGTTTCTGCCCCAATTCCACGAGCAAATTCCCAATCATGGCTTTGTCGTCGCGGCTGGTCTGGGCGATGGTGCTGTTGAGTTGCATGACGGCCTGCGCGAGGTTGTCCTCCAAAGTGCGGATGCGGGAGTTGAGGCGTTTTTCGAGGTCGTCGAGGCGGCGGTTCATCTCGGCTTCGAGGTTGCGGAAGCGGGCCTCCACGTCGGCATCGGTCTTGTTGAGCCGCTCGGTCATGGTGCCAAATTGCGACTCGAACTCGGCAGCCTGCTGGCCGAAAAGGATGTTGCGGATGACGCTCAAATCGCCCATGCCGCCCATTGTGTTGGGGACGGGCGCGGGGGTTGCTGTTTCTTGATTCTTGGCCATAACGTTTTGATTGTAAGATGATTAGAGAGGGAGGGATTAGAAACTTGTAATTGGAAATTTCTTTGATTTCTATTTTCCAATTCCTAATTCCCGTTTTTGTAAACCACGCCGTTTTTCATCACAAACCGGACGCGGAGCATGGCTTCGATGTCGGCCAGCGGGTCGCCTTCCACGGCGATGATGTCGGCCAGTTTGCCCGGTTCGAGGGAGCCGATTTTGTCCTGCATCCGGCAAAGCACGGCGGCGTGGGTCGTAGCTGCCCGGATGCACTCGATGGGCGGCAGCCCGGCGCGGCGCATGAACAGGAATTCGAGGCCGTTCTTGCCGTGCGGACTCACGCCGGAGTCGGTGCCGAAGGCGATTTTCACGCCTTTTTTGAAGGCTTTGCCACAGGTTTCTTCGAGTTTTGGCCCCATGCCGAGGGCTTTTTGGCGCACGAGTTCGGGGAAAAAGCCTTTGGCCGAAAGGGCACTATCGGTCACGGCCCAGCCTGCGGTGAGGGTCGGGACGAGGTAAGTGCCGTGTTTTTTCATGGCCTCCATCGTCTCCTCGCTCATGAAAGTGCCGTGCTCGATGCTGCTCACGCCCGCTTCGACGGCGCGGCGCATCCCCTCGTCTCCGTGCGCGTGGGCGGCCACCGCCACGCCGAGGTCGTTGGCCGTCTGCACGATGGCGCGCAGCTCGTCCTCCGCGAACTGCGGGCGGCGACCGTCGCGGGCCAGCGAGAGCACGCCGCCTGTGGCACAGACTTTTATCAAATCCGCGCCGCGTTTCACTTGGTTTCGGGCGGCTTTGCGGCATTGGTCGGGGCCGTCGCAGATGCCCGATTCAGGCAGCGGGGCATCGAAAAGGTCGTCTTTCGCGCCGTTCGTGTGGTCGCCGTGCCCGCCCGTGATGCTCAGCGCGTGGCCTGCCGTCAGGATGCGCGGCCCAGTGGCCAAGCCCTTCTCTATGGCGTTTCGGAGGCTGATGTTCGGCCCCATGCCGCCGAGGTCGCGGACGGTGGTGAACCCGGCGAGCAGTGTTTTTTCGGCAAAAGCGGCGGCACGATAGGCCACATCGGCCTCGTTCAGCGTGAAATTTTCGAGGTAAGTGGCGCGGTTTTGCTCCCATTCGATGTGGACATGGCAGTCAATCAAGCCCGGCAGCACCGTGCGATTTTTCAGGTCAATGGCCATTGTTCCGGCGGGCGGCGCGAGGTAGCCGCGCTCGATGCGGGCGATTTTCCCGGCCTCGACGACGATGGTCATTTCGCGCTGCGGCTGCTCGGCGATGCCGTCGAGCACCGCGCCGCAATGCAGCCAAGTCGTCTGTAAAAAAGCCGACGCGGGCATGGCAAAAAGCAGGAAAAAGAAGGCCAAAGTGTGTCTCATCGGTTGAAAATCAGCGTAATGC
This sequence comes from Saprospiraceae bacterium, assembly GCA_046299435.1. Classification (GTDB taxonomy): domain Bacteria; phylum Bacteroidota; class Bacteroidia; order Chitinophagales; family Saprospiraceae; genus M3007. Next base: position 4,541 of record JBKBIC010000267.1, read on the forward strand.
GCGGGCAAAGGTAGTTTTTTGGCGGGTGAGCCCCGGCCTTTTTCACAGGGGCTTTTCGGGAGGAAAGGCATAGTTTTGTGGAAATTTTTTGAATGATGACCACCACCATCCCACGCAAAACAAATTGGACGCTCGAAGACTTGGCCCTGCATTTCGGCCCGGTCGAGTTCCAGCGACCACTCTCAAAAGAGGAGTTCGTGTGGCTGGCCGACCGCCACCCGGACTTGCGGATGGAGCGCGAGCCCAACGGAACAACCACGCTTATGTCGCCACTAAAACGAGGAACCAGCAAACGCGAAAACAGGCTTAGCTTTCTCCTAAGCCTCTGGAACTACCAAGCCGGCCACGGCGAAGTTCACGGCCCGAACGGCACCTACGACCTGCCCAACGGCGCGACCAAGATGCCCGATGTCTCGTGGATTTCGCCGCAACGGCTTGAAAACGAGCCGGATGACGAGGAGTCGTACATCCAAATTGTGCCGGATTTTGTGGCCGAAATCCGCTCCGCATCCGACCGCCTGCCCAAACTGAAAGAGAAAATGCTGGATGCTTGGCTCGCCAACGGGGTGCGCCTCGCGTGGCTCATTGACCCTTACGAAGAGACCGCTTATATCTACCGCGCCGGGCAAATGGAGCCGGAGCTGGTACATGGTTTCGCAGGCAAAATCCTTTCCGGCGAAGACGTGCTGCCGGGTTTTGAACTGCCGCTCGATACGATGAAAAGAAAGGCTTAGTTGCTGACAATCAAATATTTGCATGAAATTTTTGCTCGTTTTTTTGCCCCTTGCCCTGCTCCTCGCCGCCTGCAATTCCGACACCATCTTTCAGGAGGAAAAAGACATCCCGGCCAGCGGCTGGACGTATCGTGATTCGCTGGATTTCAACTTCAAAATCGCGGACACTTCGGCGATTTACAACCTGTACGTGGATGTGGCGCACGCCGACACCTTCGCCGCGCAAAACCTGTACGTCAAACTTTACACCCGATTCCCGGACGGAAAACGCCCCGGCAAAACCGTCTCGCTCGATTTGTTCGATGCGGCGGGCGCGCCAGTGGGCAAATGCAGCGGCCAGACCTGCGCCGCGCACATCCTTTTGCAAGAAAACGCCTACTTCGCCACCCCCGGCGATTATGGCCTGACCATCCACCAATTCATGCGGCGCGACTCGCTGCCGGGCATCCAATCCATTGGGTTTTCCATCGAAAAAACCGGGCAAAAACGCTGAACTCGCACCGGCCCGCCCAGTGCCAAAAACCGCGCGGCACTTTTCTTTTCGAGCAGCGAAAACCATTTTGGTCAAGGTCTGTTTACTTTTGCGACCAAAGGAACCGATAGATTGAATCCAAATCAACGGCAAAACTTCCTGTCATGTCATGAGCCAAAATCCGAATCGCAGATTGATTTACTTGGACAACAACGCCACCACCCCCTGCGACCCCCGCGTGGTGGATGCGATGATTCCATATTTTTACGAAAAACACGGCAACGCAGCCAGCCGCAGCCACCAATTCGGCTGGGAGGCCGAGGAAGCGGTGGACTACGCCCGCGAGCAAATCGCCCAGCATTTTTTGAATGGCAGCGTCGCCGGCGAACTGTGCCAGAAAGATCGCCGGGCCCTTTGCTGTCTTCATCTTCGTTTCCCCCTGTCGCCGCCGGTTCCGCCGGGCCGCCCGATGCTACATGCCGCCCGCGCGGCGCGGTTCGCCCGGCGAGGTCGCCGCCGCTGCGACGCCTTCCGGCTC
>JBKBIC010000268.1:0-6113 GCA_046299435.1 Saprospiraceae bacterium
TTTTTTGGCCGCCTTTGCGCTGTTCGGGCCTGCCGGATCCGGCGATGGATGGGGCTGGCTCGTTTTCGATGGCTGCGGCGCGGGATTGGCTGCTGTCGCGGTTTTTCTTGTTTTTCTTCTTTTTCCGCTTTTCGATGGGCAGTTGAATCACGTCGTGGACGTTCTCGAAGTCGTGTACTTCTTCCTCGTCTTCGTCCACGACTGGCGGCGGGGCCATGGCGAGGATGTCGTCGAGGCTGCCGGGCAGTTCGCCTTTTTTGATTTGGCCGAGCACTTCCCAGATTTGGTCAACGTGCAGGGCGAAAAGTTTGCCCCGGTTTTCGGCGTAGGTATAGTACATGATGCGCTTGAACACATCGGTTTTGACTAAAATGGCGAGGCCGGCTTGGGTGCGGAGTTTTTCGGCCTTGTCCGGGAAATCTTCGAGCGCGTCAATGTAGGTGTCGAGCTCGTAGTTGAGGCAGCATTTGAGGCGGCCACACATCCCGGAGAGTTTGGTTTGGTTGATGGCGAGGTTTTGGTAACGAGCGGCGGAGGTATTGACGGACTTGAACTCGGTGAGCCAAGTGGAGCAGCACAGCTCGCGCCCGCAGTTGCCGAGGCCGCCGATGCGGGCGGATTCCTGCCGGGCACCGATTTGGCGCATCTCGATTTTGACCTTGAACTCTTTGGCAAAGTGGCGGATGAGCTCGCGGAAGTCCACGCGCCCGTCGGCGGTGTAGTAAAAGGTGCATTTGCGCCCGTCGCCCTGAAACTCCACGTCGCAGATTTTCATGTTCAAATCCAGTGTGCGGGTGATGGCGCGGGCGCGGATCATGACGGATTTTTCGGCGGTGCGCACTTCGTCGAGGCGTTCCATGTCGCGCTCGTGGGCCTTGCGGATGACGGTTTGCAGGCGGGCATCTTCGCGGACGCGCTTGCGCTTCATTTGCAGCCGGACGAGCTCGCCGCTGAGGCTGATTTGGCCCAGATCGTAGCCGCCGGAGTAGGATTCGACGAGGACGTAATCGCCCGTGGTGGTGCGGGTGAAGGGAGGGTTTTTGAAAAAATCCTTGCGCGAGCCGTTTTTGAACGTGATTTCCACGATGTCGAACGGCTCCGCGTCGCGGATGCCGGCAGCCGTAATCCAGTCGTATGTGTTGTGGCGGTTGCAGCCGCCCGTCGCGCAGCCGCCGTTGGAGCGGCAGCCTTTCGCATTATCTTTTCCAGTCCCGCAGGAACAACCTAAACAAGCCATTTTATGATTGAGGATTTGAGGATTCGTTGATTCGGTGATTTGAGTTGGGGCACAATCGGCGGCAAAGTACGCACATTGGTCAGGAATGAATGTGGAGTGATGCGTGATGAATTATGAACGATGAACACGCAGCAGCACTTGCAAACGCATCATTTATCACTCATCGCTCATCACTAACTGCTCATTCCTTTCATGATTTTATGGAGCCGGATGGAGGTGTCGAGGAACAGGATTTTGGGGTTGGCGTTGCGCTCGATGTAGAAGATGTTGTCGTTAAAAATCCGGGCGACCTGCGTAATCTTTTGGAAGTCAAGCACTTTGCTCATGTTTTGGGCGGTTTGGAGCTCGGCGGGGCGCAGGCGGAGGTTGGGGTCGGCGGTCAGGTTGAAAGCCATCATTTCGCGGAGGAAATGGAGGCCGTACTGCAAAAATTGTTTCTGGTTTTCGCGGCCCATTTTGGCGAACTCGTCCGTCCATTTGACCATTTCGAGGCCGTCGCCGCGCCAGCATTTGCGGAGCCAATCGAGCAGCAGGTTCGCATCGTCGCTGTCGGGGTTGTCGGCGAGTTGGAGGGCGAGGTTGAAATCGCCGTCGGCCAAAAACGAGATTTGGCGGGCGCGTTCGGGGTCAATCGTGCGTTTTTCGGCCAGCCCGTCGGCCACTTCCGCGTCGGTCAGCGCGTCGGTTTTCACGATTTGGCAGCGCGAAAGGATGGTGCTCAGGATGAGGTCGGGGTTTTCGGCGGCGAGCAGGAAGATGGTTTGTTCGGGCGGCTCTTCGATGAGTTTGAGGAGGCGGTTGCCCTCCTTGCCGAGGTATTCGGGGAGCCACATCACGAGGATTTTGTAGCGGCCCTCGAAGGCTTTGAGGCTGAGTTTTTTGAGGATGGCCGAGCATTCGTCGGCGGTGATGTTGCCCTGTTTGTTGTCCGCGCCGAGGCGTTGAAGCCACGAATTCACATCCAAATACGGGTTTTCGGCCAATGCGGCGCGCCATTCTTTCAGGAAATTGGTGCTGACTTCTTTCGCGCCGACGGTCGGGAACGAGAAATGGATGTCGGGATGCGTGAATTGCCCGGCCTTTCGGCAGGCGTTGCATTGGCCGCAGCCGCCGTCGGGGCCGGGGCGTTCGCATTGCAACATTTGGGCGAAAGCCAACGCGAGGGCGAGGTTGCCGCTGCCGGTTTTGCCCAAAAAAATGAGCGCGTGCGGCACCCGCTCGCTCGTGGCAAGCTGGTGCAGGAACGATTTGGAGCGCGACTGTCCGAGTATGTCGGGGAAAATCATGGGCGCGAAGGTAGCAGGCCAATGAGTGAATGAGTGAATGAGTGAATGGGTGATTGAGTGAATGAATGAGTTCGCCGCAATCGCTCATTCACTCATTCGCTCAATCACTCAATGCCCGACTATCTTTGCCCGCCTCTTGCCGGATTCGGCTTGGCCGAAAACAAACCCGAAAGCCGCGAACCTGCCATTTCAAGCGTTTCAACCCAACTTTCATGTCCACTTCGCCCGAACAAATTTTGACCGAAACCGAAGCCTTCGTATCGGATTTCATCCCGAAAAACGTGCCGGACAAATTCGTTTTCCACGACCTCGAACACACCGTGCAATGCGTGGCGGCGGCCCGCTCCATCGGCGAGGGCTTCGAGTTGAAGGACGCGGACATGGCCCTGCTGCTCATCGCCACTTGGTTCCACGACACGGGCTACGGCGGTGGGCCGGAAGGCCACGAGGAGCGCAGCTGCCAAATCGCCACCAATTTTTTGCAGGGCAAGCTTTCCGCCGCCGAACTGGACTCGGTGCTCGGCTGCATCCGGGCGACGCGGGTGCCGCAATCGCCCAAATCCTTGCTCGAACAGATTATCTGCGACGCGGATTTGAGCCACCTCGGCCTCGAAACGTACTGGGACCGAAACAGCAAATTCCGCCACGAGCTCATCCTGACGCAGCAACGGGTGATGAACGAAGTGGAGTGGGTGGATTTTGAAATCAATTTCATGCTCGGCCACGACTACCACACGGCCATCGCGCAGGAAATGTTCAACAAACGGAAGGCCAAGCACATCCAACAACTCGTCAAACAAAAACGCCGCCTCCGCCCCAACGACGGCCTGACCATGCAGGAACTCGCCCACCTGCCCGAAAAAGACAAGAACACGGACATGAAGGCCGTGATGAAAGACGCGGAAAAAGACCTCAAACTCGCCCGCATGGGGCGCGGCGTGGAGACGATGTACCGCACCACCTATCGCACGCACACCAACCTCTCGGCGATGGCCGATAGCAAGGCGAACTTGATGCTTTCGGTCAACGCCATCGTCATCTCCATCTTGGTCTCGAACCTCATCCCGCGCCTTTCGGAGAACAAACAGCTCATCTGGCCGACCATCGTGCTGCTGGCCACCTGCCTCGGCTCCATGATTTACGCCACGCTCGCCACCCGCCCGAAGGTCACGGAAGGCCGCGTCACCCGCGAGGACATCAAAAAACGGCAAGCCAACCTGCTGTTCTTCGGCAATTTCTACAACATGAAACTCGAAGAATTCCAGTGGGGCGTGAACGAGATGCTCAAAGATTCGGACTTCCTTTACTCGTCCATGAGCCGCGACCTGTACTTCCTCGGCATCGTGCTCGCCAAGAAATACACCTACCTGAGCATCTGCTACAACATATTCATGTACGGCCTCATCGTCTCGGTGCTGGCGTTCGCGGTGGCGTTCATGATGTGATTTTCCGAGCCACCCGCACTCGATTTTTTGATTGACGATTGATGATTACATGATTGACGATTGTTGATGGTATGGAAGATGTTTGGGGTTTCAACAGTCGTTTTGCCATGTGCCTCGAGCATTTTCTTTTCAGCAATCAGGCATCACATCAACAATCGTCAATCATGTAATCATCAATCGTCAATCAAAAAAACAAAGCATTGGCAAGCCTCGTCATCATACCCACGTTCAACGAAAAGGAGAACATCGCCAACATCGTCGCGGCGGTGTTCGCCCTGCCGGAACCGTTCCACATCTTGGTCGTGGACGACGGCTCGCCCGACGGCACCGCACAAATCGTCCGCGACCAGCAAGGCCAATACCCCGACCGGCTGCACCTGCTCGAACGGCGCGGCAAACTCGGCCTCGGCACCGCCTACATCGCCGGTTTTCGCTGGGGCTTGGCACGCGACTACGCATATTTTTTTGAAATGGACGCGGACTTTTCGCACCCGCCCGCCGACCTCGTCCGTCTGCTGGATGCCTGCCGGAACGGCGACGCGGACGTGGCCATCGGCAGCCGCTACGTCCGGGGCGGGGCGGTGGTCAATTGGACTTTCGACCGAAAATTCTACTCCTACGGAGGCTCCATTTATACCCGCATCATGACGTGGATGCCCGTCTGGGACCCGACCGCCGGGTTCATCTGCTACCGTCGCAAAGTGTTGGAAATCATGGACTTGGATAAAATCCGATTCGTCGGGTACGCCTTCCAAATCGAGATGAAATTCGCCGCATGGACGCTCGGCTTCCGCCTGCGCGAAGTGCCCATCACGTTCAAAGACCGCGAACTGGGCGAATCCAAGATGTCCTTGAAAATCGTGCAGGAAGGTATTTTCGGAGTCTTGAAAATGAAGTGGCGGAGCTTTTGGGGGGACTACAGGCGGTGAGAGGGCGAGAGGGTGAGATTGCCCCTGCTTGGGCGTTCGAGCGAATCAAATTACTTTTGAAAAAAAATCTGGTCAGCCATGACAGCCACACTTGTTCAATCCGATTACGAAATCGAACGCGGAAAACCGATGCCAGACAAAAATCACGCAATTATTCAAGGCCGCTTGGTATCGCGGCTCGACAGGTTATACGAAAACCTTTATACGATACTTCCCGAAATCAATCTTGACCTGCCGACACGGGAGCGTGTACCCGACCTTGCGATTTATCCGCCACTTGATTTTGACCCCGACAACAACGAGGTAAGAATGAGCGAGCCGCCGTTGGGCGCAATCGAGATACTTTCAGAAATGCAGAACCTGTCGGATTTGATGTTGAAGCGTGCCGAATATTTCAACGCTGGCGTACAATCCTATTGGCTCGTCGTCCCTGCGCTCCGCACGGTGTATGTTTTTTACGCGCCCGACGACTACGATGTTTTTTCACGGAAAGACAAATTGGTGGACAAAAAACTGGGCATCGAACTCGATTTGGGGGAGATTTTCAAGTAAAAAACTCACAGCACATTCATGCTGTGCCGCAGTGTGGACGTGAAAAGCAGGTACATTTTTCGTTTGTCCGATACCCGGAACCGCTCCGAAGCCACGCGACAGGCAGATGCCCGCCGGATTTTGGCGAACAACTGCAAGTAATATTTGTAGGCCAGATACACCCCCAACCGCGCCCCATTGGGCAGTTGGCGAATGCCCACGAGGGCAGCATCGAAATCGGCTTTGATGTCGGTTTCGATGTTTTTTTTGTCGCGCTCCGTGAAACGGTTGAAATCCACGCCGGGGAAATACACGCGCCCGCGCTCCTCGTGGTCGCTTTTGATGTCGCGCAGAAAGTTGATTTTTTGGAAAGCCGCACCCAGCCGCCGCGCCGAATCCTTCAGACGCTCGTACTCCGCGTCGTTACCTTCCACAAAAACGCGCAGGCACATGAGGCCCACGACCTCCGCCGAACCATAGATGTATTGGTCGTAACTCCTTGAATCATAGACGTTTCGATTCAAATCCATTTCCATGCTGTCCAAGAAGGCATCAATCAAATCGCGCCCGATGCCGTATTGCCGCACCACTTGCTGGAAAGAGTGCAGCACTGGGTTCAGGCTAATGCCCTCCTCGATGGCCTGGTAAGTGTCGGCCCGGAAGCGGTCGAGCAACGCCTGTTTTG
>JBKBIC010000269.1:0-6063 GCA_046299435.1 Saprospiraceae bacterium
GCGGCACTGGACCATATCCATACCTCGGCCACCGAGGAGGCGGGCCATCACGGTGGCGAGAAGGCGGGCTTCCCGCCCTTCGACGCCTCGACCTTCCCCTCGCAGCTGCTCTGGCTGGCGATCACCTTCGGCCTGTTCTACCTCCTGATGGCCAAGGTTATCATGCCGCGGATCGGCGGCATTCTCGAAAACCGCCATGACAAGATCGCCCAGGATCTGGACGAAGCGTCCCGCTCCAAGGCGGAAGCCGATGCTGCCATCGCCGCATACGAGCAGGAACTGACGGCAGCCAACCAGTTCGGCGCACTTTATTACCACAAAATCGGCACGGAGCAGTCGGCAGACCAGTTGGTTTTCAGCGACAAAGCCCACCCGAACTGGATGTTCGGCGCGGCCACGACCGACGACGAGCGGTTCCTCGTGCTTTACACGACCGAAAGCACAAGCGGCAACTCGCTGGCTTTCAAGGATTTGAGCAAAGGCCAGAAGGATTTCACTCCCATCGTCACAGGCTTCGAAAACGACTACACGGTCGTGGACAACCTCGGCGACAAACTGCTCGTGCTGACCAACCGCAAAGCCCCGAACCAACGCCTCGTGCTCGTCAACACCCTGAAACCGCAAGAAGAAAATTGGGAAACGCTCATCCCCGAAAACCCCGACGACGTGCTGCGCTCGGCCTCGCTTTGCGGCGGCAAAATCGTCTGCGAGTACCTCCACAACGCCGCCAGCGCGCTGCGGGTGTTCAGCCTCGACGGGGCATTGGTAAAAGAAATCGCCCTGCCGGAAATCGGCACGGTCGGGAGCATCAGCGGGAAGCCGAGCGAAACGCAGGCATTTTTCTCGTTCCAGTCGTTCCTGCGGCCCACGACGATTTACAGTCTGGACATGAATTCGCTGGAAATCAAGCCGTTCAAGGCTCCGAAAATTGACTTCAACCCCGACGCTTTCCTCACCGAACAAGTCTGGTACACGAGCAAGGACGGCACGAAAGTGCCCATGTTCATCACCCGCAAACGCAACGTGGCGATGGACAAAACCAACCCGACCTTATTATATGGCTACGGCGGTTTCAACATCAGCGTCACGCCGTCGTTCAGCGCGTCGCGGGCGGCCCTGCTCGAAAACAACGGGATTTACGCGGTGGCGAACATCCGGGGCGGCGGCGAATTCGGCGAAAAATGGCACAAAGCGGGCACGAAATGCCAAAAACAAAACGTGTTCGACGACTTCATAGCCGCCGCCGAGTACCTCGTCCAAAAAGGCTACACCTCGCCCGAACGCCTCGCCATTCAGGGCGGCTCGAACGGCGGCCTGCTCGTCGGGGCTTGCATGACGCAGCGGCCCGACCTTTTCGGCGTGGCGTTCCCGGCGGTGGGCGTGTTGGATATGCTGCGCTACCATCAATTCACCATCGGCTATGCTTGGGCGACAGACTATGGCCGCAGCGACGACGAAAAAGAGTTCGATTGCCTCTACGCCTACTCGCCACTGCACAACATCGAAAAAACGAAATACCCGGCCACTATGGTCACGACCGCCGACCACGACGACCGCGTGGTGCCCGCGCACTCGTTCAAGTTCGCGGCCACTTTGCAGGAAAACCAGCAGGGCGAAAACCCCGTGCTTATCCGCATCGAAACCAGCGCGGGACACGGCGCGGGCAAGCCCACCTCGAAATTGCTGGAAGAATCCGCCGACATCCTCTCGTTCATGCTGTTCAACATGAAGATGAAAGCGATTTATTGAGGCTATTTGATTGATGATTGACGATTACATGATTGTTGATTTTTGATGTGCGAATCAGGATTTGAGAATGCACATCAAAAATCAACAATCATGTAATCGTCAATCATCAATCAAATGCCGCTCTCACAAGTCTGACAAGCCCCACCAACAGCAGCCCCGGCAGCCCAATCCAAAGCAGTTCGCTGCCCAACACGATAAGGCCCCATTCGCCGAAAAAATCGCCGGGCGAAATGGGCGACACCTGAATCACGCGCCACGGGAAGAAAATCCGCTCGTTGTCGAAAGGGAAAAACAGGGCCACGCCGCGCCCGCCGTTGGTGCAGGCATCGAGCAACGGGTGCGACAAAGTGGCGAGAAAAAACAACGAGGCCAGCCGCCAAAAATCGCCGTCGCGCCGCCAAAACAGCCATGCCACCGACACGCCCAACATCGCCGCGAACAGAATCGAATGCGACGCGCCCCGGTGCCCCAGCGGGTGCCCGTAGGGTATGCCGAAGTTGAAAGCCAAGATGTCCAAATCCGGCGCACAGGCGCAGAGGCCCGCGACGACGAGCACTTTCGGGCTGCTTTGTTTCGGGAAAAAAGCCGCGCCCAGCGCGGTCGAAGCCATGATGTGGCCGAAAACAGAAGCCATTTGTTTAGAGTGGGTAGTTGGCAGTGGGTAGTTGGCAGTGATGAAGCGGGATGCAAAAACGAACAATTCACCGCTGACGACTAACCACCAAATCAAAATTCCAGCCGCCAGCTGATGTTCGGGATGAGGCCGAGTTGGTATTTTGTCTCCACTTTGTCCGTTTCGCGGTCGTAAAAGTGCCACGCCACGTTTTGCCGGTTGGTCATGTTTTGGACTTCGAGGGCGAAGGTGGAGTTGCGTCGTTCGGCAAGGCTTTTTTTCCAATACACACGCCCGTCCACACGGAAGTAATCGGGCAGCTGCACGGTCAGCCCGGCCCTTTCGTCGAAGGCCGTTTCGCCAAAAATCGTCTTGCGTGAGGTCGCAAGGTCAATCGGCATCTCGCGGAAGCCGCCCGTCCAGACGGCCCGCGCACTAAATCCGAAGGTTTTGGTTTTCGATTTGCTTTTTTGCCGCACCCATTCTTTGCCGCCCGTGAGGTTGAGGATGTGGCCCACATCCCAACGGGTGCTTTGCCATTCGTTTTCGGGCGAAGTGCGGTAACGTGAGTCGAGCAACGTGACATTGGCCGAGGCAAACCAACCGTCGGTGAAAAACCGCTCGGCAGAAAGTTCGATACCAGCGTTTTGGCCTTTGCCCGTGAAACCAACGCTCAGAAAAGACAGGCTCGGCTGCGGTTCGTTCAGTTGCCAAAGTTGGCTGGAATCGCCGAACGTGAGCACGTTGGAAAGCTGCTGTGCAAAAATCTCGGCCTGAAAACCCCACTTGTCCGAAGGGCGGAAACTGTACCGGAGCGATGCCTGTTGGCTGCGCGTAAACTCCCGTTTGGCATACCGATAGGCCAATGTGTTGAAATTGGCCACCGACCCGACGAAGGCGGCAACGGAGTGCCGGAAGTTGGGCCGCCAAGCCATGTTGAGCCGCAGCTGCGGCACATAGCCCCCCTTGTCTGTCCAAAAAATCATGTGCAGGCCGGGCTTGATGATGAATTTGCCCTCCAACAACGACCATCCCAATTCGGCCCAAGGCTGCACGAGCATCCCATCAAGGCCATAATACTCGCCCAATACGATGGCTTGCGCACCGCCGCGCACCGAGAACCATAGGCTTGGCCGATGCTCCACGGTGGCCGAAGCCGTCCATTTGGAGTCGTAGGTCTGGATGCGGCTGCTCGAAAAGAAGACGTAGCCGTTATTGAAAACCGTGTCGCGGTAGCTCACCCTTTGCCAGTCGTTGGCTTGGCCGGACACGACCGCCGCTGCCCGCAGCCACGTCTTCTGCCCGATTTTCGTGAAGCCAGACACGCCCAACAGCCCTGTTTTCGATTGAAAATCAATGTCTTGCCAGTCTTTGTTGGTCTTGATTTTCGAAGTGTCGGTCTTGCGGCTGAAATGGTTTTCGCTCAGGCCACCCATGCCGAACACTTTGAAGTAGCCGCCGCGCCGACCGGGGAAGTTTACGGCGAAAGACAAATCCTGAAAGTTGATGGTCTCGTCACCAAACGATACGCCCATCTGGCCCAGCAACCCGACCGTTGAGTAGCGGTAATTTGCCAAGTACGACGGCCTGCTGGCCCCTCGCCGTCCCGCCGTTGCGCCGTTGCGCCCGAATGGCCCTTCGGCAGCCAAGTCCAGCCCGACGAGACTGGCTTGTGCCGTGAATTCGTGGCGGCGATTGTTGCCTGTGCGGAGGCCCATGTCCATGATGCCGCCGAGTGCGTTGCCGTACTCGGTCGGGAAAGCACCGGTCATAAGCGACGCATTGTCAAGCATTTGCGCGGAAAACATGAGCACGCCGCCGCTCGCGGCAGTCGGTTGGTCGCTGAACGTGCCGGCGTTGGGCAAGTGGTTCGGGTTGACGATTTCCACGCCTTCGAGCCGCCACTGCACCGATGCCGGGCCGTTGCCTCGGATGCTCATGCCGTTGATGCCGTCGTTGGTTTGCACCACGCCAGCCGAAGCCGCTGCCAACCGTGCCGGGTCGAAAAACATGGCCGGGTAGCGCAGCACACGTTCACGGGGCAATTGAATTTCGGAAAGCAGCTGCGGGTCGCGGCGTTTGGCCGAGATGAGCGGCTCGGCGCAAACCAACCCCGGATGCATCGACATCGTAACCTCCACGACCAATTCCTTGCCCGCCAAAACGAGCAGCTCCGCGAGCAAAAAGTCCTCGTACCCGGTGTATGCTGCCTTCAAGCGATAGTAGCCGGGCGGCAATTTCTCGAACACGAATTGCCCGTTGATGTCGGTAAAGGCGCGGCCTTCGGGCTTGGCCACATCTTTTTGCCAGACGACGACCACCGCACCGGGCAGGGTTTCGCCGCCGTCGGCATCTCGGACGGTGCCGCGCAGGGTTTGGGCAGAGAGCGCAAGAGCCGAGAAAAGAAGGCCCGCGAGCGCGGCTAAAATTTTGCTTGCAGTCATGGAAATTGCGTTAGGTTTGGTCGGCAAATGTACCGCGTGTTTGCAGTAGGCAGTTTGTAGTAGGCCGTGAGCAGTTTGCGGTGAGCAGTGGGCAACAAAAAACATCCAAAGGCAACTTCGCACCGCAAACCGCCCACCGCAAACCGCCCACTGCAAACTGCCCACTGCAAACTGCCCACTGCAAACTGCCCACTGCAAACCAACCACTCACCACTAACAACTGATACAATGGAAATCATCGTCGGTCTCGTCATCGCACTTTTGGCACTCTCCATCGTCACCGTGCAGCAAGGCACGGTGGCCGTCACCACCATTTTCGGCAAATACAGCCGCACGCTTTACCCCGGTTTGAACTTCAGAATCCCAATCATCGAAGCTATTTTCAAGCGCATCTCCATCCAAAACCGGGCAGTGGAACTCACCTTTCAGGCCGTGACGGTTGACCAAGCCAACGTGCATTTCACGTCGTTGCTGCTGTTCTCGGTGCTGAGCAACGAGGAGGAAACAGTGAAAAAAGTCGCCTTCAAGTTCGTCAGCGACCGCGATTTCATGGCCACGCTCTCGCGCACGGTCGAGGGCAGCATCCGGGCCTTCGTCGCCTCGAAACGGCAGCAAGAAATCCTGAGCCTGCGCCGCGAAATCACGGAGGCCGTGAAAGGCAACGTTGACCACATGCTCGAAGAGTGGGGCTTCCATCTCATTGATTTACAGATAAACGACATCACGTTCGACGAGGAGGTGATGCGCTCCATGTCCAAAGTCGTGGCCTCCAACAACCTGAAAGCCGCCGCCGAAAACGAGGGCCAAGCCCTGCTCATCACGAAGACGAAAGCCGCCGAGGCCGAGGGCAACGCCATCAAAATCAGCGCGGAAGCCGAACGCGAGGCCGCCCGGATGCGCGGTCAAGCCGTCGCACTTTTCCGCGAGGAAGTGGCACGGGGCATGAGCCAAGCCGCCAAAGAAATGCGCGATGCCAACCTCGACACTTCCGTCATCCTGTTTTCGATGTGGACGGAGGCTGTCAAAAATTTCACCGAGCACGGCAAAGGCAACGTCATTTTCCTCGACGGCTCTGTGGACGGGATGCAAAAGACCTTGAAGGAATTGATGGCCCTGAACCAGATGGATTTTTTCACAGGCAAAAAATGAGTTCGCCAGTTAGAAAATGTGCTACTGGTACAATAGACTTCTTGCGAAAATGACATCTCTTCTCTCTGCGAAACTCTGCGGGTTCTCCGCGAATCTCTGCGTAACAGC
>JBKBIC010000270.1:0-6017 GCA_046299435.1 Saprospiraceae bacterium
GGCTCGGTCTCCGCTGAACATCGCGCGGCGGCGCCGGAAAATTTCTCGCCTCCCAACTCGCGTGCAGGCTTGCTCGGACCACGGGCCGTTACGCAATCTCGCCGGTTTGTGGACGACCTCCTGCTCACGCTCAAAACGACCTTCGGCTACGGCGCCTTCCGGCCGTTGCAGCGCGAGATCATCGAGACCGCCCTCGCCGGACGCGATGTCTTCGCCCTCCTGCCCACCGGCGGCGGCAAATCCCTCTGCTACCAACTGCCCGCCCTCATCCTGCCCGGCACCGCCATCATCATCAGCCCGCTCATCGCCCTGATGAAAAACCAAGTGGATGCCATCCGGGGCTACTCCGACGAGGACGAAGTGGCGCACTTCCTCAACTCCTCGCTCACCAAGGCCCAGATGAAAAAGGTGAAGCAGGACATCACCGACGGCAAGACCAAACTCCTCTACGTCGCCCCCGAAACCCTCACCAAAGAAGAGAACATCGAGTTTTTCCAGAACACCGAGATATCGTTCGTCGCCGTGGACGAGGCGCACTGCATCTCCGAGTGGGGCCACGACTTCCGCCCGGAATACCGCCGCATCCGCACCATGCTCGACGAGGTGGCCCGCGACGTGCCCATCATCGCCCTCACAGCTACCGCCACCCCGAAAGTGCAATTGGACATCGTGAAAAACCTCGACATGATTGGCGAAAAGACCTTCGTCTCTTCGTTCAACCGCGAGAACCTTTTCTACGAAATCCGCCCGAAGGTCAAGCGCGAGCAGACCATCAAGAACATCATTCAAATCATCAAAGAGGAGTTTCGGAACGAATCGGGCATCATCTACGTCCAAAACCGCAAAACAGCGGAGGACATCGCCGAGATGCTCACCGTCAACGACATCAAAGCCGCGCCCTACCACGCCGGCCTCGACCCCAAGACCCGCTCCAAAACGCAGGACGACTTCCTGATGGAAGAAATTGACGTTATCTGCGCCACCATCGCCTTCGGCATGGGCATTGACAAACCCGACGTGCGCTTCGTCATGCACTTCGATATGCCCAAGTCCATCGAAAACTATTACCAAGAAACCGGGCGCGCCGGACGCGACGGCCTCCAAGGCAAGTGCATCGCGTTTTACAGCTACGGCGACATCCTGCGCCTCGAAAAATTCCTGCGCGACAAACCCGTCGCCGAGCGCGAAATGGGCGCACAGCTGATGCAAGAGGTCGTCGCCTATGCCGAGACAGCCTCCTGCCGCCGCCGCTTTTTGCTGCACTATTTCGGCGAAGAATTCCACGAAGACAGCTGCGGCAAAATGTGCGACAACTGCCGCAACCCGAAGGAAAAAATGGAGGTCAAGGCCGAAATCGCCCATGTCATCCAAGCCATCCTCGACCTGAACGAAAACTACCTGATGAAGACCATCATTGATTTCGTCATGGGCCGCGAGACGAAGGAAATGAAGGATTTCAAGTTCGTGGACATGGAGAACTTCGGCGTGGGCGACGACAAGGACGAGAACTTCTGGAACTCCATCATCCGCCACGCGCTCATCAACAACCTGATTTACAAGGAAATAGAGCAATTCGGCATCCTCAAAGTCACGGAAGAGGGCCGCAAATACGCCAAAAACCCCTGGCCCCTCCAAATCACCATCAACCACAACTACGAAACCGACGA
Organism: Saprospiraceae bacterium; assembly: GCA_046299435.1. GTDB lineage: Bacteria > Bacteroidota > Bacteroidia > Chitinophagales > Saprospiraceae > M3007. The sequence continues at coordinate 1,668 of JBKBIC010000270.1, forward strand.
CTACGACCTCGACGAAGAGCGCGGCGGCACCGCTGTCCTCGACGAGACGTTGATGAACATGCTCAAAGACCTCCGCAAACAGGTCGCCAAAAAGCACAACCTCCCGCCCTACGTCATTTTCCAAGACCCCTCGCTCGAAGAAATGGCGACCGCCTACCCAAGCTCGATGGAGGACTTGGCGAAGGTGCAGGGCGTGTCGCTCGGCAAGGCGCAGCGGTACGGGCAGGCCTTCATTGACCTCATCAAAAAATACTGCGAGGAAAACGACATCGAACGCCCAATGGACATCACCATCAAAACGGTGGCGAACAAGTCCAAAACGAAGGTCAACATCATCACCTCCATTGACCGCAAAATCGCGCTCGAAGACATCGCCAAAGCCAACGACCTCACCTTCCCCGAACTGATGGAAGAGCTGGACATCATCGTGCAGTCCGGCACGAAAATCAAACTCGACTACTACCTGAACAAAAAGGTGGACGAGTACGTCCGCGAAACGGTCATTGACTACTTCAAAGAGGCCGAAAGCGACAGCATTGACGTGGCCTACGCCGAGTTGAAAGAGGACGAAATCACATGGGAGGAAATCCAGCTGATGCGCCTCAAATTCCTCAGCGACTTCGCCAACTGATTCGGAAAGTCTTTTTGGCCCACAAAAAAGAACGGGGCGGCTTGCCGTTGGCAAGTCGCCCCGTTGCTTTTGGGTTTGGTGCATTTGGTCAATGCGCGGTTTTCGCAACGCGCCGCAGCAGCGCGCCGAACGCGCCCGACACGCGCACCCACAGCAGGCCGTCGGGACATTCCGTCAAATCCAAAGCCAGTGTTTTCGCCTGATTATCAATGACTTGGCGAGACAGCAATTTGCCCGCCGCGTCAAAAATCTCCACCGAAAAGCCGCCCGAAAACAGGCCGCTCATTTCCAAAACCGCGAGGTCGCTCGCCGGGTTCGGGTAGATTTTGCACGAAAAATCGCCCGCAGCCTCGCCAGCCGAGACCACCGTTTGCACAGTAATCGTGTTGCCAGAAAGCGTGCAGCCATTCGCGTCGGTGATTTCCATGCGGTATTGCCCGGCAAAAAGGCCGCTCAAATCCTCCGTCGTGGCGAAGGGTTGGCCGTCTTTCGTCCATGAGAATAGGTATGGCGGTGTGCCGCCCGTCGGGGTAACTTGGATGCTGCCGTTGCCCAAGCCGCCCGCGTCGTTTTTCACGTTGTCCACCGCGAGGGCCAGCCCGGCGGCGGGCTGTTGCACAGTGGCCGTCCCGGTGGCCGAGCAGCCAGAAGCGTCGGTCACGGTCACGGTGAAAATGCCGGGGCAAAGGTTTTGGGCCGTTTCGCTCGTTTGGCCGTTGCTCCATTGGAAGTCGAGCGGCGCGAGGCCGCCAAAGCCGTTGGCCATCGCCCGGCCATCGCATTGCTCAAAACAAGACGCGACCGCCGTCGTGACCACGTTCGGGGCCGCGTGGACGGTCACGTTGAAACTGCAAATCGCCACGTTGCCGCCACCGTCGGTGTACCTGAAAATCTGGACGGTCGTGCCGACGGGGAAAACCGCGCCTGCGGCCAGCCCCGCGATTTGGACGATTTGCGCCGGGTCGGTCGCGCAGTTGTCCGACACCTGCGGCAGCCCGAACGTCACGCCCGGTTGGCAGGCCCCGGTGGCAATGTCCGAGGGGCAGGTCAGCGTGGGCAACTGGTTGTCAACTGCCACAATACCAACGCTTTGCGTTTGCGAGCAGCCCCGTGCATCGGTGACAGTAGCCGTGTAATTGCCCGCACAAAGCCCCGTCGCGGTGCTGCTCGCTTGGCCGTTGCTCCAAGCGAAATTGAACGGCGCGGTGCCGCCCGCGATTTGGAGCGTCGCGCTGCCGTCGCAGCCTGTGGCACAATTCGCGGCCACCACATCCGCCGAAACAGCCAGGGCCGCGCCCGTTTGGGCGGAAATATTGACGGTCTCCACGACGGCACAGCCCGACGCATCGGTCACGGTCACGAAATGGTCGCCCGCGCAAAGCCCCGTCGCAGCGTCGCCGGATTGGCCGTTGCTCCACAAAATGGACGCAAAACCTGCGGCATTTTGCACCGTCGCGTTACCGTCGCAAGCACCCGCGCAGGCCGTTTGCGACACGCTCAGGTCAACATCGAAAGCGGGCATCACCGTCACCGCGAACGAGCAAGTGGCCGTTTGGCCGCCGCCGTCGGTGTATTTGAAAACTTGGACAGTCGTGCCAACAGGAAACGACGAGCCAGCGGGGAAGCCGTCTTCCAGCGTTGGGTCGGAAATGGCCGGGCAGTTGTCGGCGATTTGTGGCAAATTGAAACTTACCACCGAAGAACAGGCGGGCGTGAAAATGTCGCCGGGGCAGGTCAAAACCGGCGGTGTTTCGTCCAGAATTTCCACAAAAGTGGTGCCTGTCGCCACGTTGCCATTGCGGTCGGTGGCGGTCACGGTGACGGTTTGCGAACCCACTTTTGAGCAATCGAACGTGCTTGGGCTGACCGTCCAAGACGCAATCGAGCACTCGGCATCGGTGCTGCCGTTGTCGAAAATATCGGGCGAGACGGTGGCGTGTCCGCCGAAGTCCAATGTCGCGGTGGCGTTTTTCAGCACCAGCACGGGCGGGTTTGCGTCCACGACGGCGATTTGCTGCGCGAGGGTTTGGGTGCAGCCTTTTGCGTCGGTGACGGTCACGGTGTAAGTGCCCGGCATGAGGTTGTTGAGCGTCACGCCTGTCTGGCCGTTCGACCAAGTGGACATGTACGGCGAGGTGCCGCCTGCTGCGCCAATGGTGATGGCACCGCCCGCCACATCGGGGCAGCCCACGTCGGTCTTGGACACGACGGACAGGTTAATCGCTTGCGGTTCAAGTAGTTGCGCGTCCAAGACCACGCGACAGCCCGCAGCGTCGGTGGCCGTCACGGTGTAAAATCCGGCGGCCAAATTGGTCGCGGTCGCGGTTTGTGCGCCACTTGACCAAGCGTAGGTGATGGTGCCGTTCGCACCGTTCAGGCTAACGGTCGCGGAGCCATTGCTGCCGCCCGTGCAGCTGACGGGTGTGATGCCGACCGTGCCGCTCAATGTGCAGTTGAGTGGGCTGACGTTCGCCGTCCGGGCGATGGTGCAGTTTTTCGCGTCGGTCACGGTGACGGTGTAGTTGCCCGGCGCGAGGTTGGAAATGGTCGTCGTGGTTTGGGTATTGCTCCAAGCGACGCTGTACGGCGAAGTGCCGCCGGTGGGCACGACGGTCGCGGTGCCGTTGTTCACGCCCATTTGGGTCTGGGGCGTGGCGGTGGCGGTGGCTTGCAGGGCTGTCGGCTGCGCGATGGTTGTGCTGGACGAGGCCGTGCAACCGTCCGCGTCGGTCACGGTCACAGTGTAAACACCCGCGACCAAGCCACCGACGTTGGCCGAGACGGCGTTGTTCGACCACTTGTAGGTGTACGGCGCGAGGCCGCCGCCGGGCGTGGCTTTGGCCGACCCCGTCGGGGTGCCGAAGCACGAAACCGAATTGACCTGTGCGGCAGCGGCGGTCACTGGCAGCGAAAGGAACACGTCCATTTCGTCCTCGGCGGTGCAGCCGTTTTGAGTGTTCGTGATTTTCAGGTAGTACGTCCCCGGCGCATTGAAGCGCGGCGAAAGCGTGTTCGCGCCCGACAGGATGTTGCCCGTGAGCGTCGTCCATTGGTAGCTAAAATTGGCACCCACCGACGAGGCCAAGCCCTGAATTTGGATGATGCTGGCGTGGCAGTTCAGGCGGCGGTCGTCGCCGGCGTCGGCCACTGGCGGCGTGCGGTTTTCGACCACGTTGGCAAAAGCCGAGTTGGTGCAGCCGTTCACGGGATTCGTGATGATGACCGTGTAAATGCCGCCGACATTGACCGTCGCGCTGGCCGTGTGTGTGCCAAACGAGTTCGGGCCAGACCACGAAAAAGTGGCGTTCGGCACGTTGGTCGAGGCCGAAATCTGCCCGGTGGCGTTCGTGCAAGTCAGCGCGCTGCCAGTCGCCGAGGCCGCCGGGAACACGATGTTTTGGCTGACCGCAGCAGTGGCCGTTGCCGAGCAGCCGTTCAGCGGGTCACGGACGGTCAAGACATAAGTGCCCGGAGCGGTCGCCGTCGGGTTTTGCAAATTCGAGGAAAAACCGCCCGGCCCCGTCCACGAAAAAGTCGCGCCCGGCGTGGCCGAGGAGCCGGAAAGTTGGGCCGAAGTCACCGAGCAAGTCAGCACGCCTGCCGCCGAGGCCGAAGCAGAGGGTTGCGCGGTGTTCGAGGCGACGGTGGCTGTGGCCGTCGTGGCGCAACCGTTGGTCGTGCTCCTGACCGTCAATGTGTAAATGCCTGCGACGGTGACG
>JBKBIC010000271.1:0-6005 GCA_046299435.1 Saprospiraceae bacterium
GGGGGAGCCGCTTTCACACCCCCTTCAGGGGGCTGGGGGGCAAAAACCACCCCGTGCGTCATCCCACCCGCGCCCGGCATTTCGCCAAAAACAGCCCCGCCCGCTCGCGCAAGCCCCCGGAAAAATGCCGTAGCCGCAAGGCTTTGGGCGCGGGTTTGGTTGGTTGGTTGGTTCATCGGCCAGTAAAAAGTGATTTTTGCCCCAACAATACGCAATCCAATCAACAGATGAACCTGTCAACCAATCAACCAATCAACCAACCCATCACCGTCGAGCAAGCCATCGAAATCATCCTGCAAAACGCGCTGGATTTGCCCGCCGAGGCCGTGCCGTTTGCCGACGCGCTCGGTCGGGTGCTGCGCGAAGACCTTCGTGCCGACCGTGATTTCCCGCCCTTCGACCGGGTGACGATGGACGGCATCGCCGTCCGATTTTCGGCGTTCGAAGCCGGGCGGCGTAGCTTCCGAATCGAGGGCATGGCCGCTGCCGGCGCACCGCGAACTGTGCTCGGCCACACCGAAAATTGCATCGAAGTGATGACCGGCGCGATGCTGCCGCAGGGCGCGGACACGGTGGTTCGGTACGAGGACTTGCACCTCGAAAATGGCGTGGCGACCGTCCAAATCGAGGCCGTTACCCAATTCCAAAACATTCACAATCAAGGCATTGACCGTCGGGCGGGCGATTTGTTGGTGCCCGCCGGGCGGCGCATCGGCCCTGCCGAAATCGGGACGGCAGCCACTGTCGGCAAGGAAAAATTGTGGGTCAGCCGACTACCGCGCACGGCCATCGTGGCAACCGGCGACGAATTGGTGGCCGTCGGCGCGGAGCCGTTGCCGCACCAAATCCGGGCTTCCAATGTGTTTTCGGTGCAGGCTTTGCTAGCCGAACTGGGCGTGGACGGGCGCGTTTTTCATTTCCCGGACAACGAAAAAACGCTGCGCGAAGGGCTGGAAAAAGTGCTGGCCGAGCACGAATTGGTCGTCATCAGCGGGGCGGTTTCGGCGGGCAAGTTCGATTTCGTGCCGACGGTTTTGGCCGATTTGGGTGTGGAAAAACTGTTTCACGCGGTGGCACAGCGGCCCGGCAAACCGTTTTGGTTCGGTCGAGCGGCAGGCGAGCGGGGCGCGAGGGTGTTCGCGTTGCCGGGCAATCCGGTGAGCACTTTTTTGTGTACGGTGCGCTTCGTGCTGCCCTGGCTGCGTCGGAGATTGGGCATGACCGCCGCGCCGCCGGAGTTCGCCGTGCTGGGCAGCGACCTCGTTTTCAAGCCTGATTTGACGTATTTCGTGCCCGTGAAATTGGAGAATCGCGGCGGCCAACTGCTCGCCCACACGCTCGCCGGGCACGGCTCCGGCGACCTCGCCAACCTGAACGACGCGAACGCTTTCCTCGAAATCCCGCGTGGCCGCGAGCAGTTCCGGGCGGGCGAGGCGTTTGGGTTGTGGCGGTTTCCCCACAGATGAATCTGTGGGTTGGGCATGGAAAATCCGCCGGATTTTTGAAACCCAGCCCACAGATTCATCTGTGGGCTTCAATTCGTCAGCACATCAATCACCGTTTTCATGGCGATGAAAATCGGCTCGCGGCCTTCCTTGGTCACGATGGAATCCGGGTCGTCCTCGGCTTCCATGACTGCTTCTTCGGCAAATGCGAGCAGGTCTTCCTGCGGCGTGTTTTCAAAAAACGGGTCGAGGCGGTCGCGGAATTTTTTGGCCGTCGAAGCCTCCAAGACCTCGTAGTTTTTCTCTTCGGCCTCGCCGATGGCCTCCTCGCTGACTGGCTCGCTTGGGCCGTTGACCTTCACGATGGAAAGCCACGCGATGAGCGCAAGGTATTGGAGGTAGCCGCGCTCGTCCTCGGTGAGCAGGTGGAAATTTTCCTCATCAAAAAGATAAGCCACCAGCACGGGTTGTGCCTCGGCGAAGGCATCCATCTGTTGCTCGTACTGGTCGTCGCCCAAGCTGTCGAGCTTTTCGATGATGTCGTCAATGACTTTTTCGGAAACGAATTGCATGGTCGGGTGTCGGTTTGCGGTTGTGTTTGATTGCCCTTTGCCGGGCTGAATGTGCGCCGAAAGTACACCTGTCGCCGAAATCTGCGCCCGTTTTTTGCCCGTTCCCGGTTTTGAACATTGCCGACGAAGTTTTGTCTATCGGGCAGGCTGCCGGGTTTCTACTTTTGCCACCGGCCTTTTCACTTTTGTTTTTTCCGACATGAAACATCTATTTTTCAATGTGTTGCGCGGGGGCGCACTCTTTGGCCTGCTTGCTTTTTTTGCCTGCCACAAATCCGACAACAGCGGCCAACCCACGACCAATGGCGGCGCGGCGGCGGCTGGCAAACCCGGCGCGTCGCCCACGGCGGTCGAGGGTTTTGTGGTCAAAAGCCAGCCGCTCACCGAAGGCGTGACGGCCAGCGGCACCATCCTCGCGGGCGAGGAAACGGCCCTGCACCCGGAGGCTTCGGGGCGCGTGGTGTCGTTGAACCTGCCGGAGGGCAAGGCCGTCCGCAAGGGCACTTTGCTGCTCAAAATCTTTGACGACGACCTGCAAACCCAGCTGAAAAAACTCGAAACCCAGCTCCGCACCGCCGAAATAACCGAGCAACGCCTCGGCGAGCTCGTCAAGGTGAAAGGCATCAGCCAGCAGGAATACGACCTCGCGGCGCTGGCCGTCCAAAACCTGAAAAACGAAATGGAACTCGTGCGCGTCAACATAGGAAAGACCGAACTGCGCGCACCTTACGATGGCATCGTTGGCCTCCGCAGCATCAGCCCTGGCGCGTACGTCACGCCCGCCAGCGCAGTGGCGACCATCCGCTCGAACGGAGCCTTGAAACTCGATTTTTATGTGCCGGAAAAATACACGAGCCAAATCCGCATCGGACAAACAGTGCGTTTCACCGTGCAGGGCCGACCGGGCGAAAGCACGGCCACCATTGTCGCCACCGAGCAAAGCATCAGCGAGGATGCCCGCAATCTGCGCGTCCGCGCAACGGTGAACGGCCAGCCGAAAGACCTCCTGCCGGGCGCGTTCGCGGAGGTCAACCTGACGCTCGGCGGCAAATCGCAGGCACTCATGGTGCCCTCGCAAGCCATCATCCCGCAGGCGCGGAACAAAACCGTGTTCGTGAGCCGCAACGGAAAAGCCCAGTCCGTGCCCGTGAAAACGGGGGTGCGGCAAGCCGAACTGGTGGAAATCACCGAAGGGCTGCAAGCAGGCGACACAGTGGCGATGACCGGTGTGCTGTTCCTGCGCCCCGACGGGCCGATGAAGTTCTCGAAAGTGGAATGAGGCGGGAATTGGGAATTTGGAATTTGGAATTGGGAATTGGGAATTGGGAATTGGGAATTGGGAATTGGGAATTGGGAATTGGGAATTGGGAATTGGGAATTGGGAATTTCCTCAATTCCCAATTTCAGAACGGGCAGCCTTGGCAGGGGTCAACGCGCGGGTTTTCCTTTGGCTTGGAGATGGTGATGTTCGAGCCGCCTTTGCAGCCGAGGATGCGGAACTCGGTGCGGCGGTTCATTTGGTGCTCTTTTTCGGAGCAGGGCACTTTGTTCACGCAGTTGTTGACGTGGGCAGCCTCGCCGTAGCCGTGCGCGATGAGCCGGTCGCGGGAGATGCCTTTGCCGACGAGCCATGAGATGACCGATTCGGCGCGCCGCTGCGAGAGGCGGTAGTTGTACGCATCGGAGCCACGCGAGTCCGTGTGCGACGCGATTTCGACGATGAAATCCGGGTTGTCGTTCAGCATGGACAGGAGTTTTTGCAACTCGGATTCCGATTCGGTGCGGATGCTGGCCGCGTCGAAGTCATAATAAATGTGTACCAAAAAGCCGCCGCCGTCGGGCGAGACCGCGAAGTCGTCGTCGCGGGGCATTTTGGCTTTGCCGTTGTCGTACAGCACGCCGTCTTTGACGGTGAGGCCGTTGCCCAAGTTGGCGGTGGCGGGGCTGCCATTTTCGTCCACGTAGAGTTTCTGTTCCTTGTCGTAAGTCGGCATTTTTTTGCCGTCTTTGGTGGGTTTTTGGTTGGTCTTGGGCTGCTTTTTGGGCGTGGTGGAAGCGATGCCGCCGGGCAGTTCGGAGCCGTCGGCGGGTTTGCCTTTGTAAAGCAGTTTGCCGTCTTTGAGGGCGTAGTCTTTGTCAATTTTGCCGGAAATGGGCTTGCCGTCTTTTTCCCAGAGGCCCGTCTCGGCGTTGAAAACCGCGTCGGGGAATTTGGCGGCCACCACGTCTTGGTAGGGTGCTTTTTCGGTCGAGGCCGACGGGTACTGGTCGAGCGGTTTGCCGCTGCCGGGCAGGACGGCCTTGAAGGGTTGGAGGTTGAGGTTGACGTTCAGCGAGGTGTTTTGTGTGAGGTTTTTCGTGCAATTGCCCTCCGAAGTCACGGTGATGTAGCCGTCTTTTTCGGCCTTGACGGTGTAGCAACAGTCTTTGTCGAGTTTGAATTTGAAACGTCCGTCGTCGGTCGTGGTGACGGCTTCGGGCACGGGTTTGCCGCAGTCGTTCGTGATGCTGACTTTCGCGCCGGTGGCCGGCAGGCCGTCGGTCATGTCGAACACGATGCCTTGCACGTCAAAATTGAGCACTTTTTCGAGCGGGATTTCGACGCGGACGGTCTCGCCAGCGGCCACGTTTTTGGTGCAGCCTTGTTTTTTGTTGGTCTCGTAGCCGTCTTTGGAAGCTGTGAAATCGGCGCACTCGTTCAGCTTCATGTCGAACGCGATTTTACCGTCGGCCCCAGTGGTGGTTTTGTTGCCGGTCAGGCTGTTCTCGACTGTTGCGCCCGCGATGGGTTCTTTGGTCGTCGCGTCCATGACGATGATTTCGACGGGGGCGGCGATTTTTTTGAAACCGTAAATGTCGTCGCGGCCCACGCCGCCGTCGCGGTCGGAGGTGAAGTAGCCCCATGAGCCGTCTTGGCTGAAATTGATGGCAAAATCGTCGTGGTTTGTGTTGATGGGGTAGCCGAGGTTGACGGGCACGTTCCACTCGCCCATGCCTTTTTCGGTGGTGTAAAAAATGTCCAAACCGCCCAGCCCGATGTGGCCGTCGCTGGCGAAATAGAGGCGGTTGTTTTTGTCAATGTGGGGGAAAATCTCGTTGCCCTCGGTGTTCACTGCCGGGCCGAGGTTGACGGGCGGCCCCCAACGGCCGTTTTCCTGCTCGCTGACGTACAAATCCATGCCGCCGAAGCCGCCGGGCATATCGCTGGCGAACAGGAGTTTGTTGCCGTCGGCGGAGACGGTCGGGTGCGCCACGCTGTACTCATCGGAGTTGAAGGGCAGGCTTTGGAGGTTGCTCCACGAGTCGTCGCCAGAGGCCGCACCGTAGAAGATTTTCAGTTTGATGAGACCTTCGTCGCTTTTGCCGGTCTTGCCGTTGAGGTAGTTGTTGCGGGTGAAATAGACGGTCTTGCCGTCGGGCGCGAATGCCACCGCTGCCTCGTGGAACTTGGTGTTCAGCAGTTTGGAGTATTTCTCCGGGCGGCCATACTCGAACGCGCCGGGCGTTTCGCCTTTTTCCTTGAAATCGAGCACATACAGTTCGGCGAAGGGGTTGCCCGTCCACATATTGACACGCTTGATGGCTGTGCCTTTGTCGCGGTCGGTGGCAAAAACGATTTGGTTTTTGAAAATCGCGGGGCTGTAATCGTCCAAATTGGAGTTGAACGGCATGTGGGCAATTTCGTAGATGCCCGCGTTTTTGGTCATCAATTCGTCCTCGTAGTCGCAGGCTTTGACCAAGTATTGGCCGCGCACGTCGTCGGGGACTTCTTTCGTGAACTGGTCGTACCATTCTTTGGCGAGGTCGCATTTGCCGTTGACCTGCAACATCATGCCGTAGTACAGTTTGTGGATGGGCTGTGCTTCGGGCAGGCGGACGACTTGGCTGTACCAGTACTCGGCGTTTTCGGAGTCGTTGATTTTTGGGTTTCACACGGCGAGGTTGATTTTGGTCAAGGCGTTGTGGGAGGATTTTTGGATTTGGTTAT
>JBKBIC010000272.1:0-5993 GCA_046299435.1 Saprospiraceae bacterium
AAGCGTCGTATCGGCATGGCATTCTGGCACAAACCTAAGCGTGGGCGAGGGAGCCATGTTCTTTGAATTTGTCGAGGTTGAAAAATACGTCTATGCTGAAATCAACTACTTCGGTCAGTTCGTCGGGGGTCAACGTGTGGATTTTGGTTTCATACTCCTCAAAATAGACATGATGCACAGCCAGTTCGCTATCCGGCACCGTCTCAATCAGTGTGTTCAGCATATATGGGCTGTGGGTGGTCAGGAAAAACTGGTTTTCGTCGCTCAATGCAATCCGGTCAGCCAGCATTTTGGTGTACGGCGGGAAGGAATGGACTTCGGGTTCTTCCAGCACCAAAATGGAATCACGGTTGGTTTCGATGGCCGCGAGGTAAAAAATCAGCCGTTTGAACGTGTCGGCCATGCTCGTGTACGGGTATTTGTACACGATGTTGTCCACTTCTTTTTGCAATTCAAACTTGCCGTCGCGCCGGGAGAGCACGAATTTCAGGCCATACTGCTCGAACATTTCAGCGATTTCGAGCCTCAAATTCCGGTTGTGGTCAACCACGCCGAACAGATTGGAGCCGTGCGGCGGAAGCAGGAATTCGGAGAATTTTTCGTGATAATTCGTCTCGTTTTTAAACAAATAGGTCTTCAGCGGGCTATTTTCGGATGGGGTAAACGTACCATTCACAGATTGATCTTTGGGGGATGCGCTGACCAATATGAACTGCCAGCCCTTTTTGGGGAAGTCTTGGTATTTAGAATTAAAGTTTTGCCCGACCCCAGAAACTGAAAGAGAGGCTCTCTTCTCAAACAAATTAACGTCTGGCCGAGGAGTGAACAAGTAAATCAACGAATCAGAACTGGGCTCATAATCAATCAAAACACCAACCTCATCTGCGAAAACCCTGATTCTTCGACTCAAATCTTCGTCGTAAAACCAGTTGGATAAGTCGTCGTAGCGAATCACATCATGCATGAAGTTGGGGAGCGGCCGCTGTGGAAACTGTGGTGCAAACAGCGACAATGCCTCCAAAATGTTTGATTTCCCCGAGTTCGGTTTGCCGATGAACACGTTGACCCGCTTGCAGTCAAGTTCAACTTGCTGCAAGGATTTGAAGTTTTCGATGCTTACTTTTTTGAACCAGTTTTCCATCGCTGTTGATTTTCAGGGATTGTCAAACCGACATCGGCTCCACCTTGTCCCCTGTCACCCCGTATTTTTCCATAAAAGCCAGCACTGCTTTCTCCGTCACCTTGCCCTGTTTTTGGAGCAGGCGCACGGCTGCGAAGGCGATGTATTTCGGCGAAATCTCGAAGTAGTCGCGCAGGTTGGCGCGGCTGTCCGATAGACCGAAACCGTCGGTGCCGAGGCAGGTGAAGTCTTCGGGCATCCAGCGCGTGAGTTGGCCGGGCGTGAGTTTCATCCAGTCGCTGGCCGCCACGAACGCGCCTTCTTCGCCTTTCAGGGCTTGTTGGAGGTACGGCACTTGGGCTTTCGCGCTGGGGTTCAGCAAGTTGTGGCGGTCGCAGCTTTCCGCGTCGCGGTAGAGTTCGCTCCACGAGGTCACGCTCCAAATGTCCGTCGGCACGCCTTCGGCTTCGAGGATTTCGGCTGCTTTCAGCACCTGCTGCATGATAGAGCCGGAGCCGAACAGATGGGCTTTTGCGCCGTTTTTGGCTGCTTTTTGCCCTGTTTTTTTGAAACGGTAAATGCCTCGCTTGATGCCTTCTTCCACGCCTTTGGGCATTTCGGGCATGAAGTAGTTTTCGTTGTAAATCGTTATGTAGTAGATAATGTGCTCATTCTCAACGTACATCCGGCGGATGCCCTCGTGCGTGAGCACCGCCACCTCGTAGGCAAATGCCGGGTCGAAGCTCTTGACACACGGAACCGTCTGGGCGATGAGCTGCGAGTGGCCGTCCTCGTGCTGCAAACCTTCGCCGTTGAGCGTGGTGCGCCCGGCCGTCGCGCCGAGCAGGAAGCCCTTGCAAAGCATATCGCCGGCGGCCCAAATCGCGTCGCCGACGCGCTGAAAACCGAAAATAGAGTAGTAGATGTAAAACGGAATCGTCGGGATGCCGTGCAACGAGTAGGCCGTGCCAGCCGCCGTGAACGAGGCGAGCGCGCCCGCTTCGTTGATGCCTTCCTGCAACACCTGACCGGACGTGCTTTCCTTGTATTTTATCACGTCCATGTTGATTTCCAACGGTTTATACAATTGCCCTTTCGGATTGTAAATCTGCACGGTGTTGAACATCGGCTCCATGCCGAAGGTCTGCGCCTCGTCGGGCACGATGGGCACGATGTATTTGCCCACCTCTTTGTCGCGTGCCAGCGTGGTCATGATTTGCACCATCGCAAACGTGGTCGAAAACTCCTTGCCGCCCGCCTCGGACGAGCCTTTCATCACTTTTTCAAAAACGGACAAATCCGGCAACACGATGGGCGTGAAATCCTCCGAGCGTTCGGGCAGGTAGCCGCCGAGGGCTTGGCGGCGTTCGTGCATATATTTTACGACCGGGTCGCTCGCGTCGGGGAAATAAAAAGCCGATTTGATGGCCTGTTCGTCGGTCAGCGGCAGGCCGTAGCGGTCGCGGTTTTCGAGTGCGTTGGCCTCGCGGCTTTTCGGGTCTTTGAATTCTTTGAACTGGTGCGCGTGGTTTTTGCCCTCGGCCACCTTGCCCATGCCGTAGCCTTTTACGGTCTTGACCAAAATTGCCACCGGGCGGTCGCTGCGGACGGCACGTTCATAGGCCGCGAAAACCTTTTCGTGGTCGTGGCCGCCGCGGCGCAGGTTTTTGATTTGTTCGTCGGAGTATTCGGCCAGAATCGCGGCGATGCGCGGGTCGCCGTTGACCAATTTTTCGCGGATTTGCGCCCCGGTTTCCATGTTGACGATTTCTTGGAAATCGCCGTCCACCATGTTTTCCAAGCGGGCGAGCAGCACACCGTCGGTGTCTTTTTCCAAAATCTCGTCCCATTCGCCGGCCCAAACGACTTTGATGGTTTCCCAGCCGGAGCCGAGGAACGAGCGTTCGACCTCCTGCATGATTTTGCCGTTGCCGCGCACCGGCCCGTCGAGGCGTTGCAGGTTGCAGTTGACGACAAAAATCAGGTTGTCCAAGCCCTCGCGGATGGCGACGTTGATGCTGCCCATGATTTCCACTTCGTCAATCTCGCCGTCGCCGATGTAGTGCCAGATTTTGCCGCCGTTTTTCGGTTTCAGGCCGCGCCCTTCGAGGTATTTCATGAAACGCGCCTGATAAATCGCCGTCAGCGGCCCCAAGCCCATGCTCACCGTCGGAGCCTGCCAGAACTTCGGCATCCGGCGCGGGTGCGGGTAGGAGGCCACGCCGCCGATGGTTTCCATGCGGAAGTTGGCGATTGACTCCACTGGCAAGCGGCCTTCCAGCACGGCGCGGGCGTAAATGCCGGGCGAGGCGTGGCCTTGGAACATGAGCAGGTCGCCGCCGTAGTCCGCCGATTTTTTCCGCAAAAAGTGGTTGAAAAGCACCTCCAACATCGTGCTCGCGGCCATGTAAGTGGCGATGTGCCCGCCGAGCGCGAGTTTTTTGTCCTGTGCTTGCAGCACCATCGCTTGCGCGTTCCAGCGGATGATGTTTTCCAAACGCCGCTCCAATTCGAGGTTGCCCGGATAGGCTGGCTGCTCGTCGGCGGGTATCGTATTTAAATATGGCGTGTTCAGCGCGGGGCCGCTATTGGCCACGCCCCGGCGGGCGAGGGCGCGGCGCAGGTCGTGGAAAAGTTCGGTCGTGCGGCCTTTGCCATGTGCTTCGAGCACTTCTTCGATGGCATCGAGCCACTCCTCTTTTTCGAGTTTCCAGTCGTCGAGTTTGAGCAATTCACCCATGCGTTCGGATAGTGATGAGTTATGAATGATGAGCGATGAGTGTGCGGCACGATTGGGGCGTGGACGATACAAATTGGGCAATTTGCAAACAGAAAAAATCCGCGCAAATCTGCTCAATCCGGGTCATCCGTGTCCCAATCCCGCAATACTCAAAACTCCGAAAAAAGGTGGGCTAACTTGGTTGAAGGCGTGGGCGAAGGTAGGGTGATTGGGCTTTTTTCAAGCCCGACCGACAGAAAAGGTTTTGATGATTTGGCGCAGTTTGGCTCAGTCTGTGAAGCCGCGCGTTCGGATGGCGAATCGCCCGATTGGGCAGGAATGAGTTGGTGGGCCAGCGGACAAGCGCAGAATTTTGAGGTAAGACCCGCCTGCAACGTCGCAAAGGCGGCGGCGATTCACACATTTTTTCACTCAAACAAATCCATCAAAATCATGTCCAAGACAATTTTTCAAACACTCGCGTGGCTGCTCGCATCCGTCATCCTGACGACTTCGGCCTGCAAAAAAGATGACGACAACAGCACGCCCAGCCTCCCGGCCAATCTCCCATCGGGCACATGGAAGGTGACTTACTTCTGGGACGACAAAGACGAGACCGCTTATTTTGCGGGCTATTCCTTTGATTTTCAATCCAATGGCACCGCAACGGCGACTAACGGCGGCACGACCGTGCCCGGCACTTGGGCCGACGGCAACGATGACAGCAAACAGAAACTCGTCCTGAATTTTCAGGCCACTGGTAAGTTCGAGGAACTGAACGAAGACTGGGAAATCATCAGCCAGACGGAAACGAAGATTGAACTTCGGCACATCAGCGGCGGCAACGGCGGCACGGATTTCTTGACTTTCGAGAAAATCTGACCAGCACCTATGATGAAAACGACTGCGGGCTGCCGACAAAACTGGTCGGCAGCCCGCAGTTTTTGAGGCCAAATGTTCAGCCCCGCCCCGCCCGCCAGCGCAAAAAATGGTCGGCCAAAACCAGCGCGGTCATTGCTTCCACGATGGGCACGGCGCGGGGCACCACGCAGGGGTCGTGTCGGCCTTTGCCTTTCAAAATGACGGCCTCGCCCGCACGGTTGACGGAAGGTTGGTCGCGCAGCACGGTGGCGACGGGCTTGAACGCCGTGCGGAAATAAATGTCCATGCCATTGGAAATGCCGCCTTGGATGCCGCCGGAATGGTTGGTGCGGGTCCGTAAATTGGGAATTAGGAATTGGGAATTTGGCCCGTCCGCCGTCCGCCGTCCGCCGTCCGCCGTTTCAAAAATATCGTTGTGTTGCAGCCCGGTCATTTTCACGCCCTCGAAACCAGAGCCGATTTCGAAGCCTTTGGCGGCGTTGATGCTGAGCATGGCCTTGCCCAAATCGGCGTGCAGCTTGTCGAAAACCGGTTCGCCGAGGCCCGGCGGGCAACCGCGCACGACGCATGTGACCACGCCGCCGATGGTGTCGCCCGCTTTTCGGATGTCTTTGATGAATTGAATCATCTGCTCGGCCAGCACGGGGTCGGGGCAGCGCACGTCGTTGGTTTCGGCCAATGCGAGGTTGAGTTCCGTGTAATTTTTTTCCAGAACCAATGGCCCGACTTGGCTGACAAAGGCTTGTGTTTCAATGCCTTGCGTCTGTAAAAACAATTTTGCCAGTGCGCCGCCGGCCACTCGTGCGGCGGTTTCGCGGGCACTCGTGCGGCCTCCGCCCCGGTGGTCACGGTGGCCGAATTTGGCTTCCCAAGTGTAGTCTGCATGGCTGGGCCGGTAGGCATCGGCAAGGTGGTCGTAGTCGCTGGAGCGGTGGTCTTCGTTTGGGATGAGGAGTGCGATGGGGGCACCCGTCGTGCGGCCCTCGAACACGCCGGAGAGGATTTGCACGGTGTCGCTTTCCTTGCGCTGGGTGACGATGGCACTTTGGCCCGGTCGGCGGCGGTCGAGTTCGCGTTGGATGAAGTCTGGGTCAATGGTCAGCCCAGCGGGGCAGCCGTCCACGATGCAGCCGATGGCCGGGCCGTGCGATTCGCCGAAGGTGGTGATGCGGAAAAGGGTGCCGAGGGTGTTCAATGCGGTGATTTTTGATGTGGTGCGGACTTTGGCGGGATTGGAACACAGATGAGGCGGATGGAGCGGATTTGCACGGA
>JBKBIC010000273.1:0-5968 GCA_046299435.1 Saprospiraceae bacterium
CTGGGCATAAAAAATCTAACAGATTTCGGACCATCGGTGTCCTTGGACTCCTTCAAAATCCGGTGGATTTTACCATACAGCCCACAGATTTATCTGTGGGAAAACAAGTCAAACAGCTTCTTAACTTTTCAACTCTTGAACTCTCCCTCTCTCTTCAACTTTTCTCCACCAACCCTGCCCGTGCCGACACTTCCAGCATCCGGTCAATGCTGGCGCGGCCTTCGCGGATGACCCAATCGGGCAGCGTGATTTCGGGCAGTTCGTGTTCCATGCACAGGTAGAGTTTTTCCATCGTGTTGCGCTTCATGTGCGGGCAATCGTTGCAGGCGCAATTGTTGTTCGGCGGTGCGGGGATGAAGGTTTTTTGCGGGCTGGCAAGTTGCATCTGGTGCAAAATGCCTGTTTCGGTGGCGACGATGTACGATTGGGCCGGGTCGCGCTGTGTGAATTTCAGCAGCCCGGTCGTGCTGCCTATGAAGTCGGCCATGTCGAGGATGTGCGGCTCGCACTCCGGGTGGGCGATGAATTTGGCCTCCGGGTGGCGCATTTTCAGTTTGACGATGCGCTCGTGGCTGAAAATCTCGTGTACCATGCAGGCCCCGTTCCAGAGCACCATGTCGCGCCCCGTTTTTTTGATGAGGTACTGGCCGAGGTTTTTGTCCGGCGCGAAAATGATGGGCCGCTCCGGCGGGATGCTTTCGATGATTTGCACGGCGTTCGTGCTGGTGCAGCAGATGTCGGTCAGCGTTTTCAGCTCTGCAGTGCAGTTGATGTAGCTGACCACGACGTGGTCGGGGTATTTTTCCTTGAACTTTCGGAAGACGTGCGGCGGGCACGAATCGGCCAGCGAGCAACCGGCTTTCAGGTCGGGCAACAGCACTTTTTTCGTGGGGCTGAGCATTTTGGCGGTCTCGGCCATGAAATGCACGCCGGCGAAAACGATGATGTCCGCGTCGGTTTTGGCGGCCTGTTGCGAGAGGCCGAGCGAGTCGCCGATGTAGTCGGCAATGTCCTGAATCTCGGATTCTTGGTAATAGTGCGCCAAAATCACGGCGTTTTTCTCCTTTTTGAGGCGTTTGATTTCGGACACGAGGTCGAGCGAAGGGTCAACTTCGAGGTCGAGGTAGCCGAGGCGGTCGAGTTGTTTTTGGGCAGAATCGGCGAGCATAAAATGATGATTTTTGAGTGAAGAATGGCCACAGGGCGAGCGAGGGCAAGTCAACTCGGCACCTTTTCGACGTGCAAGAAAACACCGTCCAGATGGTCGAAATCTGCATCGGTTGTGAGCAATCGAGCATCGAGCACGGAGGCGGTGGCAGCAATCCAGAGGTCGTTTTTCCCCATGTTGCGAGCCGAGAAATCGGAGGGCAAGTGGAGGAGTTTGCCTTGGCTGAACGCATCAATTTCTGCGTAACGCTCGAAGACATCCTCCGCGTAAATATCGGCTGGTATCAAGCTGTCGAGCAAAATTGCCAGTTTTTCGATGCGTGGGCTGCCCCAATTGTTTTGCTTGGCAAGCGAGCGCAATTCCCCGAAAGAAATGATGGAAACCCAGCTTTCATTGGGTGGGTCGAACGGTCGAAAAATAGTCTCGACGTGCTTGGCAACCTGCGATACCCGCAGGAAGTGCAAGACGATGTTGGTATCAAACAAGTAGGTCATCGGGTCAATTGGGAAAGCAGGAGCTCGATAGGTTCTTGGATGTCAATTTCTTTGATGAGCCTGTAAATTTCCGCTTTGTCGTGCCCTTTGAAGCCTCGCCCGCGCTTGATGGCCTCCGGGTTGAGTTTTCTTCGCAGCGGGCGGCGGAGCCTTTGCTTGACAGCTGCCACATCACGCGCTTTGATTTCGCGGTATGCCGCCACCAATTGGGAGAATTGCCGCTCGTCTTGCAGCGCGGAAACCTCTTGGATGAACTCGTTTTTTTGGTCTGTGAAATCTGACATCATGGCTCTTCTTTTTGTGCAAAACTAAGTCAAAAACCAAAAGTGTCCGCCAAAGTTCATGTCAAGCCCAACGCCCGCAGCATCGCCTCGGCCTTTACCAAACACTCTTCGTACTCGGCCTCCGGCTGGCTATCGAACACAATCGCGCCGCCCACTTGGAACGACACATATTGTTGAATCGAATTGTACAACACGCTGCGAATCACCACATTGAAATCAAAATCAGCCTCCGGCGTGATGTAGCCGACTGCCCCAGAGTACAGCCCGCGCCGCGATTTTTCGTACCGCTCGATGCGTTGCATGGCCATGACTTTCGGTGCGCCCGTCATGCTGCCCGGCGGGAAGGCTGCCCGCAGCGCGTCCACCCAATGCACCTCCGGGCGCAGCCGCCCGACGACCGTCGAAATCATCTGAAAAACCGTCTCGAACCGATGGATGCCGCACAATTCCGGCACGGCCACCGTGCCCGGCTCGCACACGCGGCCCAAATCGTTCCGTACCAAATCCACAATCATCACATTTTCGGAGCGGTCTTTCGCGGAGGCGGCCAGTTCGTGGGCGAGGGCAGCGTCTTCGGCCTCCGTTTGGCCGCGCCGACGGGTGCCTTTGATGGGCTGGCTGGCGAGTTGGTCGCCCGTTTTTTTCAAAAAACGCTCCGGGCTGGCGCAGCACAAATGCAGCTCGCGGAGCCGGAAATAAGCCGAAAACGGCGCGCGGCCAATCGCGTTCAGCCGCCGGAAAATCGCCGCCGGGTCAATCTCCGCGCCCTCGGCAAAAAACTCTTGGCAAAAATTCAGTTCGTAAAAATCGCCCAGCGCGATGTCGCGCCGCACTTGTTCGATGATTTTCAGGTAGTCGGCTTTTGCGATTTTAGGCTGGACGGTTGACGGTTGACGGTTGACAGTGGACGGTGGGCGGTCGTCAAGCTCTTGATTTTCAATGATTTGAAACACTGCCTCCGGGTCGTCGTGCAGCGAAAAAACGTGCGCTTGCCCGTCGCGCAGGCCGACCACGTTTTCGGGCTGGAAAAAATACAAATCCGGCAGGCCGATGCCGTCGGGGTTTTCCGAACGCAGGTTTTCGAGTTCGTTTTTCAGGTCGTAACCGAGGAAACCGAACAGCCAATCGCGCTTGTCGTCGTGCAAGTTTTGCAGCGCCTCGAACGCGCCTTGCCCGGCCTGTTTTTGCACAAAATCGGCCATGCCAGCGGCAGCCAAACATTCCCAGTTTTGAGTTTTGGGTTTTGAGTTTTGGGTTTTGGGTTTTGGGTTTTGGGTTTTGAAATCGTTGCTGTCCAAGTACGCGCAGACCTCGTGCGCCTCGGCCCACGCGAGCAGTTTTTGCTTGAAAACGCCGGGAGCGGCGACAGGGAAAACAGCGGTTTTACGCATAGGGCGAAGGTCAAGTTTTCATGGAGTTTCGCGGAACTTTGCCGCCGATGCACTTTCTCTCTTTTTTCAAAAAACTTGATTCCTGGCTGGTCCTCGGCCTTGGCTGCGTGTTCGTGCGCGGCCTTTTCGTAGATGTGATGGACGTGGACGCTTCGCAGTACGCCTCCATTTCAATGGAAATGTGGCAGGGCGGCAGTTGGCTCGAAGTGATGCACCGCCACACGGATTATTTGGACAAGCCGCCGCTGCTCTTCTGGTTGTCGGCGGCTTCGATGGGTGTGTTCGGGTTCACGAATTTCGCGTACAAACTGCCCGCGCTCGTGGCTGCAGTGGCCGGGATTTGGGCGACGTACCGTTTCGCCAAAATCTTTTACCCCGAAAAAACGGCCCAACACGCGGCACTCGTTTTGGCCTCGTCGCTCGGCCTGATGCTGATGACCAACGACGTGCGGACGGACATCCTGCTGCTCGGCACGACGGCCTGTGCCGTCTGGCAACTCGCTGAATATCAACAACAAACACGTTGGCCGAACTTGCTCGCAGCCTTCTTTTGCATCGGCCTCGCCATGCTCGCCAAAGGCCCGATTGGGCTGGTCGTCCCGGCTTTTGCTGTGGGTTCGCACCTGCTTTTGCGGCGCGATTGGCGCGGCATTTTTCGCTGGCAATGGCTGGTCGGGCTGCTGGTCGTGGCCGTCGTGCTCGCGCCGATGTGCTGGGGCCTGTGGCACCAATTCGACCTGCACCCTGAAAAACCGCTGCGCGACCGGCGCACCACGTCGGGGCTGTATTTTTTCTTTTGGGAACAGAGTTTCGGGCGCGTGACCGGCGAAAACGTGTGGCACGACGACAGCACGCCGCTCTATTTCGTGCATACTTACCTGTGGGCGTTCGCGCCCTGGTCGCTGCTTTTTGTGGGCGCGTTGTGGGCGCGTTTCCGAGCAATTTTTGGACAAAAACTTTGCCTCCCCGTTGCCGATGAGGGCTACTCCATCGGGGCGTTTGTGCTGACGTTCGCCGCGCTTTCTACCTCGAATTACAAGTTGCCGCACTACATTTTCGTCACTTTGCCCTGGGCTTCCGTGCTGCTGGCGCGGTGGCTGGGCAGCGATTTTTGGGCAGTAGCGAGCCGCCGTCGAAATGTTTGGGTTTGGGTGCAAGCCGTTGTGTGTCTGTTGGTTATGTTGCTGGCTTGGGCCGCACCGGGCTATTTTTTTTCGGAAAACAGCGGTTGGATGCTGGCCGGACTGGCGGTCGTTTTTGGCGGCACGGCCCTGCTGCTCGCGCCGCTGCCCACAGATGAATCTGTGGGCTGTGAATCAAAAATCCTGCAGATTTTCTGCCCCCAGCCCACAGATTCATCTGTGGGCAGACTCGTCCGGCCAAGCGTGGTGGTGGCCATAGGCTTCGGTTTCGCGCTGAATTTTTGGTTTTACCCTCACCTGTTGCCGTACCAAAGTACCAGTCAAGTGGGCCGATACCTGCGCGAAAATGACATCTCGGCAGAGCGTGTCGGCTTTTTCAAACGGCACGGCCACGCGCTGGATTTTTACGCGGGCGGCATCACGCGGGAGCTGAAAACGCCCGCGCAAATCCGCGAAACCGCCGCCGAACTGGGCGGTTTTTGGCTGTACACGACTGAAGCCGGGCGCGAAGAACTGGCCGCAGCGGGCGTGGCTTTTGTGGTCGAACGCGCATTTCCGCACTTTCAGGCTGCGCGGCTGCGCGGCGATTTCCTGAACCCGGCCACCCGCGAAAAATCTTTGGAGCCGACTTATCTCCTGAAAATCAAGCCTTTATGAAAAAGGAAGCACCGGGCCACGCCTTTCCGTGCCCGGTGCCAAACCAAACCCTTACTGTATCTTTTTTATCTAAAAATAGTTTTTCACGGCCTCCACGAACAGTTCTTTTTGCCCGGCGGAGACGGCCAGCGACACGCCGTTTTGCAGCACGACGTAGCCGCCCTTGCCCCGGACGTACTTTTTCAGGTGTTTCAGGTTGACGGTGTGCGAGCGGTGGATGCGCACGAACTCATCTTCCGGGAGCATCAGCTCCACGTCGCGGAGGGTTTTGCAAACGAGGATTTGCCGCTTGTCCACGAAGTGGAGCATGGTGTAGTTGCCGTTGGCTTCGAGGTAGGCGATGTGCTTGGTCTTCTCGAAACACAGTCCTTCCATGGTCGGCAACACGATTTTGCCGGACTTGCCAGAAGTGCGCTCGGTCGGGATTTCGGGTAAAATCACGCCGTAGTCGGGAATCAAAATGGCTTCTTTGGCGATGCGCTGCGGCTCGAAAGCGTCGCGTGGTTCGGCTGCGAAAACAGGAATTGCGTTGGACATGGCCGGAAAGTTTGTCGGTGAAAGTTGAGTCGGTCGGTGTGCCGGATTTTTCGTTCGTATGTCGAAAACGATGATGCAAAAGTATCTGCGGCACTTCTCGCCACTAAACCAACTTTCGGCCATAAGTCAGGTTTCAGAGGCCAAATCCTGATTGGGAAAAATGATTTTTTACTGACATTTTTGCCGCTCGCAGACATGAGATGCCAGATTTGAGATGCCAGATACCAGACCACAACATAGCCACACACGTCTGGTATATGGCATCTCAAATCTGGCATCTACCAAAATGGCATCC
>JBKBIC010000274.1:0-5917 GCA_046299435.1 Saprospiraceae bacterium
AACCCTGCCTCACTCCTCCTCGCCCGCGTTTTTCATCGCCATCAGCAGCGTGTAGGCATTTTTCACGACCACGTTTTGCGCCAGCAAAGCCTCCGCGTTGGCCGACGCGATTTCCACGAAACCGCCTTCCGTCGCGCCCGTTTCCACCTCCGTCATCTCGAACGCGCTGGCCGATTTTGCCACGAAAACGTAGTGCTTGTTTTCAAAACGCACCACTGCGGCTTCCGGTACGGCCACCGTTTGGCGGCTCGCCGCTTCGATTTCCGCCGTCATGAACATCCCCGGCAACAGGCTCCGGTCGTCGCGGTCGAAGTGACAATGCACCTCCACGCTGCGGTCGTCGCCCACGTTCTGGCTGACCAAAATGACGTGCGCCGCGAACCGCCGCGACGGGTCGCTTTGGGCGTAGGCCGACACCTTCTGGCCGACTTTCAGCGCGGGCAAATCGCGCTCGAACACCTTGATTGTCAAGTGAATATCGTCGGGGTTGACCAACTCGAACAGTACGTCCGTCGGCGAAACGTACTTGCCGATGTTGACTTTGACCGCCGACACGAAGCCGTCAATCGGTGCCCGGATGTCCACGCTTTTTGAGATGTTTTCCGCCGTCAGCCGCGCCGGGTCGAGGCCGATGAGCCGCAGTTTTTCGGCCAATGCTTTGGCCTGAATCAACTGCATTTGGTGCTCGGCGCGGGCCTGTTGCAGGGCTTTTTCGCTGGCCGATTGGTCGCGGCTGAGCGCGTCCTGCCGCGCGAGGTCGGCGGCCAAAAATTCGAGCCGCGCCGTGGCCGTCAGGTAGTCCTGCTGCAGCGTGATGTACTGCGGATCTTCGAGCGTAGCCAGCACTTCGCCGCGCCGGACGTGCATCCCCGGCAGCAGTTTCGTCTGCTTCAAATAGCCGCCCAGCGGAAAACTCACCGACACCAAATTACGCGGCGGTGCCTCGATGAACCCATTGGCTTTCAACAAGTTACCCAAACTGCGCCGCTCCGGTCGGGCGATTTCGAGGTGGGCATTTTGCAGCTGCTCCGCCGTCAATACGAGGGACGAGGAATGAGGATTGGGGGATGATTCGGTGGTGGTTTCGGGGGTGTTTTTGCCGCCGCAAGCGGCCAGCCAAAGGGCAGCAGATATGAGGATGATTTTGGACTTCATGTTTTTAAGTTTTGAACGTGATCATGAGGTTTAACTCGTTGGAAACCAGCCCCATAGGGGCGGCACGTTTATAGAAATCAAGCACAAAATTTGCCTTCAAAGTCCCGTAGGGACGACGCGAAAGGTTTTGAACACCGCAGAGGGTCGTCCCTACGGGACTTTCCTCCATTACTGCCGACGCAACTATAAACGTGCCGCCTCTATGGGGCTGATTTTCAACGAGCTAAGCCCCGTACCTACATATTTTTGAGTTTTGAGTTTCGCGTGCTGGGTTTTGAGTTTTGAGTGGACTCAAAACTCGAAACTCATCACCCAAAACTGTTCAAATTGATGTTGCAGTTCGGCGCGTTCGGACAGCGCGTCGAGGTAGCGGCGGGCAAAAACCGACCATTCGAGGTAGTTGATGGCGCCGTTTTTCAATTGATTTTCAGCCGTTTGCAGCAGGCGTTCGGCGGCGGGCAGGGTCGTTTTTTCAAAATCGGCCAACGCCGCCCGATGCTTTTCGCGCTCGGCCAGCAGGGCCAGCCGCCGCGTTTCGAGGTCAAATTTTGCGGCAGCCAACTGCGCTTGCGCGGCCTGCCAACCGAGTGTGGCGGCTTGCACCCGCGCGTGTTGCGCCTTTTTGAAAATGGGCAAACTCATACCTGCTTGCAGCGTAAAGAATTGAGGCACAGCGTTGTACGTCCGCTCCTCGCCGCCGATGACCTGCGGGCCGCGAATGGATTGCAAGCCAACGCCGACGCGAAACTCCGGCGCGAGCGCAGCCTTCGACAAAGCCAAATCGCGCTCGGCCAACGCCACGCGGGCGGCCTCAGCCTGCAAAATCGGGTGCGCGTCCAGCGCAGTTTTTTCCGAAAAATCGGCGGGCGCAGCCTCCGGCAAATACGGCGCGGCGGTGCCGATAAGCCGCTGAAAACGAGCAAGTTCGGCGGAAAAATCAGCGCGGAGCAGGGCCAGTTTTCGAGCGATTTGGGCGCGTTGCCAGTCCGCGTCGGCTTTTTCCAAAGCATCCGTTTCGCCAGCGCGGAGGCGGGCGGCGGCGCGGGCAGCAGCAGCGGCGAACAGGCTGTCGGCGCGCATCTGGACGGCGATTTTTTCGCGCAACGCGCGCAAATCGGCGCAAGCCAACCGCACTTCCCGCGCCAGTTCGCGCTGGCCGACGGCCAAATCTGCCGCGCTGACGGCGGTCGCAGCGGCCAAGTGTTCGGCGCGGGCGCGGTAAGTTTTTCTCGACGAAAAAGACTGCGTGGCCGAGAGGCGATTGTCCCAGTAGGCCGTGTTGATTTGCCCGGTTTCGAGGCCGAAATCGGTCTTCGGCAAATCGCGGGCGGTGCGTTGGAGGGCGCGGTTTTGCTCGATTTCCAACTCAAAAGGTCGCAGCGCGGGGTGATTTTTCAGCGCGGAATCCACCGCTGCTTGCACGGAAATAGGCGTTTGCGCTGCCGTTTTTTGGCTAAAAAACAGCCCGACGAGCAGCAGCGCGGCGGCGGCAGGCGGGGTTTTCCCGGCGGTTTTTTGCCCAAAAAGGACGTACAAAATGGGCAGCAAAAACAGCGTCAAGAGCGTGGCCGACACCAAGCCGCCGATGACGACGGTCGCCAATGGCCGCTGCACTTCCGCGCCCGCGCCCGCGCTGAACGCCATGGGCAGGAAGCCGAGCGAGGCGACGGCGGCGGTCATCAGCACGGGGCGGAGGCGGATTTTGGTGCCTTGCAGCACCACGCGCCGGAGGTCGTGCGTGCCCTCGCGGTAGAGGCGGTTGAACTCGGTGAGCAGCACGATGCCGTTGAGCACCGCCACGCCGAACAGCGCGATGAACCCGATGCCCGCCGAAATGGAAAACGGCATCCCGCGCAGCGCCAGCGCGAGCACGCCGCCGACCGCCGACAACGGGATGGCCGTATAAATCAGCAGCCCTTGCCGGACGGAACCGAAGGCGAAATACAGCATCAGAAAAATGAGCAGCAAGGCCACCGGCACGGCCACGCCGAGGCGGTTTTTGGCGGCTTGCAGGTTCTCGAAACTGCCGCCGTAATGCACGAAATAGCCGGGCGGCAGGCGCAGTTGCGATTCGATTTTGCCGCGCAGCTCGTCCACGACGCTTTGCACGTCGCGCCCGCGCACGTTGAAGCCGACGATGATGCGCCGCTGGGCGTTCTCGCGCTGGATTTGGCTGGGGCCTTCCTCGATTTGCACGTCGGCCAAGTGGCTGAGCGGGATTTGCGGCCCGCCGCCGGGCGTGGCGATGGGCAGATTTTGCACGTCGGCAAGGTCGCGGCGGCTTTGCTGGTCGAGCCTGACCACGAGGTCGAAGCGTTTTTCGCCCTCAAAAACCTGCCCGGCGGCGGCTCCGGCGAAGGCCGCGCTGAGCGTGCGATTCACGTCGGCCATGCTCAGGCCGTATTGTGCGAGCGCGGCGCGGCGCGGGCGCACGACGATTTGCGGCATCCCGGTCACGGCCTCGACGTAGAGTTCCGTCGCGCCGGGCACGCTGCCAGCCACCGTGCCGAGCCGGGCGGCGAGGGCGGCCAGCGTGTCGAGGTTTTCGCCAAAAATCTTGCAGACCACGTCCTGTTTTGCGCCAGTCATCAGTTCGTTGAAACGCATTTGCACAGGGTACTGGAAGCCCGCGCTCACGCCGGGGACGGCAGCGAGGGCGGTGCTCATTTTGTCGGCCAGTTCGTCGAACGTGCGGGCGGAAGTCCACTCCTTTTTGTCTTTCAAAATGACCATCATGTCGCTGGCCTCGATGGGCATGGGGTCGGTGGGGATTTCGCCGGAGCCGATTTTGGTGACGATTTTTTCCACTTCCGGGAATTGCGTGAGCAGGATGTGCGCGGTTTGTTGCGTGGCGGCGATGGTCGTTTTCAGGTTGCTGCCCGTCAAAACGCGGGTGTCCACCGCGAAATCGCCCTCCTCCAATTCCGGGATAAACTCGCCGCCGAGCGTGCCGAAAACCAGCATCGCCAGCGCGAACGCCCCAGCCGCAAGGCCGATGGCGGTTTTCGGGAAATTCAAAACGCGGCCAAGCGCGGCCTGAAAAACACGCTCTACCTGTGCCATGAATCGGTCGGCAAACGAGGCGTGCAGCGCAGATTTTTTGCTCAAAAACAGCGCGGACACGGCGGGCACATACGTCAGCGAAAGCACAAACGCGCCGAGCAGGGCGAACGCCACCGTCTGCGCCATTGGCTTGAACATCTTGCCTTCGATGCCTTCGAGCGCGAAAATGGGCAGATAGACGACGAGGATGATGATTTGCCCGAACACCGCCGCGCTCATCATTTTCGAAGCGGATTTTTCCACTTGCGCGTCCATTTCGGCCTGCGAAAGGTGGGCTGCCGCGCCGTGCGGCAGCGTTTTGGAGTGCGAAAGTTGGTGCATGACGGCCTCGACGATGATGACCGCGCCGTCCACGATGAGGCCAAAATCCAGCGCGCCGAGGCTCATCAGGTTGCCGCTCACGCCAAAGAGGTTCATCAAAATGACGGCAAAAAGCAGCGCGAGCGGGATGACCGAAGCCACGACCAAGCCTGCGCGGAGGTTGCCCAAAAACAGCACGAGCACGAAAACGACGATGAGCGCGCCTTCCAGCAGGTTGGTTTCGACGGTGCCGATGGCGTTGTTGACCATTTTCGTGCGGTCGAGGAACGGCTCGATGAGCACACCTTCGGGCAAGGTTTTTTGGATGTCGGCGATGCGCGTTTTCACCCGCTCGATGACCGCCGAGGAGTTTTCGCCTTTGAGCATCATCACCACCGCGCCGACGGTTTCGCCCGCGTCGTTGTAGCAAACCGCGCCGTAGCGGGTGGCCGTGCCGATGCCGACGCGCGCCACGTCGCCGATTTTGACGGGCAGGCCGCCGGGCGTGTTTTTCACGACGATTTGCTCGATGTCGGCCATTTCGCCGACCAAACCCTCGCTGCGGATGAACAGCACGACGGGGCCTTTTTCGATGTACGCGCCGCCGGTGTTTTGGTTGTTGGCTTCGAGCGCGGCGAACAAGTCGTTGATTGTCAGGCCAAAAGATTGCAAGCGGTCGGGGCGCACGGCGATTTCGTACTGTTTCAGCAGCCCGCCGAAAGTGCTCACGTCGGCCACGCCGGGCACGCCGAGCAGTTGGCGGCGCACGAGCCAATCCTGCATCGTGCGGAGTTCGATGGGCGAAAACTTGCCCTCGAAGCCCGGTTTGGGCCGCAGGACGTATTGGTAAATTTCGCCCAAGCCCGTCGTCACGGGCGCGAGGCCGGGCGTGCCGAGGCCGGGCGGCAAGTCGGCTTGCACCCGTTGGAGGCGTTCGCTGACTTGCTGGCGCGCCCAGTACACGTCCACGTCGTCGTGAAAAACGGCGGTGACGACGCTCAGGCCGAAGCGCGAAAAACTGCGGATTTCTTTCAGGCCGGGGATGTTGCCAGTGGCCTGTTCGATGGGGAAAGTGATGAAACGCTCCACGTCGGGCGCGCCCAGCGCAGGTGAGGTGGTGATGATTTGCACCTGATTGTCGGTGATGTCGGGCACCGCATCAATGGGCAATCGCGTCATCTGGAACGCGCCGTAGCCCACCAACGCCGCCGCGAAAAGCAGCACGATGAGCTTGTTTTGTATGGAAAAACGAATGATTTGTGGCAGCATGGACGGGAGTTTGGCGCGAGGCCGCGTGGTGCTCGCGCTGTGAGTTTTTGCGGAAAAAAGGCTGGCCCGTCGCCCCCCCCAGCCCCCTAAAGGGGGAGTTCTTCGTGCGAACCAACTCCCCCTTTAGGGG
>JBKBIC010000275.1:0-5913 GCA_046299435.1 Saprospiraceae bacterium
TTTGCGGTGAAGCCCCGATGGTCTGCGAGGTGTTTTTGGAGCCGCTCGTGCGGGGTCGTGGTGGTGTGGCCGATGTAGTACCTGTCGAGCGACTGTGAGTGGAGGATGTAGAAATATGCAGCCATGACAAAAAAAGCCACCCGTTTGGGTGGCTTCGTGGGCGCTAACGGATTCGAACCGCTGACCCTCTGCTTGTAAGGCAGATGCTCTGAACCGGCTGAGCTAAGCGCCCTGATTCTTTTTTGAAAAGCGGCGGCGAAGGTAGGCTCGCGTTGCACAAACAGACAAGACCGCTCCGAAAAAATGTTTTTTAGAAAAGCCTACCTTCGCTCTTGCAAAACACAACTATATGAGAATCATTGCCTTAGCGGCATTGCTCCACAGCCTGCTTTTGTCCTGCAACCTCCGAAACAGCCAGCCCGCGTTGCCCGACACCCCGGAAACCGTCGTTCAACTGTGGCAGCAAAGCATTGACAAAAACAATTTTGAGCTGGCCCGACGGCTCAGCACGGGCGAAGCACTCACCTATATCGCCGAACTTTCCGAACTGAACAGCGGCGACACGCTCGAATGGGAGGACAATCCCATGCTCAATCTCCGCTGCCAAACCATTGGCGATTCCGCGCACTGCACCTACCATTTCGAGGACGAAACGGGCGAGCCTGACCCCGGCCAACTCGCCCTCCGCCGCATCAAAGGCCAATGGCTCGTCAGCCGCACGGATTTCGAGGTTGAACTGCTCGACAGCCTCAACGACCCGGCAGGCAAACTCGTTTTCCCCGAAGACAGCACCGATGCCGAAATAGAATGACGGCAAATGCCCGGCTCACAGCACCGAATGCTCGATGAACGGTAGATGCTCCGGGTAGTCGGTCGTGAAGTGCAGGCCCCGGCTCTCACGGCGGTCTTTGGCCGAGCGGGTGATGAGGTAGCCGAGCGTGATGAGGTTGCGGAGTTCCATCAATTGTGGCGAAATGACCGTCGTGCGGTACAGTTCCTCCGTTTCTTGGTAAAGCAAGTAGAGACGGTCGAGGGCGCGTTTGAGGCGGACATTTGACCGCACAATGCCGACGTAGTACGACATGATTTCGCGCAACTCTTTGAGGCTCTGCGTGATAAGCACCATTTCCTGCGGCTCGGTGGTGCCTTCGGCGTTCCAGTCCGGCACGTTTTCTTGGAATGAAAAATCGTCCAGTCGGCCTTTCAAATGGTCGAAAATGCGGTGCGCGAACACCATGCCTTCGAGCAACGAATTGGAAGCCAGACGGTTCGCGCCGTGCAGCCCGGTCGAGGCGCACTCGCCGGCAGCGTACAGGCGGTGGATGCTCGTGCGCCCGTGCTCGTCCGTGCGAATGCCGCCGCACATATAATGACAGGCTGGCACGACAGGGATCATGTCGTGCATCGGGTCAATGCCGATGCTGAGGCATTTTTCGTAAATCGTCGGGAAATGCGCCACGAAATCCTCTTTGTTCAGGTGGCGGCAATCGAGGAACATCGAGTCGGAGCCGCGTTTTTTCATCTCCGCGTCAATGGCGCGGGCCACGATATCGCGCGGGGCGAGCGACAGCCGCTCGTCATATAGGTGCATGAACTCCTCGCCGTCCGCGCTTTTCAGGATGCCGCCGAAACCGCGCACCGCTTCGGAGACCAAAAACGACGGGTTTTCGCCCGCCGGATTGAACAATGAGGTGGGGTGGAACTGCATGAATTCCATGTTTTCCACACGGCCTTTGGCGCGGTAAACCATCGCCACGCCGTCGCCAGTGGCAATGATTGGGTTAGTCGTGGCCTTGTACACCTGCCCGCCGCCGCCTGTGCAACAGACGGTGGCGCGGCTCAAAATGGTGTCAATCTCGCCGTTCTCTTTGTTCAGGGCATAGCAGCCGTAACATTCGATGTCGGGCGTGACCCGGATGACCATGCGCCCCAGATGGTGCTGCGTGATGAGGTCGAGCGCGAAGTGGTGTTCGAGGACGCGGATGTTCGCGTATTTTTTGGCTTCTGCCATGAGCGTGCGCTGCATTTCCCAACCCGTCAGGTCTTTGTAATGCAAAATCCGATGTTCCGAGTGGCCGCCCTCGCGGGCCAAATCGTATGCCTCGGAGCCTTTTTCGCGGTCGAACCGTGCGCCCCATTCGATGATTTCGCGCACCCGTTCGGGGCCTTCTTCCACCACGATGCGCACGATGTCGGCCTTGCAGAGGCCGTCGCCCGCGTCCAGCGTGTCGGCGATGTGTTTCTCGAAATCGTCTTTTTCCAAGTCCCACACGGAGGCCACGCCGCCCTGTGCATAGCGCGTGTTGCTCTCGCCCTCGTCGGTTTTGGTGAGCACCAAGATTTCGCGTTGCGGCCAGTGGCGGGCGGCTTTGATGGCAAAAGTCAGCCCGGCGATGCCGGAGCCGAGGACGAGGATGTCGGTTTGGATGCGAGACATGGTATTGATCATCAAAATAGTACAATAAACAGGCTCCCCGCTTTTTCTGGGGTAGGCTTTGGAACCTTTCAAGTCACTATGTTGGTCGGCAATTTGAGTATGGCTTGGGAATGTTCCATTATCGCATAGTGCTTGATGCCAAACAGTTGGGCATAAGGCTTGAATTTTTGGCGGAACGAATTGTGCATCAATTGCACATCTGGTTTTTGCGACGGGTCACAATGTACAATGGTCACGAACTTGAACTCGCCTGCTACCGCTGGGGCTATGGGGAAACAGGGGTCAAGGTTGGTAGTGGCGTAAGGGTAGCCATGTTTGCTGGCGATGAACATCGTTAGGCTGTCCACTGCCTTTTTCACAATGTCCCATACTTTTTTCTCAATCGTGCCTTGTGCGGAGAGAGCAGCCGACGAATAGTCTTTCAGCTCGATGAGCCAATAAAAGCCGGTGACGGTCTCATGCCAGCAAAAGTCCATTTCCTTGAAGTGGTGGCCGGATAAGGTTTTGTATCCATCGCAATCGGCAAAGCGGAAAAAATTGGAGTCCGGAAAGGTGAGCGTGATATTGCTTTCTGTGAAACTGGGCATGATGGGTTTGGATGGTTTATATCCCCAAGGCAAGGGACACCTCTTCGTCAGCCATTCGAATAGCCTCTTCCGAAATGGCGTTTTCGGGCAGGTCTTCTGTGAGGTCGGCAATTTGTGCGCCTACAGATGACTCCTTTTCGCGGGACAGCATGTAACAGCTCGCTTTGACTTTTTCGCGTCTGGCACAGAGGTGTATTTGTTTGAGTACGAAGTAGTTGTGGGTCGCTATAAATATCTGGATGCCGGATTTGGCAAGCAGGGTCAACATTTCAACCAGTTCTCGGATGGCGGCGGGGTGCAGCATAGTCTCTGGCTCATCCATGAACAGAACGGATTGGGCGTTCAGCTGGCGGTTGCGGATGAGTGTCGTGAGGATGCCGATTTTTTTCACCCCCTCCGAAGTTAGCGTGAGCGGAAATTCAGCCTTGCCTTTCTTGAACACGAACTCGTCCAAATCGGCAGTCGGTTCTACGGTGCCCTCAAAAAGGTCTTCCAGTTTCTGGTTGACTTGTTTCAACTCGTTGGGATAGTTGCCCCGTCCCGTAGAGATGACTAGTGAACGAATTAAGTCGAGATAGGTGTCGTCGAACCCTATCATATCAAGGTTGTCGCGTGTTGCGCGGATGGCTTTCAGTTGGGTAAGTACCTCTTTGGCAGGGATGAACAAGCACCTGAACGAGTCATTGATAAGCTTGGTTGAGTCAGTACCGGTATTGATGGTGTGGGTAGCTGACTCGCCGAAAGAGAAATGCAAGCGGTCCTTATAGCCCAAGACACGGTGGTCAAGTTCAACATCTATTTCAAGTTTTTCTCTGCCTGGCTTACGCACCAGTTCGCCCAAGCCCTTCTTTCCGGGCTGAAAAGTGTTGACGAGCTTATCTGCAAAAATCCTGCGGAGCGAAGCCTCTTGGTTGCCTTTTCGTCGAGAGTAAGTATCCACACTCCGGCAGAGGGAATAAAGCAGTTTTAGCAAGCCCGTTTTGCCAGTGTCGTTTTTGCCAATAACCACATTTATGGGTGCGAACTCGCCGCTATCAAATCTCTCGTAGCCCATGAAGTGGCTAAGGATAATTCTCTTAATCATAAAGGATGAGTCTATTGGACAGCAAATGTATGTACGGTGTACGGCAATTCTGCGTGCCCTACTAGACAAAGTAGGGCATCTGCCCGCGAAGATAAAAGCCCACGAGCCGCCGCAGCCGCTTCAAAATTCGGACAGGCAAAAACGCCGGAAAAACTACTTTTGCCGGGTTTTGCGGCTTTAAACCACTGTTTTTGAACGAATTAGCGCAGGGTGTGTTTGGGGAATCCAAATTTCATTGCCCGCAAAAATGCGCCCTTCAAAATCAAAAACCAGTCGGCCATTTGCCTGCAAACATTTATCCTGATTTTCAATTTTTGACCACACATCCAGCAACGCTCGACACCACCGATGAAAGATATTTCAGCAGTTTTCAACGCCCATCCACAGTACATCGAATCGCTTTACAAAAATTGGCAAGCCGACCCCGCTTCGGTCGAGGCTGATTGGAGCGCGTTTTTTCGGGGCTTCGATTTTGCCCTGCAATCCCAAAACGGCCATGCCGCCGAAGGCGAGCAAACCGTCAACCGTCAATCGTCAACCGTCAATCTCGACAAAGAATTTGCCGTGCTCGGCCTCATTCACGGCTACCGCGACCGGGGGCACACGCTCTCGACGACCAACCCGCTCAAGCCGCGCAAAGACCGCAAACCACGCCTCGAATTGAGCGATTACGGCCTGACGGACAACGACTTGGACAAAACATTCGCGGCTGGTTTTGAAATCGGCCTGCCCAACGCCACGCTGCGCGACATCGTGGCGCGGCTGCAAAAAATCTACTGCGGCAACATCGGGTTCGAGTGTACGCACGTCTTCGACAAAGGCCGCCGCGAATGGCTCCGCCAGCGCATCGAAAACCGCAACATGAACGGCGACTATGGCTTTTCGCCCGAAAAAAAGCGGCGCATTTTGGAAAAACTGAACGGCGCGGTGGGCTTCGAGCAGTTTTTGGCGACCAAGTTCGTCGGCCAAAAACGCTTCGGTTTGGAGGGCGGCGAAAGCACCATCCCCGCGCTTGACGCGATGATAAACAAAGCTGCCGAATCCGACATACCGGTCGAAGAGGTCATCATCGGCATGGCGCACCGGGGCCGCCTGAACGTGCTTTGCAACATCGTCGGCAAAACTTACGAGCAGATTTTCACGGCTTTTGAGTCGAAATTCATCCCCGACCAGAGCTACGGCAGCGGCGACGTGAAATACCACCAAGGCTATTCTTCGCAGACGAACGCGCTGAACGGCCGCTCCGTTTACGTCAAATTGCTGCCCAACCCCAGCCACTTGGAGGCTGTGAACCCGGTGGTCGAGGGTTTTGCCCGCGCAAAACTCGACATCATGTACGGCGGCGTGGTTGACCGCGTGTTGCCGATTTTGATTCACGGCGACGCGGCGGTGGCCGGTCAAGGCATCGTCTATGAGGTCACGCAAATGATGTCGCTGCATGGCTACAACACTGGCGGCACGATGCACCTCGTCATCAACAACCAAATCGGTTTCACCACGAGTTGGGAGGACGCGCGCTCCTCGACCTACTGCACGAGCGTGGCCGAAGTGGTGCAGGCCCCGGTTTTCCACGTCAACGGCGACGACCCGGAGGCAGTCGTTTTTGCCGCCGAACTGGCGACCGAGTTCCGCCAGACGTTCAACTGCGACGTGTTCATTGACCTCGTTTGCTACCGCAAAAACGGCCACAACGAAAGCGACGAACCTCGCTTCACCCAGCCCGACCTGTACGCCCTCATCGGCAACCACCCCAATCCGCGCGAGGTGTACAACGCCAGACTCGTGCAACGCGGCGACGTGGATGC
>JBKBIC010000276.1:0-5912 GCA_046299435.1 Saprospiraceae bacterium
CCTCGACCAGGGCCGCGACCCGCAACGCTTCCTCGACATGGCGCGGCAGGTCAAAGCCTCCACCGTGTCCAGCCATTCGTTCAACGAAGACGCGTTTGCCGGGGTGATGCAGGCCGTGGATGGCATGGACTGGGCCGGCTACGGCGGGCGCATCATCCTGCTGGTCACCGATGCGGGCGCATTGCGCAAAAACGACCCGTTTGCCGCGCCGAAAATCGCTGGCTCGCCCGAAAACGAGCTGTTTTACCAATACCTCCGCGAAGCCGAACGCCCGATTGACCGCCGCGACAGCCTCGCGTTCGAGTGGCGCGACCGCTGGGATGCGGAGTCCATGCAATTTTGGGTGGCTGCCGAGGATTCGGTGCGGGCCGTGCAAGACCGTTTCATCCAAAAAAATCCGAAGTCGCTGACCGCCGCTTTCCTGAAAATGACGCGCCAACCAGCCGTGCCGCTCGCGGGCAAAACCCCGTCGGAACAGGCCGCGAACCGTTGGGCGTGGTTTCGCAAAAACTATTTTGCCACCGCCGACCCGGCTGCGCCCGCGCTGTTTTCGTCGCCGCTGGGCATCGAGTTCATGGATTATTTCGTGTTCAAACTGCCGCCGCCGGAGCCGGACTCGATGAAATCCGCCATCCGCCAAGTGCTCGCCCTGCTCGAAAAAAATCCCGACCACTTCAAGTATTACTTCAATTACGTCGTCAATTCATACGGTTCTATGAGCAAATACCGGGGCGACGAGGTGTTTTACTGGCTCATCAAAGATTGGATTGAGGCCGGCAAAGCCCCGTGGACGAAACCCGAAGACCTCGCCAAAATGAGCGACGAGGCCAAGCGCATGGAGCGCGTTTTCACGGGCCTGCCCGCGCCGCAGGTGACGCTTTTCGACCGTCAGTTGCAGCCCGTCGCACTGTACGAGACGCAGGCCAAACACACGCTGCTCGTGTTCTGGAACCCCGATTGCAGCCACTGCAAAAAGGAGCTGCCCCTGCTCCAAAAAATCTGCGCCGACTACTACGCACGCGGCCTGAAAGTCATCGCCGTCTGTGGCAAAACCCGCGACCAAGCCCCGATGTGCTGGGAATTTTTGGACAAAACACCGTTCCCCGATGCGTGGCTCGCGCTGCACGACCCGCAGGCCAAATCCCGCGTCGGCAGCTTGTACAACCTGCGGACGTTCCCCCGGATGTTCCTGTTGGACGCGGACAAAAAAATCGTGTGGAAACGCGCCGGCGAAGTGCCCGAACGCGAGCTCGTGCGGGTGTTCGACCGGTTCGTGGGCGGGAAATGAGTTGCCGAATTCCTTTTGGCGGGTAGTTTTGCAAAAAAATCAAACGACATGGATGCCATTCAAGTCAGTTCGACACCGGACAAATACGTCATCACGATTGCGAAAGATGCGCTCGACCAATCGCAAATCATGGAGGTTTTGCGATGGCTCCGGCTAAAATACCTTATTCAAAAGGCTGATTTTCAGGATGATGTGGTACAGGCAGGCAACGAAATCGTGGCCGATTGGTGGGAACAAAACAAAGCACGTTTCATCCCCGCCGAAGCGCCATGAGAATCATCGTCCCCGACTCGAACATCATTTTTTCAAGCCTCCGGCAACCTGAATCCAAGTTCCTCACCTTGCTCGAACGGGGCGGCGATTTTGTGTTTTACGCGCCCAATTTCATGGTCGTAGAACTGTTCAAGCACAGGGAACGCCTCCGCAAAAAATCCAAGTTGGACGAAGACGAGTTCCTCGAATTGCTCGCCCAATTCATGCGCGGCCTCAACTTTTTCAACGAGGAATTCATCTCAACCCGCAATTTCATCTTTGCACACCAGCTCTGCTGCGATGTTGACCCGAAAGACACGCCGTTCGTGGCACTGGTTTTGGAGACGAACGGTTTGTTCTGGACACGGGACGACGAAATCCGATTCGCGTTGTTGAAAAAAGGTTTTGATAGGTTTTTCAACGAAAACGAATAATCAAACTGCCCCGACCGTTGTTTGTCCCGAAACTTCACACGCAAAATCTCTCCTTCATGTTTGTCAGCCGAAACCTGTCGCGCCGCCCCGTTGCCGCGCTCGCTTTCCTCGCATTTTTCCTGTGCCCATTCGCCCTTACCCTTGCCCAGTCCGGCTGGGATTTCGTCAAAAACAACGACTTCGTGCAGGCCCGCACGGCTTTCGAGGCCGAGCTGAAAAAGAACCCACAGAGCGAGACTGCGCTCGTCGGCCTCGTGTTCATCGCCGAGACGCTGCACGACTACGAAAACTACCGCCGCCACGCCAACCAGCTCATGGCCACCGACTGGGATGCCAACCTGTTCTGGCTCTTCGGGCACATGGCCGACGGCCCCGCCGAACAACTCCTCGCGCACAAGTGGCCGGAGAACATCCGCGCACAACTCGTTGCTGCACAAGCAGATACGTTGTTCACGCTCCGAAAATTCAAGGACAGCCACGCCCTCAATTTGACTGTTTTCCACGACTGGAACTGGAGCGTCGCCGGGCCGTTCACGAACGTGGCGGGCAGCGGTTTCGTCGAAAAAACGCCCGTCGAGACCGAGCCTTTCGACCCCAAACGCACGTTCAAAAACGAGGACGGCGTGGAGTTTTCGTGGTTCGACCGCACGCTCCGCGAGCCGGGCAGCCGCGTGGATTTCGAGCCGTTGCCGGGCAGCGGCGGGCTGGCGACATACTACGCAAACACCTTCCTGACCGTGCCGACGGCCCGACGGGCGCAAATCCGGCTCGCCCGCCACGAACCCATGAAAATCTGGCTCGACGACCAACTCATTTTTGAAAATTTCCGGCAGGTCGGCGACCGCTTGGACACGGAAATCATCACGTTCGACCTGCCCGCCGGGACGCACCGCCTGCTGGTGAAACTCGCCGAATTCCCCGACGAGGACACCAAATCGAAGGTCAGCTTGGCTTTCAACGAAGTCTATGACGATACCGACCGCAGCGGTTTTCACCGGGGGCGCGGCGGCTACGGCAACGCAGGCAGCACCTATCGCCGCTATTCGCGCACAAACTTCCGCCTGCGCCTGACGGATGTCGAAGGCCGGATTTTCAACGACGTAACTTCTTCGTTTTCAGGAAAATACACGCCTGCGACACAGGCTTGGAAGGCCGATTTGAAGGCCGACGAGCATCTCAATTTTTTCGTGAAAAAGGCCGAATCCAGCACGCCCGCCGCGTGGTACCTGCTCTCGAAGGCATTTTCGCGGGCGGAGGCTTACGAGCGTGGCGAGGAATATTTCGTGCGGCTGCACGAGCGGATGCCGCGCTCGGCGTTCGTGAAGTTTTTGCTGGCCAAATTTTACGACGCGAATGACAAAGGCGAGAAAGCCGAGGGCCTCCTGAGCGAGATGGACACGGTGCGCACGCCCACGTTTGCGGAGCATTTTTCGCGGTTCGAGAAGATTGACAAAGAGCAAAACGAGGCAGGCTACGTCGCCATGATGGAGCACATCTTGGCACTTTCGCCCACGAACTGGGGCATCCTGAACCAATATCTCGAACACCTGAAAGAGAAGGGCAAAAAGGAACAGGTGAAGGATTACGTCAAAAAATTCATGGACGCGCACCGCGACGAAAAATGGCGCGAACGCCTTGAAGACTACCTCAAAGACGAGTCGTACAAACCCGAATCGTACAAGCCCGAAACGGACAAAGAGCGCGAAAAAGACTTCAAAGAAGCCCAAAAACGCCTGAAAAAACGATTCTCGCTGCCCGATTACAACACGCTCATCGAGTTTTACAAAAACAAGGAAAAGGTGGCCGACGCGCTTCGTGTCTATGACGAAGTGATTGGAATCATGCCTTGGAACACCTATCGCATGGTCGAAAAAGCGGAGTACCTGTTCGAGGTGGAGCGCACGGACGAGGCCCTGACGCTGCTCAACAACCTGCTCAAACTGCGCCCCTACGACGACGATGTGTACGAGACCATCGGCGACATTTACATCGAAAAAAAGGACGAGCAGGAGGCCCTGAAATGGTACCGCAAGGCCGAAAAACTGGCCGCAAACGGCTACGGCGGCGGCAAACTGACCGAGAAAATCGAGAAGCTCGAAAACAAGAAAAAGTACACGGGCTACTTCGCGGGCATCAACCTGACGGAGGCTGCAAAGGATATGTCGTGGCGCGAAAAATACCGCGACGAGGAATCGGTCATCTCGCTGTTCGCGCAGCAGGTGACGTACATCCGCGACGAAAAACGCCTCGAATCGGTGCGGAAAATGGTCATTCACATCCAAAATGAGGCCGGCGCGAAGGCTTGGACGGAGGGCGATTTCCGGCAAATCGGGCGCATCACCTCGGCCAAGATTTTGAAAAAGGACGGCTCGGTATCGTCGCCCGACATGGACTACAATTTCGCGGTGTTCAAAAACTTGCAGCCCGGCGACATCATCCTCATCGAGGGCGGCAGCGAGCAAACAATGCCCGACGAAATCCCCGGCGAACTGCTCAACATTGACGTGCTGACGTGGACGGCCCCCGTCGCAAAGGCCACGATGGAAATGTTGCTGCCCAAAGACCAAGAAATTTACCTCACTTCCAACCGCCTCGACCTTGTGCCGACCCGCCGCGACACGGGCGATTTCAAGATGCTGACATGGACTTGGCGCGACATCCAGAAGCACGAGAGCGAGGAAGCCAGTCCCCAAAACCTCGACGAATATGCGTACCTGATGATGGGCAGCGTGCCCGATTGGAGCCGCGTCGTGGCGTGGTACAACCGCAAAACCTACTGCCGCACCGCGCCCAACTACGAGGTGCTCGACAAAGCCCGCGAGCTCATCAAACCCGGCATGACGAAGGAGCAAATCGTCGAGACGCTGCACACCTTCATCACGAAGGACATCAATTATTCATACGTTTCGTTCCTCAACAGCAATTACACGCCCAAAAAGCCGGGCGCGACGCTCGGCGGCAAAGTCGGCGACTGCAAGGACGTGGCGACGCTGATGATCTCGCTGCTGCGCGAAAACGGCATCCCGGCTTGGTACACGCTGGCCGAAACACACGGGTTCAGCCGACAGGAGCCGCGCCCGACTTTGTACGTTTTCAACCACGCCATCGTGGCATACGAAATCACGCCGGGCGAATTGCGGTTCGCCGACTTGACGACCGACTATTACCCGAACGGCATCGTGCCGGAGTTCGATTCCGATGCGTGGGGCCTCGTCATCCGCGAGGGCGAGACACAAATCCGCCGCCTGCCCAACCACGCCCTCGACCCCACGCGCAGCCGCGTGGAAATCACGGCAAAAGCAGAAGTGGATGCCGACGAGAACATCACGCTCGATGTGCTGGCCGTCAATCACGGCTGCCCGGCGGGCCGCTGGCGCGAAGAACTCATCCCCGCCACTGCCGAAGACCGCCGCAAAAAACTGTCGGAATATTACGGTGGCGGTGTGCTGACGCACCTTGATTTCGAGCGCATTGAGTTCGAGAACCTGCCCGACCAAAACGACCCGCTCCGTGCCCGTGTGCGGATGAAAGCCTTCAACCAGTTGGACAAAGTCTCGAATTTCTGGATAATGCCGCTGCCGCTGCCGCTCAGCACGCCCGTCCAGAAATCGCTCTTTGCCGCCAAACGCTACAACGATTTGGACGTGGACAAACTCTTCGAGCTCGCGCCCGTCCGCGAAACAGTGGAACTGGCCCTGCCCGCTGGGTTCACGCTACTGGAAATGCCTCAAAATCAGCGTATTGAGTCCAAGTTTGGGGATTACGCGCTCACGTTCGAGCCGATGCCCGGCGGCATCCGCATCCGCCGCGAGGTAGCGTTCAAGCAGCGGTACATTAGCCACTCGGACTTCCAAGAGTTCAAAAAATTCTACCTGAAAATGCTGGACGCGGACGACGCGAAACTGGCCTTGAAAAAGAAGTGAACGGCAGTTTTCCCC
>JBKBIC010000277.1:0-5901 GCA_046299435.1 Saprospiraceae bacterium
GGGAGTAGAACTTTAAGACGCATGGGCAGGAGTGGTTTGAAATTTAGAAATCGGGAAATTGGAAATTGAGAAATTGAAAAACCGTTGAACCCTGATTTCCCATTTACCAAACCCAAGACACACCCGACCTACCTCATTGCTGCTTGACCTCCACTGTTTTTGAATTGAAACATTGCGTTTGCGTGTTCCAGACGGTCACGGTGTAAATGCCCGCCACGCCCACGATGGGGTTTTGCAAATTGGACGCGAAGCCCTGCGGCCCTTCCCACCTGTATTGCACCGGGCTATTGACCGAACGCGCTCGCAGCTGCACGAGCGGGTTTTGCGGCGTGATGGTGCCGCCGGAGGCCGTTAGGCTGGGGGTGATGATGTTCTCCTTGACCAATATTTCGTCGCTGAATCGGCAGCCCGGCCAGCCGGTGGTCGAGGCGATTTGCAGGGTGTAAAGCCCCGGCTCGGTGACGGTGGCCACAGGGTTGGAACTCACTCCAACGCCCTGACTGTCAACCCAATACGTCGAGTAAAACCACGGGACTGGATTGGACAAGAGTTGCACGGTCGGCTGCGAACAGGTCAAAGTGAGCGGGCCGCCGGGCAAGATGATGGCCTCTGCCTGCGGCACGGGCTGAATGGTAAATCGCACGATGCTGTCGCAGCCGTCCGAGGCCGTCCCGTGCAGGTTGAAATTGCTGTATGGCTGGCAGTAATCCTGCCCGAAAACCGTGAAGCAATCGCCGTCGCACAACCAGACGTAGCCAAAATCCCTGACCCGCGGCGGCTGCACTTTCACGGACACGCGCACCGTGCTATCGCAGCCGGCTTGGTTCGTCAAGTTGGCTCCATAAACGCCTGTGAACCAGACACTATCGCCCCAAGGGAGCAGGTACGGGGTCAGGCCGCTGCAAATTTCCAAGTCGGGCAAAATGGTCATCGAAGCCGTGTCCGAGCGGAACTTCACGGATTTACAGACGGCCGGGGTGCTGGTACCGGAACAAACATTGGTGGCGCGGACGCAAATCTCTCCGTCCTCGTCGCCCCAAACGACCGTAGCCGAGGGCAAGACGGTTTTGGCGGGCGATGCTTGGCCATTGATGGTCGTGCCCGGCGGTGCCTCCCAGATGTATTCGTCGGCGTTCGCCACTTGTGGCACCTCGAAAATATCCGTTGCCCGCACGCAGGTCGTGTCCGGGCCGATGATGGCTGCCAAAGAATCCGGCACCACACTGGGCGCGAACATCGGCGGATTGGAGGTGAGCGTGAAATCGCATTGGTCGCCCGCAAAGCCGTCAATCAGTAAAAAATAGACTTGGCCGGGCACTAAGCCGACTGTGACGTTGGCAGGTGTGCCTTCGCACCCCCCGCACCCGCCGTAGCAAGCGATGGGCATACCCAAACAAGATTCATAGATGGCGATTTGGACACCGTCGCCGTTCGTGCAGCCGGTCGGCGTGGCCGTGAAAGTGGCCGCGCCGGCCGATGCCGTGAAGCCAAGCCACTGTTCGTTTTCGATGGTGCCGCAAAAGCCGGGCGGCGTTTGGGAAGTATATCCGGCGGTCGTGCTCTGGATGGAAATCAGGTTGCAGTACACGCAGGCTTGACTGCACACGTCGGCGGGCGGGAAAGCATTGGAAGGGCAGGGTGGCGGTAGTTGGGCGAGGCTTTTGGCGGAAAAAAACAGGCAAAGGCAGGCGAGGGTAAAACTTTTTAGGCTCATGGTGCGTGAGCTAGGTGGGTGAGAGGAAAGGGTGCGTGTGTCGTTTTTCGTGTGTCGTGTTTGGTGTTTCGGGTCGAAACACGATACACGAAAAACGACACACGACAAAAACGAAGCACGAAAATAGCCACAAACCCACCGCCCGGCTCACTTTTTTTCGGGGAATTGCTCGCGCAGCAGCACTTCGATATCCTCCATGAATTTATCTACCGAGGCCGCGTCCGTGCCGTCGCAGAAGGCCCGGACGTGGCGGTTGGTGTCCACCAAAATGATGCGCCCACTGTGGTCGAAGCCGCCCGGAGCCTCCGGGTTTTCGGTTGCCACACTGAAATAATCGTCGGCGATGCCGTAAATCTCATCGTGGTCGCCGGTGACGAGGTGCCAGATTTTCGAGTCAATGCCCAGTTTTTCGGCATGGCGGCGCAGCGCGGCCACCGTGTCGTTCCGCACGTCAATCGAGTGCGAGAGCATGGCGAAGTGCGGGTTGTCCTTGAATTTTTGGTAAATCCGCAGCCCGTTGGCTTTCACCTTCGGGCAAATAGTCGGGCAATGGATAAAGAAAAAATCCACCGCGTAAATCTTGCCCGCGAACGTGGCGTTCGTCACCGCTTGGCTGTCTTGGTCAACGAACCGGAAGTCGGGGACTCGCGGGTACACCGTGTCGCCGCCCGGCGAGATGTCGCGGTTGCCGAGGATGGGCAGCGTGCGGTCTTTCGCGTTCGGCTCACAAGCGGCCAACAGGCTGATAATCAACGAGAAAAAGAAAATCTGTTTCATTTTTTGACGAGTGTTTTCCCGGCCTCCAATGCGGCGCGGATGTCCTTTTGGTTTTGTTCGATTTTGGTTTTTTGGTCGGTCAGGTACTGGATGGCCTCGGCCTTAGGTTTGTCTTTGGGGGCGCGGTAGCCCGTCATCCAAGCCATCATATCGGCCTCTGCGTCAGTCATTTGCAGCAGCACGGCGGCGATGCTGTCGCGTCGGCTGGCTGTCCCGGTCGTGTCTTTTTTCAGGCTGCGCCCGATGCGGTTCATCTCGGCCATGTCGCGCATGGCATCGTCGTGGATGCGCTCGGTTTCCTGTTCCAAGATTTCCACATCATGGCGGTTTTCGCAGGCAAACAGCAAAAAGCAAATGGCCGCTGCGAACCCGATTTTTTTCAAAGCAAGATTCATCTTTCAAAAGTTTGCGGCAAAAGTAGAACCGCGCCCACCCGGCGAAAAACCGCTACGCCCGGTTTTTCTACTTTTGCCCGCCCAAAATCGAATTTAGAACTGCTTTGAATTTCGGTGGACGACAGACGGTGGACGATAGACGGTTTGCACGAAATTGATTCCCAAAAATTTCTGTTCCGTCCACCGTCCACCGTCCACCGTCCACCGTCCACCGTCCACCGCTAAATCATGCTACAAGCCATCTCGCCCATTGACGGTCGCTATGCCGACAAGACCCGCGAACTCGCCGACTTTTTCAGCGAGCAAGCCCTCATCCGCTATCGCGTATTCGTTGAGATTCAATACTTTATCGCGCTATGGCAATTCGGGCTGCCGCAGCTGGCCGATTTCCCGGAGGAAAAAATTGACGACCTGAACGCGGTTTTTGACCAGTTCAGCACCGCCGACGCGGAGTACGTCAAGACCATCGAACGCACGACGAACCACGACGTGAAGGCCGTCGAATACTTCCTGAAAGAGCGGTTCGACGCGCTGGAACTGGGCGCGTGGCGCGAGTTCATCCACTTTGGCCTCACCTCGCAGGACGTGAACAACACGGCCACGCCGCTGCTTTTCAAAAACGCGCTGCACGAGGTCTATCTGCCGCTGCTCGAACGGGTGCGCGAAAACCTGCACCAGCTCGCGCTCGAATGGTCGCACGTCCCGATGCTGGCGCGGACGCACGGGCAGCCTGCGTCGCCCACGCTGCTGGGCAAGGAGTTTGCGGTTTTTGTGGAAAGGCTTGACGTTCAGTTGGATATGCTTCGGAAAATCCCGCACCGGGCCAAGTTCGGCGGCGCGACGGGCAACCTGAACGCTCACGCTGCGGCTTATCCGAACTACGACTGGCACCAGTTTGCGGACAATTTCGTGCGCGAATTTCTCGGCCTCGAACGCTCGCGGCACACCACCCAAATCGAGCATTACGACTGTCTGGCGGCACAGTTGCAGGCCATCGGGCGGCTGAACACGATTTTGATTGACTTCTGCCGCGACGTGTGGACGTACATTTCGATGGAGTATTTCCGGCAAAAAACCGTCGCGGGCGAGGTCGGCTCGTCGGCCATGCCGCACAAAGTGAACCCGATTGACTTTGAAAATGCGGAAGGGAATTTTGGTATGGCAAATGCCATTTTCCAGCATTTGGCCGAAAAACTGCCCGTCAGCCGCTTGCAACGCGACCTCACGGACTCGACCGTGCTGCGGAATCTGGGCGTGCCCGTCGGCCACACGGTGGTCGCGCTGAAATCCATGTTGCGCGGCCTCGGCAAATTGCTCCTCAATCCCGGCAAACTTTACGACGACCTCGAAGACAACTGGATGGTCGTGGCCGAGGGCATCCAAGTCATCCTTCGGCGCGAGGGCTACCCGCAGCCTTACGAAGCCCTGAAAGCCCTGACGCGGGGCCGCGCGGGCGTGACACGGGA
Organism: Saprospiraceae bacterium; assembly: GCA_046299435.1. Lineage (GTDB taxonomy): Bacteria > Bacteroidota > Bacteroidia > Chitinophagales > Saprospiraceae > M3007. The sequence goes on from JBKBIC010000277.1 coordinate 4,353, forward strand.
GGATTTGCACGAATTTGTCAACGGCTTGGACGTGCGCGAGGAGGTGAAAGAGGAACTGAAAAACCTGACCCCGCACAACTACGTCGGGCAGTGAACTGGCCTCAAATCTCGCCTAACCACTTCTCCAACAATGCTTTGTGCGCGTCGGTCGGGAACAGGCCGGGCGCGAGGCCGCGCGTGTTGCCGAGGCTTCGGATGCCTTCTTCGAGGTTGATTTTGTCCTGATGTTGGGCGAGGAAAAGCCCCTGCGCGGCGAGCGACTCGGCGAGGTATTCCTGTTCGGTTTGGCCGGGCGTAGGGATGAGGATGGCTTTTTTGCCGAGCACTGCCAAATCCATGATGCTGCTGTACCCGCTCCGGCAGACGACGATGCGGCTCGCCATGAGCACGTCGTTCAGGTCTTTGGAAGTCAAATATGACACGACCTCGATGTTCTCGCCGACGCGATAGTGCTGCTTGGCTTGCGTCTTCCCTTGAATAAAAATGAAATCCTGCGGCAACGACATGGCCTGCTCCATGAGCCGGTTTTCCAAGATGGAACGCTGCGGCTCCGGCCCCGACAGCACTACTGCCACGTCGTACTCGCGCTCGCGGGGGTAGGATTTCATGCGGGTCAGGATGCCTGTGAATCGGGTGTTCGGATGCACAGGCTCGCCGTGCGAGAGTTGGCCGGAAAGGTTGGGGTCGCCGTGCGCGTCGGGCACCCAAACCGCGTCGAACTTGCCGAGTGCGCGGCGCAGCACTATTTGAGCAGGCCAATCGAGCAAAAAACTGGGGATGCGCGGGCGCAGCTGGTGGGTGAGCATCACGCTGTGCGCCTGCCGGGAAAAACAGCCGTAGCGGTTGTCCGAAACGATGCCGTTGATGCCGTGTTCGGCCACCAGCCGTTCGGTCTCCGCCTGTTCCGCCCGCACTGCCCACACGATGCGTGGCAGTTGCCGGGTGATGTTCCACACCATATTGTAAGTGTCGTACCGGATGCCGTAGGACGGCAAATTGAAAGCCCGCAAATGCGGGAATTCCGCCCGCAACAGAAGCAAGGCCGCCCCGTCGGAGGCCAGCAGCACCTCCGCGCCCAGCGATTCGAGGGTTTGGATGAGCGGCACGCAACGGGCCACATGGCCCAAGCCCCAGTTGAGCGGCGCGACGAGGATGCGTTTATGTCGGGAAGCGGGTTCCAGATGTGAGTCGTTGGTGGGAAAATGCGTTCGGCGTTCGGGCACAGGTGCTACATTCGCCTTCGTAAAAATAGAAACAGGATGGGCAGGGTTGGTTCGGAAGCCGCCTGATTTTTTTGACGTGCCTCGGCAACCTTGCGCGTGCTCCGCGAATCTCGTCCTCGTCGTATCTCAACTTGTAAATCCTTTCCTATGAAAAAAATCAATTATTGGCGTTTCCTCGTCCTTGCCCTCACGTTCGGCATGATGTTCCTCGAAGCCTGTGCCGTGTTCAAGCCCAAGTGCGACTGCCCGAAATGGTAGTTTTGTTGGGGATTCGTTGATTTGGAGATTCGGCTATTTGAGAGCAATGATTCAAATAGCCGAATCTC
>JBKBIC010000278.1:0-5878 GCA_046299435.1 Saprospiraceae bacterium
CACCAGCTAATTTTTCCAACTGAAGTTTTATGAAGAACATCGCAGCAACGCTGATTTTGGGGCTGACAGCACTCCTCGGAAGCGCAAATGCTCAATCTTTCTGCATCAACGGCGTATTGCCCACCGGTGAAAAGTGCGCCAACGCCGTGACCTCGGCGGTGCCTTTCCTACGCCTCATCCCCGATGCGCGGGGCGGCTCGATGGGCGATGTGGGCATTGCCACCTCCGCCGACCCCAACGCGATGCACTACAACCCCTCGAAACTGGCTTTTGCGGACAAAGACGTGGCGATTTCGGCCACTTATACCCCGTGGATGCGGGCACTGGGCTTGCAAGACGTGTACCTCGCGTACCTGTCGGGCTACGCCAAGATTGATAAATTCCAGACGGTCGGTGGCAGCCTGCGCTTCTTTTCGCTGGGCGATATCGAGTTCACGGACGAAAACGGCCAGTCGCTCGGTCAGGGCCGCCCCAACGAGTTCGAAGTGTCGGCGGCTTATGCCCGCAAACTTTCGGACAAGCTCTCGGCAGCCATCGGCGCGAAGTTCATCTACTCGAACCTCGCCAGCGGCCAGCGCGTGGAAGGCACCGAAATCAAAGCCGGCCTCGCGGGCGCAGCCGACCTTTCGCTGACGTACAAAACCCCCGTGAAATGGGTCTCGAACAAAAGCGATTTCACGCTCGGCGTGGCCATCTCGAACCTCGGCTCCAAAGTCAGCTACACGCGCTCCATCAACCGGGAGTTTATCCCCAGCAACTTGGGCGTGGGCATGGCTTGGCGCGTCAACCTCGACGAGTACAACTCGCTGACCATCACGACGGACTTCAACAAACTGCTCGTGCCGACCCCGAACCCCGACGACAACGAAAACGGCGACGGCACGGGCGACGGCACACCCGACTACAAGCAGCAGTCCAGTATCCGGGGCGTGCTCTCGTCGTTCGGCGACGCAAAGGGCGGCTTCAAGGAAGAACTGAAAGAAATCACGACCGGCGCGGGCCTCGAATACTGGTACGACGACCAATTTGCCGTCCGCATGGGCTATTTCTATGAGCCGCGCTCGAAGGGCAACCGCAAATATTTCAGCCTCGGCCTCGGCGTGAAGTACAACATTTTCGGCCTGAACCTCTCGTACCTCGTGCCGACCACCAACCAACGCAACCCGCTGGACAACACCCTGCGCTTCTCGCTGTTGTTCGATTTCAGCGCGTTCGAGGGCGACGAGGAATAAATCAGGGACAAGGAATGAGGGACGAGGAATGTGCCCATTCAACACAATGGCCGCTGAACAACAGCGGCCATTGTGTTTCTCCGCCACAAACTTTTACACATCCAAAACACGCTGCCCCGACTGGACGTTGGTTGGTCGCTTGGCCGAAGCGGCCAACAACCCAACCACCAATCCACTACTTTTGCGGGCTAATTTTCAAAAAGAGACATGAGCAAAATCAAATTCCTGACCTTCCTCGCCGCGCTGACGCTCTGCCAATCCGCCTTCGGGCAAATGAAAGGCTGGGAAGTGGGCGGCTGGCTCGGCGGCTCCAATTACTTCGGCGACCTCAACGACAACTGGCGGCTCCGGCGCATCGGCCTCGCGGCAGGCGCGGGCGCACGGTACAATTTCAACGACCGCCTCGCGCTGCGTTTCGGCGGCAGCTACGGCAATATCTCGGCCTACGATTCCGATTCCCGGAACATTTACCACCAACGCCGCAACCTCTCGTTCAAGAGCATCATCGTGGATGCCTCTGCCAACTTCGAGTTCAATTTCTTGCCGTATGTGCACGGCGACCGCGAGTTTTATTACACGCCTTATATGTTCGTCGGGCCGTCTTTCTATCATTTCAACCCGAAGGCCAAACTCGGCGACGAGTGGTACGACCTGCGCGAGTTCGGCACAGAAGGCCAGTTCAAAGGCGAGGAGTACAACACCACGCAAGCGGCCATCGGCTATGGCTTCGGGTTCAAGTTCGACCTAAACTATCGCTGGAGCCTCGATTTGTTCATCTCTGGCCGCAAACTTTTCACTGACTACCTCGATGATGTGAGCGCGTTTTACCCCGACATGGACGACCTCGAATCCCAACGCGGCGATTTGGCAGTCTTGCTCTCCGACCGCAGCGGCGAGCCAAAAATCGGCGAAGCGGGCCGCCAGCGCGGCAACGGCAAAAACAACGACGCATTCGCCTTCGTCGGCCTCGGCATCAATTACTATTTCGGTGCCATCCGCTGCCCCGGCATCGTGCGGTGAGGACGGGAATAGTTGAAAAGAGGAAGGGGGTGAAAAGTTGAAGAATCTGTTTTCAACGCTTCAACTCCTTCCTCTTTTCAAATCTTTTCAACTCTTCCTCTTTTCAACTTCCAACCGTGCTGCTCAACCTTGATTTTTTGAAGTTCCAGCCCATGCTCCAGCTCTCCGAGTCTGGCGGCAAGCGCACGGTGTTCGACCCCGTCCGGCGGCGGGAAGTGGTGCTCACGCCGGAGGAACTGCTGCGCCAGCTGGTGCTTTTGTACCTGTTGGAAGAAAAAAAATACGCGCCGGGCCGCGTCCGCGTGGAAATGGGCTTGGAGGTCAACGGCCTCCAAAAACGCTGTGACCTGCTCGTATTCGATGCCACGCTGCGCCCCTGGCTGCTGGTCGAGTGCAAATCGCCAAAAGTGCCGCTCACGCAGGACACTTTCGAGCAAGTGGCTCGGTACAATATGCCGCTGCAAGTGCCTTTTTTGGCCGTGACCAATGGGCTTTCCACCGCTGTTTGTGCGCTGGATTACGAGGCAAAGGGATTTGCTTTTTTGGCGGATTTCCCGGACTGAACGCTCAAAACTCAAACCGCACCCAATCCACCGCCGCCACGTTTGAGGAGCCTGACGACTCGTTTTTCAGCACGAAAAACACATCGTGCCACCGCCCGTCGGCGGGCTGACCAAGCGGGATGTTGACTTCCGAAAACGTCATTTTCGCACCGTTCGTCACTGCGATTTTGGCCTCGCCGATTTTCGGGCCGCGCGGGCTATCGAGCCGCAGCTCGATGCGGCCACCCGAATATTGGTACTTGCCATCGCCGCCGCCTGTGCCGAGGCTCACGCCGCGCAGAGCCGTCAAATCCACCCGTTTCAGCATGAAGAAACTGTTGTGTTTCAAGTTGTTGAGCACCACCGTGTCGCCGCCGAACGGTCGGTAAGTGGTCACGCCCCGGCTCATGCTGTCCGCGCTTTCGGCTTGCTGAAAGGCCGGGCGCAAGGCGATGATTTCGCCAGATTCGAGTGCGGTTTGACTGCGGCTGCCCCGGTCTTTGTACGTCGCTTTGAGGATAAACGTGCCGGGCGCGACCTTTTCGCCGGGCTTTTTCGGCGGCGGCAAGGTGAGCGGGTACGCGCCTGCGACGGCAAACGACTGCTTCGGCTTGGGCACATCGCCGAGCGTCAAAATCCAGCGCACCATCTCGCCCGCGTCTTCCTCCGAAAGTTGCGGGTGCGCGCTCATCACCGTGCCGCCCCACACGCCAGAGCCGCCTTTGATGACTTTTTTCGAGAGGTCGCGCACAGCGAATTCGTTGCCGCGATACCGTTCGGCGATGTCCTGATAGGCCGGGCCGTTCACTTTGCGGTCAATGGCGTGGCAGGTTTTGCAGTCCGAACGGTCAATCAGCAGTTTGCCCCGCGAATATTCGGCCACCGACGCGGCGGATTGGTGGCCTTGCGCGATGCTCGTCATGTCGAAACCCGTTTCCAAGTAGTCAATCGTCGTGGCAACCGCGGTGGCCGCGATACGCCCGTCGGCCAATGAGCCGTCTTCCAAGTCGTTGATTTTCAATTGATAATGCAGCGTGTCGCCCGGCCGGTAAAAACTGCGGTTGCGCCCGCCGAAGTCCCAAGCCACCTCTGGCGGCTCGTTGCCAACCGAGATTTTGCGTTTGACGACGGCAAATTTCCCCGCTGGGTCGGTCACGGTCAACTTGATTTCAAACGTGCCGGGGCGTTCGAAGACATGATAAATCGAATCCAGTTTTGCCTGCTGGCGGCGGCTGTTTTTGTCGTGCAACCCAGCCGCGACCGTCTGCTGATTGACCACGAAATCGGGCGAGCCATCGCCGAAATTGAGATGTAGGCTGAGTTTGTCGCTGTCGTAATCCCTTGATTTTGAGACCGAAAAGCGCGTTTTGAACGGCGCGGCCCCGGCGGTTTTTTCCACCTCCAAAATAGCCACAGGCGGGCGGTTGCCGCGCACATAATCAATGCGCGAAAGTCGTGCGTCGGGGTTCGAGGAGAACCATTGAGTGCCGTATTCGAGCACCCAAAGCGAGCCGTTTTTGTCCAAAAACATATCCATCGGGCGACTCAATCGGAGGCTGTCGCCAAGCGGTTCGAGTTTGAGCAGGTTGCCCAGCGAGTCCAGCGAAGCTGCCATCATCCAGCCGCGCATCCAATCGTAGGTGATTAATTTTCCGTCGTAATAATCTGGAAATCTGGTGTTTGCGGGGAATTGGTCAGTGTAATAGACCGGCCCGGCCATGGCGTTGCGGCCACCCACGCAGAGCATCGGGAATTCCTCCGAAGGGCCGTAGGGGTACCAAATCATGGCAGGCTGGGCAGGCGGCAATTCGCGGAGGCCCGTGTTGTTCGGCGACGAGTTGATGGGCCGCACCGCGTCCATGAGCGGGCCGCTTTTTTTCGTGCCAAAATCGTAGCGGCGGTAGGGTTTGTTGTTGCCGACAAAATGCGGCCAGCCAAAATTGCCGGCGGCGCGGGCGCGGTTCACCTCGTCGTGGCCTTGCGGGCCGCGCGCGGTGTCGGGTTCGCCCGCGTCGGGGCCGACCTCGCCCCAAAACAGCAGTTTGCGGCGGTTGTCCACTGAGATGCGGAAAGGGTTGCGGCAGCCCATGACATAAATTTCAGGGCGGGTTGCCCCCCGGCCCCCTGAAAGAGGAGTGGCTGTGGCTGCGGTGCCGTTTGCGCCCCCTTTAGGGGGTTGGGGGGCAACCACCAAATCTTTGTCGTTGAACAAATTGCCCGCCGGGCAAAGGTACCCGCCGTCGGGCAAGGGCTTGATTCTCAATATTTTGCCGCGCAAATCATTGGTGTTGGCCGATGATTTTTGGGCATCCCAAGCCGAGCGGCCGGGGCGTTCGTCGGCGGGCGCGTAGCCTTCGCTGGCGAAGGGGTTGGTGTTGTCGCCCGTGCTCAAAAACAGGTAGCCCTGCGCGTCAAATTGCAACGAGCCGCCCGTGTGGCAACATTCCTCCCGCTGCGTACCGACTTTGAGCATGACGATTTCGCTGGCGCGGTCGAGCGTGTCGCCGCGAAAAACGAAGCGCGAAAGTTGGTTCACCGACTCTTCCACCGGCGAATAATAGAGGTAAATCCAGCCGTTTTCGGCCCAATTCGGGTCAATGGCGAAGCCCATGAGGCCGTCCTCCTCGGCGGAGTGGACGGGCAATTTGTGGACGATGGTGAGCTGCCCGGTCGCGGGGTCGAACAATTTGAGTGCGCCGCGCCGCTCGATGAGCATGATTTTGCCGTCGGGGAATTGGTCGAATTCCATCGGCTCGGTCAGTTCGGAGGCGAGCACAGTTTTCACGAAACGGGTCTGGTCGGGCGTGCGCTCGCGGCGGACTTTTTCGTAGCAAAGCCGCCCACCGTCGCCGATGGCGTATTCGATGCCGCCCCAGAGGTGCTGCAAAAATTCAGGCTCTGCATAGGATTCGTTTGTGTGGCCGAGCGCGGTGTAAAACGCCCGCCCGCCATCATATTCGTGGTGCCACGACATGGGGTGGGGGTCGCCGTTCGTGCCGCCGGCGTATGATTTTTCGTCAATCGTCAGCAGGACTTTCATCTGTGGGTTGAGGTCTTTGAGGTTGTACCATTCGTCCTTGCGCG
>JBKBIC010000279.1:0-5836 GCA_046299435.1 Saprospiraceae bacterium
GGCGTGGGAGAGTGTTCATCACTCATCACTCATCATTCATCACTCATCACTCATCATTCATCACTCATCACTCATCATTGTTTCAGTCCGTCGGTGGCGGCACTTTTTGGACGGTCGGGAGCTCTCCGCTGCTGGCCTCGGCTTGCGCGAAGAATGTTTCGAGATAGGCCGCGACCTCGTTCTGTGTTTGCCGGGAGAGGAGCTTGTGGCGGCACAGTTCGAGGAGTTCTTTTTTGCGGCTGACGAGCTGTTGGCTGGCTCGTTTCAGGGCCTCGGTTCGGAGACCGGAGGCCATGAGAAAACGGTCGCGCACGGTTTTCAGCCCGCTTTCGGACGATGGCACCGAATACGGCGCACTGACGAAGCCCGAAAAATCGAAGTCGTAAGGCACGGTCAGCACTTTGCCGTTTTCGCGGGAGCGCAGCAGCCGGACGTTCCGCATCATGGCAATTTCCCAGTCGGTGTTGCCAATCATATACTCGAACATGACGGTCAGGGCGGCTTGGTTCGAGAGCAGGCTGTCGGGTTCGATGCCGTATTGCTCCACTTCGGTGGCTCCGAGCCGGGCGGCGAGTTCTTCTTCGTCCTCAATCAGCAGGGCGTAAAAATTGACCTTCGATTTTTCGACGTGGGTGTCTTTGAGTGTCACCCGCACGAGCCGCGCCCGCACGGAGACGGGCGTGAGCCGCTCGAACATCCGGTAGGCGAGGTATTCCTTGACGATGAGTTCGTCGCCCGCGTCGCTATCGAAACAGGGTACGCCGAGCTTGATTTCGTTCAGGGTGTCCAGCCCTTCGGCGACGAGGGCTTTTTTCGAAAACTTGAGTTTCAGGGGCGGGATTTCGCATTTTTTCCGGCGGTATTTGCCGCGCGGCTTGATTTCCATTTTCCGCACCACACCGTCGGCGGTCGTGAGCGTGGCAGGGAAATAATTGTTCGTCTTGCGGTTTTCCATGAGGGTGGTCATGTCGGTTTCTATGGTGATTTTTGGCACCTCTTCGCGGGTGAGCAGCTCGAACAGGGATTCCTTTTTCGCCTGCCCCAGCCCGTTCGGCACATCGAAAACGCCGAAAAACAGGATGCAAAACAGGGTGCGCGAAAGCATGGACAGATGTTTTTTCATCGAGCAAAAATGTTTGGCGATTGACCGGGGGCCGGTTCGGGTGGCCGGGCAGGGGGCCAACGTTGGGCAAAGATAAGTGCGGGCGGCAATCCGTCCCGGTCGGGTTTCAGGTCAGTTGCTTGTCATTTGTTGGCGCAAACCTGCCATGCCCGGCGCAAAGCCGCTGGCTTTGTCGCCCGTTGACAAGAAAGCTCCGACCGATGCAGTAGTTTTGCGAGGCCAAAGCCAACCAAACTTTGCTTTACACTTTTTAAAAAATTTAAGATGAAAAGATTTGCCACCCTTTTGCTTGCGGGCGTTTTGTCCGGCTCGGTCGCGCAGGCACAAGAAACCGTGCGGGGCGTTTGCGGGATGTCCACCGCCGACCAGTTGCCCCTGATTGAGCGCATGGAAGCCAACCGCCTTTTGCCCACGCCCGCCAAAGAACGCGGCGCCATCACCTATGTGCCAATCCATTTCCACCTCGTGGGCGATGCCAACGGCAACGGGAAAGTGCGCGAGGTACGGGTGCTCGACCAAATGTGCCAGCTCAACAAAGACTACCTGCCGCTCGATATCCAATTCTACCTCAGCCCGCACCCGACGCAAGGGCTGTTCGACGTGTCCATCAACAACGACAACGTGTACGAAACCCAGAGCAATACGTTCCTCATGGGCAACCGCCGCCACACGAAAGCCCTCAACGTGTACGTCACCAAAGAAGCCGACTCTGGCAATCCCAACCCAATCGGCATCGTGCTGGCCTATTACAGCCCGACCTTCGACTGGATCGTGAGCCGCCGCGACCAAATCAACGGCAGTGCCAACAACGGTACGCTCCAACACGAAATCGGCCACTTTTTCAGCCTGCCACACACTTTTTTTGGCTGGGAAAGCGACCCGTTTGATGCAGGCGACGCGGGTTGGCCCATCGCCCCATCCGTCTCCCCCGGCGGCTCGCCGACCGAAAAAATGGACGGCTCCAACTGTACCACCGCCGCCGACCGCATCTGCGATACCCGCCCGGACTACAATTTCGGCATCCTCGCCAGTGGCTGCTCCAATTACATCGGCGGTGCGAAAGACCCGATGGGCGTGCTCGTTGACCCGCAGGAAAACAACTACATGGGCTATTTTTCCAATTGCGACTACGAATTCACCGCTGGGCAAGGCACGGAAATCATCTCCGACCTGAACTCCAACGGCCGCAACTACTTGGACAACAACTTTGTGCCTGCCGCCACGACCATCACCTTCCCGACCGATATGCTTAACAGCCCCATCGGCGGCGCGACCACGCAATACTTTGACCAAGTGACTTTGGACTGGAAACCCGTGACCGGCGCGACGTACTATCTCATCGAGGTTGACCTCACTTCGCAGTTCGCAACAGGCAGCTATATGTCGCAAATCACACAAAACACCACGCTCACGCTCACCAACCTGAAAAAGAGCACCACTTATTTCTGGCGCGTGCGCCCCTTCAACGAGCTCTACACCTGCGGCGCAGGCGTGGCCGGCAACTTCAAAACATCCGCCGGCTCCGTGAGCACGCACGACATCGAAGCCGTGCAGGAGTGGGCCGTCCAGCCGAACCCGACCGACGGTGCCTCGCTCGTGCAGGTCTCCGTCTCCGCCGACCGTGCATTTGAGGCCAACATCACCCTGACCGACGCGACGGGCAAAACCGTGTTCAGCCGCGCCGGGCAAACATTTGCCACCGGCCAAACCACGCTCGAACTGCCGACCGCTGGCCTCGCCAACGGCCTCTATTTCGTCAGCCTTTGGAACGGCGAAGCCCGCATGACCAAGAAACTGGTAGTGCTGAATTGATAAAAAGGCACTTCTGAACGGGGTATAATTGACGATTGCCGATTACATGATTGTTGATTTTTGATGGATTGCCTCGCGGTGAAAACATCAAAAATCAACAATCATGTAATCGGCAATCGTCAATTATGCCCCGCTTTTTTTCGTCAAATCCCCAACTGCCGCAAAGCCTCTGCCGGAATGTCGTGCCCGCCCGTGAACACGGTTTTCGGGAACGTCAGCCCGTTTTTCGCCTCGATTTCGGCCAGCATCGCCGCCCATTCGGGCGTGAAAAGCGGGTCAGCGTCGCCGTGCCACAGCTGCACGTTTTTGCCCGATAAATATTCCAAGTGCGGGCGGTAGTCCAAATCTTCGGGCGGCAACCCGCCCCAAAGCACGATGTCGTGGCACGGCGGATGCTTGGCCAGCACCCATCGGCAAACGGTCGCCGTGCCTTGCGAAAACCCGAACAGCACCACCCGCACATCGGGCGGCAGTGCGGCAAGTTGTTGATGCAGAAGGGTTTGCAGATAATTGGAGTAATCGGCGATTTGCGTTTCGCGGAAACGGCGCGTCATCCAAGTCGTGCCCACGTCGCCTGCGTGGCCGCGTTTGTAAAAATGGTTCAAGCCCTCCGGTGCGACGATGAGCCGCGAACCGTCGGCCATTTCCAGCGGCCTGAAATTTTCCAGAAACTCATCGGCGAGCATGGCAAAGCCATGGCAGACAATCCAAAGTTGGCGCACCTGCGGCCCCGGTTGGCCGAGGCTGAAAACGTGCGCGGTGCGCGAGACGGAGAGCGTGTGGTGGTTCATTTTTGAGTTGGCAGTGGCGAGCCGTCGGTAGCCAGTCTGGGTTGTTTGCAGGGCCTCGGTCAATTACTTGGCTTACGGCACGGCCTATCTAAAATTCTGGGAAAAGCAACGGCGGCCTTTTTGAGCGGCTTTGGCTCATGCCATCGCGTAATCGGAGTAAGCGCGGGTCTTTTCGGACAGAAAGCCCAGCACGATGTCGGACTTAGACACGCCTTTCGCTTCGAGCATATCGCCGACTTCCCATTCGGTCATGTTGCGTTGAATCCAAATTTTGCCGTTGATGATGTCGAAGTGCATCGGGCAATCATGGACAAACTTGCGCCCGTCCCAGCCGAGCGTCAGCACGAGGTAACGATGGTTTTCCCGGTCGGCCACGATTTGGTTGCGTCCTTTGATGTTGGAATACGTCACCTGCTCGTATTCGGAGAGGATTTCGAGGATTGCCTTTTCAAACTTTTCTATCTTATCCATTTCACAATAGATTGATTGTCAGAGTTGTAAGTGACAATTTTGATTTGATGCCGGACAAAGACCGCGTCCACAAGCACATCTTCAGCGAAGCCTTCGTACACATCGTCAGGGATTGCCAGATAAAGCGTCCGTGTGGGTTCCTGCAACAAAATGGCTTCTTGATAGACGAGATATTTGCCGACGGCTTCGTAAAACGCCGTGATAAAAGAGGCGTTGCCGAAGGTCTTGATTTCCACCGCGATTTTCTCCGCCCGCGTTCCGCCGCGATGACGCGCTCTGCGCCCAAATCAATCAGCACCGGAATACGCCCGGTCTTGATTCGCAGCGGGTCGGCGGTGATGCTCCAACCTTCCGTTTCGAGGGCATGTTTGAACTCAAAGTGGAATTTGTCCTTCGCCATTTTAGGTGTTTGAGTTGGGCAAAAATATCCTTGTTCAGGCATCTTTTTCTGCCATTCTTCCATCCGTTCGCGCGGTTTTTGGGCAAATTTTTCAAACAAAAAATTTCACCTTTGCGCTTGGTTTTCAAGCCCAAACCGCCCGAAGATTTTGAGCAAGAACCTTTCCGAACCCACGAACGGCGAAGACCGGCAAATCGAAAAAGCCCTGCGCCCGAAACTGCTGGACGAGTTCAGCGGTCAGCGCAAAATCGTGGACAACCTGCAAGTCTTCATCCAAGCCGCCAAACAGCGCGGCGACGCGCTCGACCATGTGCTGCTGCACGGCCCGCCGGGCTTAGGCAAAACCACGCTTTCGCACATCGTCGCCAACGAACTGGGCGCGAGCATGAAACTCACCAGCGGCCCCGTCATGGAAAAGCCCGGCGACCTCGCGGGCATCCTCACCAGCCTCGAACCCGGCGACGTGCTGTTCATTGACGAAATCCACCGCCTGAACACCGTCGTCGAAGAATACCTCTACTCGGCGATGGAGGACTACCGCATTGACATCATGATTGACTCCGGGCCGAACGCCCGCAGCATCCAAATCTCGCTCAACCCGTTCACGCTCGTCGGCGCGACGACGCGCATGGGCCTGCTGACCAGTCCGTTGCGCGCCCGTTTCGGCATCGCTTGCCACCTCGATTATTACGATGTGCCGACGCTCGAAGGCATCCTGCACCGCTCGGCCAGCATCCTCGGCATCGAAATGACCGACGACGGGGCGTTTGAAATTGCCCGCCGCAGCCGGGGCACGCCGCGCATTGCCAACGCCCTGCTGCGCCGCATCCGCGATTTTGCCCAGATAAAAGGTTCGGGAATCGTCGAAAAAGAAATCGCCCGCTACGGCCTCGCCGCCCTCGACGTGGACGAAATGGGCCTCGACGAAATGGACATCCGCATCCTGACGACCATCATCCACAAATTCAAGGGCGGCCCCGTCGGCCTGACGACCATCGCCACCGCCGTCGGCGAAGAAGCGGGCACCATCGAGGAAGTCCACGAGCCGTTCCTCATCATGGAAGGCTACATCCAACGCACCCCACGTGGGCGCACGGCCACCGAAAAAGCCTACAAGCACATCGGCGCGGTGCCGCCCAAACACACGGGGACGCTTTTTTAGGGATGAGGAGCGAGGGATGAGGGGTGTTTCCCACAGATAAATCTGTGGGCTGTGTCCCAAAATCCAACGGATTTTCC
>JBKBIC010000280.1:0-5800 GCA_046299435.1 Saprospiraceae bacterium
TCGAGAACTCGCCGGGCGGCAGGTACTTTCCCATGTTTTTCTCAAAAAAGTCGAAGCCTGTCAGCAGGTCTTTGTCGCCCTCATAGTAGTAGTCGAGCATTTCGAGCATGAAATCGTGGAGGCATCGCGTGCCCCCGCTGCGTGTTTTGATGAGGTTATCGAGGTAAAAAGCGAACAAGCAGCCGCGTTTGTAGGGCAGCTGCGACACGTCGGATTTGTTGAAAAAATTGCGCTGGATTTCGCTGTTCGGGGCCTCCGCCACGCGGCTTGCGTAGTGTGCCGCGAAGAAGTCGCGGTTCAGCGTTTCGAGGTATTCGTCGGGCGTGATGAAGCCCGCCGCCAGCATATTCTTGTAGGCAAAATACTCGGTGAAGCCCTCGCTGAACCAGCCGAAGGTCATGTCGTTGCAGGTGCCGCCGTTTCGGATTTTCGAGCCGAGCCAGTCGTGCATCAGTTCATGGTTGAACAAATGCTGCAACCCCTTGACATCCAATTGTTTGACTGGCGTGGCGAATGCCGCGAACGAGTTTTGAAGCCCCGTGCCGAGGTACTGTACCGGGCCTTCCGGGCCGCTTTCGAGGGCCAGCGGCATCAGCGTCACGGTGTAAAAAGGGATGTCGAAATCGTGCCAAAACGCCCGCTGCACTTCCACCGTGCGGCGCAGCATTTCGAGCAAATCCGCGTCGCTGAACGCCCATGCTTCGCCGCGCAGCGCGAGCCAGACGGGGCAGTTGCGGACGGTGGTTTTCAGCAGCCGGAAATCGCCGCCGATGAACACCGACTCCAGCCAGTGAAGCGAAGCAGCCTTGAATTGTTGGGTGGTTTCCTGCGTGCCGAAGCTGTTGTGCAAGGCCCAGCCCGCCGGGAAATTGCGCCAATCGAGCCGCACTTCGCAGCCCTCGCGGCCTTTCGGCACGAGGAAAAGTGTGCTGCCGAGCACATGAAAAAAATCAGGCTGGATGATGGGGCGGAAGGCCGTCTCGCTCGTCGGTTCCGCGCCGGGAAAGTCTTGTTGCACGACGTAGCTCAGCCGCAGATTTTGGGCGGGCCGGTGGCGGATGGTGGCCGTGAGCGAGTCCCCGCCAATCGCCAGTTGGCAATCGCTTGGCACGCAGCGGAGGTCTCGGATGGCGCGGAAAAGTTTTGTGGCACTGCCATAATCGCCCGGCAGGGCAATCTCGGTTTCGCCGTCCGCATCGCCCACGAATTGCAGGCACACCTGCAAGGCCGCGCCGTCGGGCTGAAAATCCGGGCTTATTTCGTAGCGCAGTTGCTGCGCGGGCAGGATTTGTGTCGAAATCAGGGCAAAAAACAGCAGTCCTCGGCAGATAGTGTTCATGGTTTTCATCAGTTTTGGTAAAGCAAAGCAGCCTGCTGCGCGGCACGCAGGCATTGTTCGAAAAGCAGCGATTGGCCGTAAATGAAAGGGCGAAAAACGAAGAAGCGGTGGGGACGGATTACGATTTATGGGCAAAGGTAAATAGGCCGCCGAGACTTAAATGGTTATTTTTTTTCGAGTGTGAAAAATTCATTTTCAGCGAGTTGGATGCAGTCTTGCGCTATTTTGGAACAATCGGCGTGCGCGAAATCCAACAATCGAATCACGGGCGAGGGGTTGTTTTCGAGGCCGTGTTGGTAGGTTTTGTCGTAATAGTGCAGGGCGATTTCGGCGGCTGCCCGGAAGTCGCCGTCGCGCAGGGCATCGAGGGCGTTTTTGAGTTGGAGGCCGCCGAGTTTGCGCCCGATTTTTTGGAACGAAAGTTCGAGGTCGGCAGCCGGGAAGCGGGCGTAATCGTCCAGCAAATTTTGCACCCGCGCCTCGAACGGGACGGCGATGTTGAGCAGCGGCGCGGCTTTCATGCGTGCCCAAAAATCGTCGGGCAGGAAAACTTGCCCGACGCTGCGGCTTTCGTTCTCGACCCAAACTCGTCGCGCAGGGTCAAGGCCGCGCACTGCCTCGAACAGGTCATTCTCGAATTGCTCGACCGTCGGTTGGGGCCGCTCGCCAAGCCACCCGAAAGCCGAGCCTTTGTGGTGCGCAAGTGCTTCCAAATCAATGATTTGCTCGCCCTGTTTGGCCAGTTCGTGCAGGATTTTGGTCTTGCCCGTGCCCGTGCGCCCGCCGATGACGATGAGCTGCGGGGGCGTTTTTCCGATGTTTTCGAGGATGTGCCGACGGTAGTTTTTGTAGCCGCCGACGAGCAGTTGCACCTCGAAACCAGCCATGCCCAGTAGCCATGCCACGCTCCGGCTGCGCTGCCCGCCGCGCCAGCAATGCACGGCGATGCGTTTGCCGGGCGCGATGCGCTGGGCTTCGCGGACGAACCCGGCCATTTTCGGCCCCACGAATTCGAGGCCGAGCGCGAGCGCGGCTTCCTTGCCTTTTTGTTTGTAAACAGTGCCGACTTGCGCCCGCTCGTCGTCAGTGAAAAGCGGGAAGCTCACCGCGGCGGGGATGTGCCCGCGCCGGAACTCGCCCGGCGAACGCACGTCGAGCAGCGGACGGGAGGCGTTTTCGGCCAATAATTCGGCTGGGGTGAGCAGTTTTTCCATGATAGTTTGAATGACCTTACCGCACGAAATGCCGTGTCCAGACTTTCTCTTTCCTCAAAATAAATATGGTGCCGATGCCGAAAATCGCCCCGGTGGCGATGCCGACCATCGTGTAAAACGGCTTGTCGGGGATGCGGACAATCAGTTCCGAGGCAAACGCCGCGTAAAGCCCCATCACCGAGTAATACATGAACCAAAGATGCATGGCCTTGTAGCCGGGGTCAATGCCGCGCAGCAGCAGTGGCACCATGCCGCCCGCCAGCGTCAGGAAACCGACGATGGCCGCGACGTGGAAAATGCCAAACCGCCCCGTCAGGCGATAGATGCCGAACGCGGAACCGCAGACCAGCAGCATCGAAAAAACGTATGCGTAGCCCACCCGTTTGTGTCGGCGGGTGCCTTTCGGGGTAGCGAGGACGAACGCCCCCAAGACCATGGCCGCGAGGGAGACGAGGAAGTGGAACCAGCCGAGCGGAGTCGTGACGAAATCGTGCATGAGCAAAAAATTTTGGATGTTTTGAATGCGGATTGACAAGGCAATAATATGAGATGTGTCGGTGCTTGCCCCTGCGAAGTTTCGATTTGTGTGCGTCCCGGCAGAACTTCGCGCCCGAATCTTCCCACATTTGCGCATGGCACAGCACGACCCGCCGCATTGGCAAACCCTCCGAAGCCGATATGTGTACGACAAAAAACCGTACATGACCCTCCGCGAAGACCATGTTCGCATGGCAAACGGCGCGGAAATCGAGGATTTTTTCGTGTTCGAGTACCCCGATTGGGTCAGTGTTTTGGCCCTGACCGAGGCGGGCGAATTCGTGCTCATCCGGCAATATCGGCACGGCATCGGGCAGGTACATTTTGAGTTGCCGGCGGGCGTGGTTGACCCCGGCGAGCCACTGCTGGAATCGGCCCGGCGCGAACTTTTGGAGGAGACCGGTTTCGGTGGCGGCGACTGGCAGCTATGGCTCGAAGCCTCGCCCAACCCTTCGACGCACACCAACACTTGCCATATTTTTTTGGCGACAGGCGTTCAAAAACGCCGTGAACAAGACTTGGACGCGACCGAAGAAATCGCCGTGCGCCTGCTCCCGCCCAAAAAAGTGCGCGACGCGCTCGAAAACGGCGGCATTTTTCAGGCACTCCACGCGGCGGCTATCTGGAAATATTTTGCATTGAACGGACTGCCCGGCTGAACGCCTTGTTTTTGCGCGAAGCCGTTTTACCTTTGGCGCGAGCAAATTTTCGGGTGGCTGGCAGCACCACAATAGCTCCCGAAACAACGATTCAACAGTCAAAAAGCATTTTCAAAACATGAAAAACGAAGAATACGTCCAGAACAAAGGCCGCGATTGGATGGTCTTTTTGATTTCTACCATCGCAATGATTGCCTTTCTCGTCTTCCTGCCCGAATGGGTGTGGGTGGTGTGGCCCTTCCAACTGACGGCACTCGCTGGCGCACTGGGCCGCCTGTGAGCCGGAGGAAGCGGGCAATAGCCGGAAAGTTGAAGGCCAAAAGCGGGGCGCACCCGTTTTTGGCCTTCTTTTTTGTTGAAGAGAGGAAAAGTTGAAGGGTTGACGTTCAAATCGCCTTTCAACTCTTCCCCTCTTCAACTTTTCAACCCCAAATAGAAATCCCTCGCTGATTGCAGCGAGGGATTCTAACCCAAACAAATAAACACAAAAACTACTTGGCACAAGGTTAGAGACAAATGGGCGAGCCGACAAACTTTCCGCAATGGTTTTTTTGAAAAATTTTCCTTTTGCTTTTGCCGTTTGCGGCATTGGCGAAATTTCAAACCTGAAACGCGCGGGTTGCCCAACAAATCTGCCGAAGGCCAAAACGCGCTTTGCATAGGTCGGCGGCTCGCTTTGCTTTGAAAATCGGGAAAGTTTGCCACCTTAGCCGCCCCAACCAATGCCACAGCCAAGATGCAGGGACGAGTTGTGCTTTTTGCCGCTAATACCTTGAAAATTAGCGCATTGCCTCGCTCCCCATTCACACTTCCGACGACCATGAGCCTTGCCCGTCTCCTCTATTTTTTGCTCGCATTTGCTGCCACCTGCGCCCTCGTCTGGGTGCTCGAACGCCCGCTGCAAGTCGGCGACAACACTTTGCCGCCGCTCGGCGGCTTCTTCAACCCATTCACGGGCTTCTGGCGCAACGCGGAGCCTGCCGTCGCGGTGCCCGGCCAAAAAGCCGACATCCGCCTGCCCGGCCTGAAAAACGAGGTGCAGGTGGTGTACGACGAGCTGCTGGTGCCGCACATTTTCGCCCAAAACGCGGAGGACGCGATGCGGGCGCAGGGCTACGTCGTGGCGCAGCACCGGCTCTGGCAGATGGACATGACTGCCCGCAGCGCGTCGGGGACGCTTTCGGAAGTGCTCGGCCCGCGCACGTTGGAGATTGACCGGCTGACCCGGCGGCAGGGCATGGGCCTGACGGCCAAAAACACGCTGGCCGTCTGGGAAAAATCGCCCGAAAACAAGGCACTCCTCGATGCCTTCACCGCCGGGGCAAATGCTTGGCTGGCACAAATGCCACCCGCCGATTGGCCCGTCGAGTTCAAACTGCTCAATTACGCCCCGACCGAATGGTCAAACCTGAAGTCGGCCCTCGTTTTCGCGGCGATGGCCCGCAACCTGAGTTTCCGGGAGGACGATTTCGCGGCCACGACGACCCTCGCGCAAATCGGCGCGTCGGACTTTAACTACCTTTTCCCAGAGTGGAACCCGACGGTCAATCCTGTCGTGCCGGATTTGGGCCAATGGAAAAATTGGCCGAAAAACCCCGTTCCCGCCGCCCGAAAAACCGCCGAGCTGCCCGCCTCAACCAGTTTTTTTGAGCCGATGCCCGACCCCGAATCCGGCGACCCGGCCCACGACGGCAGCAACAACTGGGCAGTCGCCGCCCGAAAATCCGCCTCCGGCCACCCGATGCTCGCCAACGACCCGCACCTCAGCCTGACGCTGCCCTCGTTTTGGTTCCAAGTCCAACTGCACACGCCAGAGGTCAACTGCTACGGCGTGACTTTGCCCGGCGTGCCCGGCATCGTCATCGGCTTCAACGAAAACATCGCGTGGGGCGTGACCAACGGCGGCCACGACGTGGTGGATTGCGGCACCGGAACGAACTTCGTCAACGAGGGAAGCCCGATTCGGAACAAGGAGAACACCAGTATCGAGGCAGAGATTATCCAACTCCTCAACGCCGAACGTACGAATTTCGGGCTCCCGCCCCTGCGAG
>JBKBIC010000281.1:0-5637 GCA_046299435.1 Saprospiraceae bacterium
GGGTACGGGTTTTCTATAAACGTGGCCGTCCCTACGGGACTGAACGCTATTTGTCCCAAGGACTCCTTCGGAGATAACTAAGCAATTGCTCCATTGCCAGTTTGCCAAAAAACATCCGTCAAATTTTAAAACACACTCTAAGTCGGAGCAAATTGTCTGTTTTTTGCATCTATCCAGCCTGTTAACCATTTACAAACCGCGCCGCCGCATTTTTTGGCCGATGGATATTTGCCCGGCTTTTTTCCAAATGTTGAATTTCAAAAACTCGTTTTTCGATGAAACATAAGCTCACGTTTTCCCTGCTTGCACTGCTCTTCGCCTTGCCGGTCTTCGCCCAAAAAGGCTTCAAAATCCGTGCAAAACTCGACAACTACGAAGCCAACGAACTCGTCCTCGGCTTCCACTACGGCGAAAAACAGTACGTCAAAGACACGGTGGCCCGCGCCGCCGACGGCTGGTTCACGTTTCAGGCCGACACCTTGCTGCCCTGCGGCGTGTACCTCTTGGTCTTGAAACCCGACAACACGTTCATCCAAATCCTCATCAGCGACGACCAAGATTTCTCGGTGCAGACCGACGCGAAGGACGCGGTCGGGAAAATGGTCGTCAAAGGCTCCGACGACAACGAGCACTTTTACACATACCTGAAATATCTGGGCAAAATGCGCCCGGAGGCCGACACGCTGCGGGCACAATTTGACCGCCTGAAAAAGAACGCCGCCGACAGCATCCGCATCGTGGACGCGCTCGAAAAACTGGACAAGGATGTCAAAAAGTACCAAGCCGACGTGGTGAAAAAATACCCCGGCACGATGACCGCCAAAATCGTCCGCTCGGCCATCGAGCCGGAAGCCCCCGAATTCAAGGATTTGCCCGAAAAAGAGGCCCAGCAAAAACGCTACTACTGGTGGCGCGCCCACTATTTCGACAACCTCGACATCGCCGACCCGTGCATGCTGCGCGGCCCCGTCTTGCACAGCAAAGTGGACGCTTACATCACGAAAGTGGTACCGCAACACCCTGATAGCGTGAACATTGCGCTGGATTACATCCTCCAAAAAGTGAAGCCATCCAAAGAGGTGTACAAGTATTTCCTCATCCATTTCCTGAACTACTACGCCCAGTCGAAGCTCGTCGGCTTCGATGCCTGCTACGTCCACCTCGTCAAAAACTACTACGCCAAGGGCGAGGCTCCGTGGACGAAAAAAGACGACTTGGACAAAATCATTGACAATGCCAACCGCCTCGAACCCATCCTCATCGGCAAAATCGCGCCGAACATCGTCGTCAAGGACAGCCTCGATAAGCCGCACGCGCTGTACGATGTGGATGCCGATTTCACCGTGCTTTTCTTCTGGGCCTCGGATTGCGGCCACTGCAAAAAAGCCGCGCCGCACATGGTCGAGTTCGCCAAAAAATTCAAAGACCGGGGCGTGAAGGTCTTTGCCGTCTGCACCGATGTCGTCACCGATGCCAAAACGGGCGCGGAAAAAGTCCGCACCGATTGCTGGAAAGGCATCCGCGAAAAGGAATTCTCGGACTTCCTGTTCCTCAACCACTACGACCCGTACATCCAGAGCAAGTACAAAACCCTGTACGACATCCGCTCCACGCCCCAGATTTTCATCCTCGACCGCAAACACGAAATCCTGATGAAACGCATCGGGGCCGAGCAACTCGGCGAAGTGATGGAAGAAGTGATGAAATTCCAGAAAGAAAAAGGCAAGACAGGCAAGTGAGCTTTGACGGTTATGAGTTTCGAGTTTTGAGTTTCCTCGATAACCCAAAACTCAGAACCGTCAAAACTGTCAAAATCGAAAGGCCAAAGGCGAAGTGCGCAATCAATCCGTTGATTCACCGCGACGCGCCTTTGGCCTTTCGATTTTAAACTTTGACCTTTGCCGACCCATCCGACCCATCCTCTTTTCAACTCTCCTCTTGCCCAAAGCATGAACAAAAAATTCGTTTTACTCCTCGTTTTCGCCGCTTCCCTGCTGACACGCCTCTCCGCGCAGGACAAGCACTTCACCCAGTTTTACGCCTCGCCGCTCACGCTCAACCCCGCTTTGACGGGCGTTTTCGAGGGCAAATACCGCGTCGGCGCGATTTACCGCGACCAATGGCGCAGGGTGCTCGACAATCCCATCCGCACCTTCGCGCTGGCCGCCGACCTGCGCTTTCAAACGCCTACCAAAGACGTGCGCGAGGATGCCATCGGCCTCGGCCTGCTGTTTTATCAGGACAAAGTGAGCGTCATTGATTTTGCCACCACCCAGCTCGCGGTTTCTATGGCCTACCACAAGGCACTCGACGTGAACAACCGCCAGTTCCTCACCCTCGGCATCCAGGGCGGCCTCACGCAGCGCAACCTCAACTACGAGGCCCTCAATTTCCACGACGAATTCGACGGCCTGAACGGCTACTTCGGCACGACCGACGAGCTGCTCCCGCGCAACAACTTCGCCTACGGCGACCTCAGCATCGGCCTGAACTATTCCTCCAAAATCGGGCGCGCATCCGGCCTCTACTTGGGCATGGCCATGCACCACGTCACCGAGCCGATCGTCTCTTTTTACGAAAGGGAGAGACAGGGCGACAAACTCTACCGCAAAATGTCGGCGCAAGTCTCCGCCAACCTCGCCCAAAACAACCGCTTCAGCATCCAGCCGCGCTTCCTCGCCGCCGTGCAGGGGCCGCACCTCGAAATCAACACGGGCACCAACTTCCGCTTCGCCTTCGGGCAATACGGCGGCCAAGCCCTCCACCTCGGCACATGGGTACGCCCGGTGCGAAACGACAGCGGCTTCGGCCTCGACGCGCTGGTGCTGCTCGCTGGCATCGAGTTCAACAAAGTCCTCTGCGGCATCAGCTACGACCTCAACTTGGGCGCGCTCACCCAAGCCCGCACCCGGCAGGGCGCGTTCGAGATTTCCATCGCCTACCTCGGCGATTACGACAGCGACGACATCCTCTGTCCGAAGTTTTGAGTTGCGTGTTTCGTGTATCGTTTTTTGTGTGTCGGTCGTGTCAACGACACACCTGCCGAAACACGAAAAACGATACACGAAAACCGTCCAACGCCCATGCGATTTTTCCTCGCCATTTGTTTGCTCGTCCTGTGCTGCCGGGCAGGGTTTTCGCAAAAAGACGTGCTCGCGCAGCCCGCCACTTTCGCCTGCGACCGGTGCCTGCCGAGCGAGGCATTGGTCAAACTTTCGCAGCAAACGGGGGTCAACATCGCGTTCAGCGACCGATTTTTTGAGAAATGCCCGGCGGGCAACTGGCAATTCGAGCAAGTCCCGCTCGGCCAGATGTTGGAAAAAATCACGGCCTGCGCCCGTGTGTCGCTGCGGGTGGTGGACGGCCAAATCGTGTTTTTCAAAAAAACGCAGCGGCTTCGGCTGGCTGGCTACATCGAGGACGCAGAAACCGGCGAACGGCTCATCGGCGCGGGCATCCGCGTGTTCCCGACGGGCAAGGCCGGGGCGATGGCCAACGAGTTCGGGTTTTTCAGCCTGTCGCTCGAAGAAGGCGAGTACCGCCTGCTGGTCTCGTACATCGGCTACCAAACCGAGGAAGTGCGCGTCTCGCTGACGGGCGACCAGATTCTGAAAATCGCCCTGCGGGCCAACACCGCCCTCCCCGAAATCGTCATCTCCGATTTTGCCGCGCCCAGCGACACCGCCAAAATGCCCGGCAACCGGCAAGAACTGCCGCTCGCCGGCCTGAAATCCATCGCCATGCCCGGCGGCGAGGCCGATGTGCTGCGCTTGGCCGCCCTCCAACCCGGTGTGCAGACGGGCGTGGACGGCCTCGGCGGGCTGCACGTGCGCGGCGGCAATGCCGACCAAAACTTGATTTTGCTGGACGATGTGCCCGTGTACAACCCCAGCCACGCGCTCGGCTTGCTTTCAGTCTTCAATCCCGGCGCGGTCAGCAAGGTGAGCCTTTGGAAGGGCAATTTCCCGGCGCGATACGGCGGGCGGGCATCTTCGGTGCTTGATGTGCGCACCCGCGACGGCAATTTCCGCGAATATCACGGGCGCGTGTCGGCGGGCATTTTCGCCTCGACGCTGGAGATGGAAGGCCCCATCCAGAAGGACAAAAGCTCGTTCCTGCTTGGCGGGCGGTTCACTTACCTTGACCCGCTGGTGCAGTTTTTCAGCAACCGGAAAAACCTCCTGACCTTCCCCGAAGACAGCCGCGTGAACTATCGTTTTTTCGACGTGAACGCGAAGTGGAACCACAATTTCAGCGAGCGCGACAAAATTTACCTCAGTTTTTACAGGGGCGGCGACGATTTTTCGGACATTTTCGAGCAAGTTTATTACGCCTCGGACGGCTATTACCGCGATGCATACTCGATTTCAAACGACTGGGGCAACACCATCGCGGCCTTCCGCTGGAACCACCTCGTCCGCAAAAACCTCTTCTCCAACACCACGCTCACGTTCAGCCGGTTCAATTACGAAAGCCGCCTCGCGTTCTCGTCGCGCTTTTTCGGGCTGCAAGGCAAGACCGAGACACTCGTGGATTTGGCGCAACTGTACCGCACGCTCATCCGCGACCTTTCGGCCAAATCGGACTTCACATGGTTTCAAAGCAACCGCGTCACGCTGCGCTGGGGCGGGGTTTACACGCGGCATTTTTTCCAACCGGGCGCACTCTCCGTTGACCTTTTGTTGCCGGGGCAAAACCAGTCCTCGCTCGATTCGCTCGACCGCAGTTTCCTGAACGACGAAAAACGCTTCGCCATCGAGGTCAATGGCTACATGGAGGCTGATTGGCGGATGCGGCGCGGCTGGCAGCTGATGACCGGCGCGAACGTCTCGTATTTCGAGATTGACCGGAAGGGCTACCCGGCCTTGCAGCCGCGTGTGCATTTGCGGAAGGATTGGCCGTCGGGCTGGGGCGCATGGGCTGGCTACCACCGTTCGACGCAGAATTTGCACCAAATCGGCTCGTTCAACATCAGCCTGCCCTTTGAATTGTGGGTGCCCAGCACCCGAAAAGTGCAGCCCGAACAGGCCGGCCAAGCGAGCGCGGGCTTCGGGCGGCAACGCGAAAAATGGGCTTGGCAAGTGGAAGGCTACCTGAAAAACCTCGACCGCGTGCTGACTTTTTTGGCGGCCTACGATGCCCTCTACGCGGGCGGCGCGGAGAATGCCAGCGGTTGGGAAGACCGTATCGCCGCAGGGCGCGGCGGGAGCCGGGGCGTGGAGGTTTTCGCGGAGCGCACGCTCGGTAAGACCACAGGTTCAATGGCTTACACATGGTCGCGCTCGTGGCGGCAATTCGCAGACATCAATCAGGGGCGGGCTTTCCCGTTCCGCTACGACCGTCGGCACGATTTCAAATTCAACGTGCAGCACCGCTTTTCCCGAAAATTCAATGTGGACGCGACGTGGGCTTTCGCCACCGGGAACCCCATCACACTGACGGGCGTGAAATTCCTGCACAAATCGCCGGAAGCCTCCACCCAACGCACCGTTTTTGTCTATACCGACGTGAATGCCTACCGGCTTTCCAATTATCATCGGCTGGATTTGGCGGCCAATTTCCGCTTCCAAATGCGGGGCTTGCGGCACGAACTGCAAGCCGGGGCCTACAATGTTTACAACCGCCAGAACCCGTTTT
>JBKBIC010000282.1:0-5620 GCA_046299435.1 Saprospiraceae bacterium
CACCGGGCGTTTTTTATGTCCCCAACGCCACTTTCTCACCTCTCACCGTCTCACCTCTCACCGTCTCACCTCTCACCGTCTCACCTCTCACCGTCTCACCGTCTCGCACGCAACCGCGCCACTCACCACTACCCTGCCCCGCTCCGAAATCCGCCACGCAAACACGCCCGGCGGCAAATCCTCGCGGCGCAGCAAGCAGCGCAGCCCATCGAAATCTTGGCTCCGCAAACGCCGCCCGCTCAGGTCGAAAAGGTCGAGTTGGTACATTCCCGGCGGGGCGTTTTCGGGCAATTCAAAAGTGGCCTCGCCCACAAACGGGTTTGGGTAGATTTTCACAAGTAGCCGCTGCTGGCCGGGCAAGTCATTGATTTTCAGGGTGATAAACCGGTCGTACTTGCGCGGCACGGTGTTCGTGCGGAACGGCGGTTTTTGGTCGAACTGGATTGTGGCACGGTTGCGGACGGTCGTGCCGAGCGGCAAGTTGTCTTTCGGATAGGCGCGAAATTCCACGAAACCACGCGACGCAGCCGGGTTCGCCACCTCGCCGGGCAGCCGAATGTCCTCGAACGTGAACTGCAACACGCTGTCCGCAATTTGCTCGAACGTGTACGCATGGCTCGACCCGCGCAGGTCTATTTTTTCAAAGTTGAAACGCGGGTCGAGCGTGTCGCGCAGCACCACGCGCTGCACGGTATCAGGGCTAACATTCTGAAAATCAAGCCGGTATTCGATAGGTGTGCCGGGATGCACAAGGTGGCTGCCCCCAAAACCGGGCGGCAGGGCGCGTTTTTGATTGGAGGTTTCGACCGCCAGCACCTCGAAACATTCTTGGTGCGCGAACGGCCCAGCCTCGCCGCTGAAACCCACAGTTTTTTCGGCGGTGCCACCGCAGTTGAATATGGAATAGGTCACGCTCGTGTCGCCCGGATAGCCGGGTTCTTGCTGCGCGATGATGGTCAGCGGTTTGCCGGTGGCGGGGACGGTGTCGTTTTTCGTGCCGCCGATGCCGAGCTGGAACGTGCCTTGGCGCAGCACGATTTGGTCCTCAATGATGGTGTATTCGAGCGTGGAACTTGGGGCCGTACCAATGTTTTCCAACACAAAAACGCCTTGTCCGCCGTTGCAAAAGCCTGATGCTGAGATGATTGCGCCCGACCAGCCCGGTGCTTGCAAGCAAAAATCAGTGGGCGAAACTTCCGCCGTCGCGCAAACTTGGGTGCCGACGGGCAAGCCGCAGTACACTTTTGCCCGGATTTCGACGCTTTGCCATGCCCCGCCGGGCGACACATCTCCGAGCGCAAATTTCACCTGCCCGCCACCCACGCTCGAAGGCGCGGGTGTGGCACTTTGGAAGGTCAGGCTTGGGCCGAGGGTTACGGTCAGCACAGCGTTCGGGGCGGTGAGCGTGCCGTCGTTGCGGTAAAATGCCCGGATGACGGCGGTGGAGCATGGTTGCACACCCGATGCACTCAATTCCGCCCGCATCCGGGGGCAATTATCGGCGGATTGGGCCACCACGCAAACCGCAAGCAGGCCGCAGAGCAGAAAAAGGGCAAATCTCTTGGACATGATGATTGGGTTGAGCAATTCTGAATGTGTGCTGCCGCGAAAATCGGGCAAGTTTAGACTTCCGAAAGGCATCAATTTTTCGGATTTATCAGAAGGTTTTTGTGTGATTTGGGTAGGAGTTCATTGATTATCAATTGCATTAGCGAGGCGATTTTGGAATCGCCTCGCCAATGTTGACACGATTATTTGCTGTGCAGAACCACCAATTTTCCCAGTGACTTTTTGCCGTTCGAGGTTTCGACGACCACGAAATACTGTCCGTTCGGCCAATCCGCCACGTCGAGCGAGTGCGTCGGGGAAACCACTTCATCCGAGTTTTGCTCGAAAACCAGCCCGCCGAGGCTGTTCAACACCGAGATGCGGACGCGCTGGTTCTGCCATTTTTCGAGGACGATTTGGGCAACGTCGTTGGCTGGGTTCGGGTAGATGTGAACGTTTGACGGGTCGTTTTTCAGGTCGTCTGCATCCAAAGTAACGGCTGCGCTGTCCTCGTCCACAAGGATATAAACGTTTGACACAGAAGGGTTTGCGGCTGTCAGCACCACTTCCACGAACACGGGTTCCAAGCCCGGAATATCTACCCAAACATGGTAAGTGCCGAGCGGCAAATTCGGGAGTTGGAAACTGCCATTGGCATCGGTCGTCGCATGGCCGACAGGCGTGCCGTCGGGCAAAGTCAGCAGGATGCACACGCCAGCCAGCGGTTGGCCGCTGCCGCGTTCGGCCTCGCCCTCTCCCGCTTGCAGGTTTGCGCCTTCCGAAACCAAGCCACCGATGAAGCCAGGGCCGCCGGGGTTTTGGCCTTCGAGCATGGTCAAGAATATCAAACTTTGTTTGAATGGGTGGTCAACTTCGACCGATTGAGCATCGCTCCAAAGCGCAGCTTCATGCCAGTACGTCGGAATATAGCTCTGATAAACAGGCGATTGTGGCGACAGTGAGGCTTTCACGATGTAGTCGCCGAGCGGGATTTGTTCGAATTTGCCTTTGCCGTTCACGAGTGGCACTGTGTCGATCGCCGTCAACGTGCCACCCTGCGCCGGGTCGTATGCAATCAGCCAAAGTTCGCCGTCGGCATCGGCCGAGCCGCCGGGGCCGTCAAGTTTCACATTGACTTGCAGGGACGCGCCAGCACTCAGCACCAAGCATGTATCAGCCACACAGCCATTCGCATAAGTCGCTGTGACACAATAGTTTCCAGCGGTTTCGGTCGTGATGTACTGGGCGGTTTCACCCGTGTTCCAAGCATACGAAACGACGTTGAGCCAATCAGACGCAACAGCTGTCAACTCCACCGTATCCGGTACGCCGAGGGTTCTTTGTATGTAAACAGAGCACGCGGGCGGGGGCGGGTAATTGGCCGCGATATAGTCCGAAGCCACGCAGCCATTGGCATCGGTGATGGTCAGCTGGAGCGTGTCCCAGCCAGCGGGCGGCGTGATTGGGTTGCCCGAAAGCCCCGGTTCCGACCATGTGAGCACGATGGGTTGCGCGCCGAAAACAGCCGCCGCGATGTCGCCGTCCACCTCCGGGAAAAGTTTGACGGAGCAGTTAGGCAGGTTCACGCAGGCGGTTTTGGCGCAGCCAATTTCATCGGTAATCGTCACACAGTACAAGCCCGGCGAATCCACTACGATGCTGTGACCGCCACCGCCGAAGGACACCGAGTAATATCCGTTGCTCCAATCCATTTCGATTCTCCCGACCCCGCTGTTGATGGTTTTGATGAGGTAGCGTCCGGTCTCTGTCATTTCATAAGTCATTGAAAGAAAGCACGTTGAGTCGTTGTAAACGCCTGTGTTCGTGCAGCCTTCGGCATCGGTGATGGTCACGGTGTAGGGCAATCGCTCGGTGAAAAACGCCACTTCTTGGGTCGTGTAGTTGTAGTGCCCCCAGCGGAAAGCGTACGGCGCGGTGCCGTTTTGCGGCACGGCCGCGAGGTAGCCAGTTGTCGGGTTCCGCTCAAAACCGACGGTCAAATTGCAGTCGGGCGTGGTGCCGTTGAAATTTTGGCAGGCCACACCAGAGCAACCGAAGGCATTGGTTGCGGTCACGCAGTAGTTCCCCGGAGCCGTCGGGGCGATCGTCGGCCCGGTTTGGCCGTTGCTCCAAGTGAAAGTCGTTGCCCCCCAGCCCACGAAGTGCGCGGTCATCTGGCCGTTGGCTTGCAGGATGTACACTTGGCACGAATCGCCGTTGAAATCGCTCGAATTGGTCGCCACGCAGCCCACCGCGTCGGTCACGGTCAACGTGAACGGGCCGCTGTTTGCCGTGACGGAAATCGCCGAAGTCGTCGCGCCGTTGCTCCATAGGTAAGCGAATGGCGGCACGCCGTTCGGGGCTGCGGTGAGCGTGACGTTGCCGGTGAGCGTGTCTGCCGAAATGTCAATGTCCGTCGAGCAGTTACCGTAAGTCGTTGTCACACAAGCAGTTGACGTGCAGCCGATAGCGTCGGTAAGCGTCACGCAGTAGGTCAGGCCGGGGCCAGCGGATTGGATGGATTGGCTCCACGAGCCAGTGCTCCAATGGAACTGGTAAGGCCAGATGGCATTGGTCGGGCCGGCCACAAGGAGGCCCAGCGAATCCTCGAAAATGGCGACCGCGCAAGGCGTTGTTGACCAAGTGTAGCAGGCGGTGGCCGTGCAACCCGTTGACTGTGTGATGGTTACGCAATAGGTGCCGGGGCTGTCGACGACAATCGTCGCCGCCGTCTCGCCTGTGTTCCACAGGATGCCGGTTTGCAGCAGCGTGTCGTTGCTGCTGGCGTGAAGGGTTACGAAACCGCTGGAATTCGGCACCGTCCAAATGTTGGCGAAGCACGAGTCTTGGTTTTGGGCCGAAAGCAGGCGAGCCGTCAGCCAGAGTGCGAGGAACAGGATTTTCTTTTTCATACTTGAAAATTGTTTGGTACGCCACAAAGGTGAGGCGGGGAGGTGCCGACTGGAAAAATCAAAATTTGAAATTTATCGGAAAGGTTTTACCCAAAAAACGCCGTTTTAAACTGATTATCAGTTTCATCCCTCAAACAAGTTTTGGGGCAGGCGGAAAATAATTCGCCCCAAAACCCAACCTTCGCAGCGCGGGAAACGTGGATTTCGCACTTGTGCGAAAAAATTTCCAACGCCCCGGCCAATCCATGACCGATACCATCCTCGCCGAACTTTTCAACGCACTGGGCGCGTGGGAAATCCGCAACGCACGCGCTTGGCTCGAATCGCCATTTTTCAACCGCCGGGCCGAGCCGCTCCGCCTGTTCGATTACCTCGCCGAATGTCGCAAAACCGGGCAATCGCCCGACCAAAACGAAGCAATGCGAGCCGTTTTCGGGAAAACCGACACGCCGCTATTGCCCAAACTCAGGCACGAAATGAGCGGCCTCGCTGAACTACTGCGGGTGTTCTTGGCTTGGCAGGAATTGTTGGAAACCACCGGCCAGCGCGAGCTGCTCGCCCTGCGCGTGATGCGAAAGCGCGGGCTGGAAAAGAACTTCAACCATGCCTTGCGCGAGACTGAAAAATCATTTCAAAAGACTGAAAACCAATCATTTGCGCGGCAGTTGGATGAGTTCCGCCTCGGCATGGAACGCTACCAATGGGAGCTGCGCTCGCGGCGCGGGCAGGATTTCCCGCTGCACAGCTTGCGCGAAAAACTGGATGCGTGGTACGCCGGCCAAGCCCTGCACTTGGCCTGCATGGAGCAGTCGCGGCAGGCCGTGCGCCGCACCGAGCGCGAAGTGGCCGCACCGCCGGATTTGCTGGAAAATTTGCTCGAATACTTGCCCGCACGCCCGCACGAGACGCAGCCCGGCGTGGCACTTTACCACCTCGGCCAACGGATGCTGGCCGCGCCAGAGGACGGCGAGCGCATGGAAAATTTCAGGCAACTGCTTGAAAATCAGATCCATGCGGTGCCGACCAGTGAAGCCCGCGACTTGTTGATGTTGGCCATCAATCATGGCATCCAGCGCATCAACGCGGGCGAGCGGGCGGCCATCCGGCGCACATTGGATTTTTATCGGCTCGGTTTGAGCCAAAAATTGCTGCACGACGAG
>JBKBIC010000283.1:0-5613 GCA_046299435.1 Saprospiraceae bacterium
ATTTCAACTTTTTAACCCCTTCCTCTTTTCAACTCTTTGCGTCAACTCACTTGCTCATCGTGAATTTCAGCGCGGCGGTTTCGCCCGTGTTTTCGTGCAGGATTTGCAGGAAATACAGCCCGTCGGCGAGTGGGCGCACGTCGAGCGCGAGGGTGTTCGCGCCGGGTTCGGCCTCGAAGGTGCGGCTGAACATCATTTTCCCCGTTTGTGAAAAACACTGGATGCGCGTCGCGCCCTCGAAGTGGTCGGGCAGTTCGAGCATGAGTTCGTCGCTGGCCGGGTTGGGGTAGAGGCCGATGGTAGCCGCGAGGCTGGGCGCGGTGTCGTCGTCGTTGCCCCGGTCGTCGGGCGTGGGTGCGAAGGCGGTTGTACTGAAACTGGCCTGCGACCACGCACTGTTGCCATTGCCGCACACGGCCCGGACACGCCACTTGTGGGCGGTGGAGGCTGCGAGGTTGCCGATGTTCAGGAAATTGCTTGATGTGCTGCCCGCCGAAGTCCAGCTGCCTGCGCCGGATTGTTGGTACTCGACTTGGTAATTGGTCGGTGCCGGGTCGTTGGGTTCCCACCAAAGCGTGGCGTAGTCGTTCTTTTTAGTCTTGGTTTCGAGGTCGAGCGGCGCGAAGCAGTTGCTGCCGTTGGTCGCGCCCTGTGTCAGATAGACATACTGGAAATCCGAGCCGACGGCGACTTTGATGCGGCAGGTGCGCGAGTCGGTGGCCGATGGGTTGGCAGTGTAGTTGACGGTCAAGGTGCCGTTGCCCGTGCCGGTGGTCGGCGAGAGCGTGACCCACGAGGCATTGTCGCTGGCCGTCCAAGCACCGGTGGCTGTGATGCTGAAAGTGGTGCTGCCCGCCGGGGCGGTGCTCGTCTTTTTGGCGGGCGCGACGGCGACGGTTTTGGCTTTGACAGTGAAGGTTTTGGTGATGCTTTTGCCGTTGTAGGTCACGGTGTATTTCCATTTGCCGGCGGGCGCGTTGCCCGGCAGGGTGTACCACCAATACCAATACGAGGCGGAGTAATACTGCGGCGATGTATGGTTCCAGCTGGCGAAGACGCTGCCGTCGGGGCGTTTGACGGAATGGGTGCCTTGCAACGTGGTGTTTTGGTCTTGGTAATACGAAGCGAAATAGACCGCGTCGCCGGGGTAAAAAGTGGTCGCAAACGTGTTGCGTACGGGCGGGCACTGGGGCAAGTGAGGAACAGTGAAGTGGATGGCGGCAGTGTTGATTTTGGGTTCATAGTACGGTTCTTGTGCGGCCCACCAGTTTTGCCCGCCGAGGCTGTTGCACGCCCCGGCCCAGGGGTCAACGAGTTGGCTGCTCCCGTTGTACACCTCGAAGTGCAGGTGCGGCCCGGTCGAGTTGCCGGAGCTGCCCACCACACCGAGGTACTCGCCTTTGGCGACAGCCTGCCCGACGGTTTTCGAGGTCAGGCTGTACTGTTTCAAGTGGCCGTACCACGCGACGGAGCCGTCGGCGTGTTGGACGTACACGGCGTTCCACGGCACGTTGCCGAGGGCGCAGCTCTGGTCGGGGTTGGTTTCTTGCCTATATATAATGGTGCCGGCTGCGCCCGCGACGACTTCGACGCGGCTTTCGGCCTGTTTCTGCCACGGGAAAGGCCATGTGAAAATGTCGGTGCCTTTGTGCCCGTCGTAGGTGCGGCTGCCGCAGTTGTAATCGAGGATGCCGCCGGAGGCCAAGTTCTCGTCCACATAATTCGAGATGCCGTAGTACGAGTAGTCCGAAAAGCCGCTCGCCTTTTTCAGCGGCCAGCCGAAGGCCACGATGGCACCGGGGCGGGCGGCTTCGAGCTGGCCGGTTTCGAGGAGCGTCTGGCGGTTGCGTTCGATGTTGGCCCAGATGTCGCGGCGGGCGGCATCGCTGATGCACTCGGTGTTTTCGGTTTCGTGCGGGCCGCCGCCGAACCCGTCGGGCCGGGCAGTTTGCGCCTGTAAATGCGGCGCAGCGGCCAGCAACAGGGCTGCCAATGTGGTTTGGAGAGTTTTCATAAAAAACGGGGATGTTGGAAAAGTGAAAAGAGGAAGGGCGTACTCGCCAAGATAGGTTTGGCGAATGCCGACCAAAGATAAATGGCCGACCGTACATGGCGGATTTTTTTCATCTTCCAACATCCCGCCCAGCAGGTCAGGCTGGCGGCAAATGTGCGTCCACGAACTCCCGGCAATACGTTTTGACCATCTCCCGGACGCGCCGGAACTCAGCCATGATTTCGGCTTCCGAGCCGGTGGCTTTGGCCGGGTCGGGGAAATTGTGGTGCAGCACTTGGATGCGGGCCGGGAAGTACGGGCAGCGTTCGCGGGCGTTGTCGCAGACGGTGATGACGTAATCGAACGGCACATCGGCGTACTCGTCCACCAGATTAGACGTGTGGCCGCTGATGTCGAGGCCGTCTTCGGCCATGATTTGCACGGCGCGGGGGTTCACGCCGTGTGTTTCCACGCCTGCGCTGAACACTTCGGCGCGGTCGCCCGCGAAATGGCGCAAGTAGCCTTCGGCGATTTGGCTGCGGCAGGAATTGCCGGTGCAGAGGACAAGGATTTTCATTGAATGAATGATGGAATGAGTGATTGAGTGAATAGTTTTTTAGCCCATTTTCATCACGACCGCCGAACTGGGGCATAGACCCGCGAACTGCGCCGTGCCCGCGATTTCGGGCGGAGCCGCTGAGCGTTCGACGGCCCGGAATCCGTGTTTTTCAAAATAGCCTGCCGCTGAATCGGTGATGAGCCAGATGCTGGTCGCGCCCTTTGCCTGTGCGTGTGCGATGGTCGTGCGGAGGATTGCCGCGCCCAAGCCGCTGCCGCGCTGCGCCGGGGCGACCGCGACCGAGCGCAATAGTGCGATTTCCCCGAAAATCTCGACCCCGGCGGTGGCCGCCAATTCGCCACCTTCGAGGGCCACGAAAAAGTGGGGCAACCCGGCCGGCAGGTCGGACGTGGGCAATTTGGCAGCGGCCAAAAATGCAGCAACCTTTTGAAAATCAGTGGATTGTGCTGGTGTGACCATTGAGTGAATGAGCCAATGAGTGAATGAGCCAATGTGTGAGTGAGTCAATGAGCGAATGAGCGAATGAACTAATCACTCATTCACTCATTCACCCATTCACTCATTGATTTCAGTTGCAGCAACCGGGTTCGCAGCAAGCGGCGGCGGCCATTTCCCCGATTTGGATTTTCGGTTTTGCGTCCGAGATATGGCGGCGTTCGGTGGCTTGGCTGCCGGGCTTTTCGGCATAGACCGTGATGCTGAAAATGCCTGTTTGGGCTTGGCGCAGCGCGTCTAATTCGGTCGCGGAGAGGTATTGCAGCAGAATGGAATCGGGGATGAGGATGGGTTTTTGCTTTTGCACGACGACGTTTTGGAAGCCCGTTTCGCGGATAATGTCCAGATAGTCAGTCATTTGGCTCGCGCCTGACACGCAACCTGCGTACATCTCGGCGGAGCGAACGAGCGATTCTGGCAGCTGGCCCACGAGCACCACGTCGGAGATGCTGAAGTGCCCGCCGGGGCGCAGCGTGCGGTAGATTTCGGAGAAGACCTTGCGTTTGTCGGGCACCAAATTGAGGACGCAGTTGCTGACGATGACATCGGCGGAAGCGTCGCTCGTGGGCATCTCTTCGATGTCGCCCTGCCGGAACTCGACGTTGTGCAGGCCCAGGCGTTCGGCGTTTTCGCGGGCGCGGGCAATCATCGCGGGCGTGAAATCAATGCCGATGACTTTGCCCGTCGGGCCGGTTTCGGCGCGGGCCACGAAGCAGTCATTGCCTGCCCCGGAGCCGAGGTCAACGACCACGTCGCCGGGCTGGATTTTGGCGAACTCGGTGGGTAGGCCACAGCCGAGGCCAAGGTCGGCATCGGGGTTGTAGCCGGGCAGGTGGGCATAGGAGTCGGCCATGATGGTGTAGGTGCCTTCCATGCCGGGTTCGCAGCAGCCCACGCCGCAGCAGGAGGCTTCGTTGGTGGCTTTGTCTTGGAGCGCGATTTCTGCGTATTTCTCGCGGACGGTGGTTTTGATAGAATCCATTGCGGGAGTGATGAGTTATGAGTGATAAATGGTGGGTTGAAATGATGGTTACGAACGAGATGGTTGAAAAACACATCATCCGTCGCTCATAACTCATCACTTCTTTAGCAGCATCGCTGCTGTTTGGCGTGGTCGAAGAACGCCCGGAACGTGGCCTCGAACCGCTCGAAAGTTTCCCAGTTGATGCAGTAACAGGATTTTGGGCCGTCCACCGTGCCATGAATCAGCCCGGCGTTGAGCAACTCTTTGAGGTGCTGCGAGACGGTGCTTTGGGCCAGCGGCAGCACTTCCACGATTTCGCCGCAGATGCACGTCTGGCGTTGGGCCAGCACTTTCAGGATGGCGACGCGGGCTGGGTGGCCGAGGGCTTTGGCAAAATCGGCGACTTGGTTTTCGGCTTCGGCGAACTCGGTCTTCTTGTTCATGCGAGGGCGGTCATTTTTAAATTCATCGCAAATCTACGATGAACGATTTTGGCCGTGCAAGCCCTGCCGCAAGATTTTTTTTTCGAGCCAAAAACGGCGCGCCCCGTTTGGCCGACGAATCAAGCCAAACGGGGCGCGGGGCGGGAGGAGTTGAAGGGATTTGAGTTGAAAAGTTGAAGCGGGGAGGGGGCGTGAAAGTTCAACTTTTCAACTCCATTCCTCTTTTCAACTCTTCATGTTTCAGCCCATAAACCTTGCGGCCAACGTAAATCACGGCCAGCAGGAGGGTGTAGGAGAGGGTGGCAGTCATGGCGAAAGAAGTTTTAGTTGGTAAAAAGACAAAGCCAAAACGGGGGGCTGTCGCCAAACGCTGCCGGATGGGTGAAAAAAATTTTAGAGTGAAAAAGGGTTGATGCAAATAAGGCCGGGGATGCGCCTGAAATCGGCCTCGTTGCGAGAAATAAGCGTCAAATTTTGGGCGAGGGCGGTGGCCGCAATGATGGCATCGCCGAGTTTGGCCTTCGTGGATTTACGGATTTCAATGGCTTTTTCGGCGATTTCGTCGGTCAATCCAATGATGTTGGATTCCTCCACGAAGATTCGCGCATTGTGCTCTTCGCCCGTGTTGGGGAATTGCCATCCGAGTAATTCGATTTTGGACACGACCGAGAGATTGTTTTCGATGTCCAATATCGGCTTCAAAAAAGCAGCGGCGTTCGTGGGCAAAACGCCGTTCAGCAGATATACGGCAATGTTCGTGTCTACCAAGTATCGCGTTCCCATTCTTGTCGGAGTTTGAAGAGTTGTTGGTCAATTTCTTCGATAGTCATGCCCGATTTCAGGCTCCCATAGTGCCGGTCGAAGAACGATTTTGTTCCTTTTGGGCTGCCGGATGCGGTTGTTCCGGGCTGTTGGCCGAGGATTTTGGCAGATGACAGTTGTCGGACGTATTGCAAAAGCAGTTGGAACTCTGTGGGGTTTTTGACTTCGAGGAGAAGTTGCATGGCCGAGAATTTTTGAAAGACAAATCTACCCAGTCCGGCCCAAAAACCGCCCGACTGGCGGCGTGTAAATTTTTTCGGAAATTTTTCCCAAACGAATGCTCGCCACTTCCGCAAAGCCACATACTTTCCCACCG
>JBKBIC010000284.1:0-5609 GCA_046299435.1 Saprospiraceae bacterium
CATGAAATCCGCGAAGGCTTCTTGGTTTTTTTGGAGTTCCATTTCCACGCCGACGCGGTTGAGCGTTTCCATGCGGGGCATTTTTTCGAAGAACATTTGCTCGTCCTCCGGGCGGCCTTCAATCAGGATGCAGTCCTCGTTGCAGACCAGAAAAAACTTCGAGGGCTTTTGCTCAAAGGCGAACGTGGAGGTGACGGGCTGGCCTTCGGTGAAGAAATTGGTCGTCCGCTCCTCGCCTTCGAGCAGGTAGAACTGCCGGACGCAGCCCTGCAACACGAAATAGCAGACGTTGCCCTGCTGCCCTTCGCGCAGCAGGATTTTGCCTTTTTTGTGCTGGCGGATTTTCACCAACTCGAAAATCATATCGAATTCGGCATCGCTCACCGGGGCGATTTGCGTCACATAATCCACCAGCACCTGCTGCAACGGGGTGCGGCGGCGGCGCGGTTTGGCGGCGATGCTTGGGGCTGGGCGTGTCAATGTCTCGGTCATCCAACTGGTTGTTTTTGAAATGTTTGTGCGGTTTTCGAGCCGTCAAAAGTAGTTCGCTCGTAGCCGGGCCGGGGCGTTTTTTCGACGGGTTCCCACAGATAAATCTGTGGGCTGTGTTGGGAAAATCCGAAGGATTTTGAGAAAGGGGCCGGAAACCTATCAGTTTTTTTGTGCTTGGCCCACAGATAAATCTGTGGGGCGACTCTTGTTGCCGCGCATTTTCAGGTAAATCCACCCGCCGAAGCTCATCGCCGCCGCCGCGTAAAACACCGCAGGCATCCGGCCCAAGTCGTTGGCAAAATACCAGCCGGCCAATGCCGCCCCGCCACCGATGGCGATTTCGAGCGAGATGTACATCGTGGCCAGCGAGCGGCCTTTTGTGTGCGCGTCGCCGAGGTCAACCGACCAAGCGTTGATGGCCGGGGAAAAAATGCCGTTGCCCAGCCCGAACATGGCCGATGCCGCGTACAGCCACATCGGAGAATCCGACCAAGCGAACAGCAACATGGCCGCGCCGATGACCAACGCCGAGACTTTGAGCACGGGCACACGCCCGACCTCGTCCGACCAACGCCCCGCCCCGAAGCGCGTGGCGACGGAGGCGAGCGTGAAAATGCTGAAAAAAGTGCCCCGGTTCGTCAGGCCCAGCGCGTCGCTCAGGTCGGGCACGAGCGTCAGGATGACCCCATAGCTGAAATAGCAAAAAATCATCACTGTCGCGGCAGGCAGCACCTGCGGGTCGAAAATGTCGGTGCGCGAGATTTTCAAAAGCGCGAGGCTGAAAGGCTTTTTTTCGGGCAAAGTCTCCTCCAAATTGTACAAAATGACCATTGAAAACAAGGCCAGCACCGCCGACACATAAAACATGGCATCCGTCGAGAAGGCTTTGACCAACCAGCTGCCCAGCGGCGGCGAAGCCGACGCGCCCACGCTCAGGCAAATGCCGAGCATTCCCATCGCCTCGCCTCGGCGGTTGTTCGGCACGATGTCGGCGACGTAGGCCGAGGTGCCCGTCGGCTTGAAACCTGTGGAAAACCCGTGCGCGACCCGCAAGGCCAAAAAACCGCTGACAAAAGCCAGCGCAGGATAGAGTGCACTGCACACCACGCAGGCAAAAACGCCGATGTACATCACAGGCATCCGCCCGATGTTGTCGGCCAATTTGCCGCTGAACGGGCGCGAAAGCCCTGCCGTGAGTGTGAAAAGAGCGATGATGAGACCCTTGTGTTCGCCGCCGCCGAGCGAGGTGAGGTACGCCGGCATTTCGGGCAAAATCATGTTGAAACTGGCGGCAAAAAGCGCGTGCGACACGCAAAGCAGCACAAAAGGCGTGGAATAAATTGACCCGGTTTCGGTGGGAGGGGCAGGGTGGTTTGTCTGCGCGGAATCCATGCGCAAAAGTAGTCAGTTAGTCGGCTGGTCAGATAGTCGGTTAGTCAACCTCAACCGTCCGACCAACCGTCCGACCAACCGACCAGCTGACCAGCCGACCAGCTGACCAGCCGACTAACCTCAATACCGCAGCAGCACCAGCCGGAGTTTGTTCCGGTATTCGCTGGGGATGAGGCATTCGTTCGCGCTGAGTTGGAGGCCGTCGCGGAAGCGGAGGCGCAGGCTTTGGTTTTCGGTGTTCAGCAGGCTGTTTCGGTCGAACGCGCCGAGCGGGTCGAGGGTGTACTCGCTGCAAGTGTTTTCGTATTTGATTTCGTCGTTGAACAAAAAGTGCAAGCGGTCGGCCATGCGGAACAGGAAAAACGAGGAAAAAGTGGCCTCGTCGTCCTGCGAGTACTGCTTTTTGTGCAGCACCGTGTTCCAATTGGGCCGCCCGTCCGGGCCGAGCGCAATGGCGAACATATCGTTGTAATAATAGTCAATCACCAGCCGCACACCCTCGCGCCAGAAGCCGCGCCCGGCGGACGTGCCGCGCTGCACCTCCTGCTGTTGCTCGCCGACGAGCACCACGCCACCGTCGCGGCGCAGCACGACTTGCTGCACTTCGGCGTTGGCGAGGCCCCGCGAGTCGTCCTCCACTTCCTTGCCGCGTACGACGGACACGAATTGGTCGTCAAAAGGATTGAACCGCAGCACGAACGCGGAGTCCTGCGCCGGGACGCTGAGGTAAAAAGTGCCGTTGGCGCGGTCGCGGTTTTTGTCCGCAAAAAGCCCGGCGGCGGTGAGGCGGCGGTTTTGGTTGTCGAACGTGAAAAACACGTCGCGGGTCAGGTGTTTTTCCATCGGCACCCGCACGATGCGGTCTCGGTCGCCACTGACGCAGTGGATTTGGTACTCGTGTTCCTCGATTTTCGAGCGGCGGTTGTTGTCCTGCGCCACGAGGAAAAACTCGCCTAAGTTGCTCACAGCCAAATCTTTGACACGCGCATCGAAGTAGTTTTCCTCCACATAAATCTTCCTGTCCCACAGCACCTGCATCTTGTCGAGGCGGAAACAAGTGGCCTCGATTTCGCCGCGCCCGGCGGTGTTGTACACCACGAAACAGTTCTTGTCCTCGCTCCGCACGATGTCGAGCACGGGCGTTTCAAAGACGCGCTCGCCGTAGTTTTTCACGGTCATCGAGTCAATGAGGCTCGCGCCGGGGTCGTATTTGTGGATGCGGAGGTAGGTGGTGCTGCGCCGCCGCGTTTTGTAGATGACCGAAAAATCGTTTTTCGCCCCCACGACTGCCAGAATCTGGGTGCCGCGCTTGTCAATGTCGTCCAATTCCTTACTCCACGACAGTTGCATTTGGTTGTCGAAAGCCTGCATCTCGAACTCGTCGTATCGGTCGCGGAACAGCAAGATGCGGTCGCGCAGCCGCCCGACAAGTTCGTATCCGTAATCGTTTCGGATGGCCAGCGGCGGCGACACGAGCATGTTTTGAGCCGCAAGGGGTGAGCGTTGCGCCATCCAAAGACAGGCAACGACGGCAAAGATTCGGAGGCCAAAAACGGGGGAAATGCGCGGCAAAATCGGTGTGGCAGTCATGTGAATCGGTGGGTGAAATGCTGTGCAAGTTGCGCGAAGGTTCGCGTAAAGCAGCGGTCAATTTTGGCTTTTGCCCGCAAATTTATTCCTCGCGCAAAAACGCCGGGACGCGCATGGCCCGCAGCGCGGGCGCGAGCGAAGCCAGCAGCCCGATGGCCAGCACCGTCAAAGTCACGGGCAGGAAGTCCGCCGCCCGCATCGAAATCGGGTAGCTCTCCACGAGGAAGCCCTGCGGGATGCTCACCCAACCGAAGGTCTTTTGCCCGGCATACAGCCCGACGGCCAGCACCAGCCCGATGGCCATGCCCAGCGTGGTCAGCAACAGCCCTTCGCCGAGGAAAATGGCCCGCACCGTTTGGTCGCGCGCGCCCATGCTTTTCAGGATGCTGATGTCTTTTTGCTTGTCCAGCACAATCATCCACAGTGCCCCGACCATGTTGAACGACATGAGCACCAGCATCAGGCAAGTGATGGCGAAGCCCATCCATTTTTCGAGTTGCATCACTTTGAAAAACGCCTCGTTTTGTTCCCAGCGGTCTTTGACGATGAAATCCGGGCCGAGGATTTCCCGGATTTGGCCTTTGGTTTCCGCCAAGTTTGCGCCCGGTCGGCAGCGCAATTCGAGCGACGACACCGTGCCGGGCGCGGCCTCCAACAGGTCGCGGGCAAATCCTAAATCCACCAAAACATATTGATTGTCAAAGTCTTGCTGGATGGCGAAGGTGCCGGTCGGGTAGGCCACGCGGGTTTTGAACGGCTTGTCCAGTGCGCCCGCCTGTTTTTCGACGGGCATATAAATCGTCATGGCCGCGATGGGGTTGTGGACGTTGACGGAAAGTTTGTTCCGCATCCCCGCGCCGAGGATGGCGCAGTTGATTTCGCCTTTTTTGAACACATATTCGCCTTCTTTCAGCGTCGAGTCAATGCCGTTGACGCGGGCAAACAGGCTGTCCACGCCCTTCATCACCCCAAAATCCTGCGAGCCTTCGTATTCGAAAAACGCGATTTCTTCCAGCGATTCGCTCACCAGCAACACGCCCGGCAGCCCGCGCAGCCGCGCCAACGCCACGCTGTCCGGCTGGAAAGTCTTGCCTTTGGCGGGCGTGATTTTCACCTCCGGGTTGAAGTAGCCGAACAGCCCGCCGAGCAAATCCTCGAACCCGTTGAACACCGACAGCACCAGCAGCAAAGCGGCCGTGCCGACCGCGATGCCGAACACCGAAATGCCCGTGATGATGTTGATGGCATTGGTACTGCGCTTGGCGAACAGGTAACGACGGGCAACGAGGAGCGGGAAATTCATGCTCGGAACGTGTGTTTTGGGTTTGGCACGGCGGCAAAAGTAGGTTGGGCGAAAGGGGAACGCTGCGCTCTGAACACCTTTTTCGTGTAAGTTTGCACAAAAAATTGCCCAACTATGCGAACAGAAACCGTCCGATTAGTGCTTGATGTGGACAAATCCAAGTACCAAGCTTTCTTGGATATGCTCAAGTTGTTCGACTTCGTGCGCGTGGAATCCAACGATGCCTTTTTGGAGCGCTTCCTGAAAAACGCCCCCAAGGATATCCCTGTCTCGGACGACGAAGTCGCTGAAATCGTCACCTCCCTTCGATACGGCCATTGACCATGCGCGTCGTCATAGATGTCAATATTCTGGTCAGTTATGGCATTGGCAAATCACTCGCCGATTTGCCACTCGTGGTGCGCCACCCCGATGTGGAGATATTTGCTTGCGAAGAACTGCTCGCCGAGTTGCTGCGGGTGTCTCGGTATCCCAAGTTGGAGAAATATCTGCAACCGGCCCGTGTCGCCGAGGTTTTTGAGCTGCTCACCCGGTTTGCCACTTTCGTCCCAATCGTCAAAAAGCAAGCTCAATTCTCCGACCCGAAGGACAATTACCTGCTTGACTTGTGCATCGCCGTGAACGCGGACTACCTCGTGACGGGCGATAAACCTTTGCTCGAGCTTGGCGCTCATCACCAGACGACTATCATCGCTTACCGAGATTTCTGCCAACTTCTTCGGCCATTTGCTTGACCCCAAACTCCCCGCCGGAAAAGTGGAGGGGTAAAATATCTTTGCGGGCTGTTCATTTAACTTCCACACTTTGATAGCAATCGGAACACGGATGAGAC
>JBKBIC010000285.1:0-5480 GCA_046299435.1 Saprospiraceae bacterium
GTTGATTTCGCCGCGCAGCACCGCATAGCCAAGCACACGCGGCAGGTACAAGCCCTCGAACAGCGGGTCGAGCAGGTATTTCTCAAAAGTGACCAACTGCAAGGGCACTTCGGCAGCCACGACGTGGTGCAGCTGCGAGAGCATCGGCTCGAACTCCTGCCGCAGCTCGGCGTACTGCTCGTCTTCTTCCTCTTCGAGGTATTGGGCCAGCACGGGCGATTCCTGAATCAGACCGGCGATTTCGGTCAGTTGGTTGTAGTATTTTTCATCCAACGGTTGCATGGTGGAGCAATGAGTTTTGTCCAAAGGACTCCTTTGGAGAGTGATGAATAATGAGTCTCGCGGATTTTGAATCAAAAAAGACCAGATAGAGCAACCGAGGCTCTATCTGGTCTTGAAAAATCATCTTGAAGTGAGGCAAAGGTAATCGGGCGGCGGCGAGAGCCAAGTTTCTGCCCGGATTTCTTTGGCCGCTTTTTTATGCCTCGGCGGAAGTCTCCTCAGCAGCGGGTGCTTCGGGTGCCGGCTCGACCGCTGCTTCCGGCTCTTCGGCCACGACTTCAGGCGCGGCGGGTTCTTCAACGGGCGGCGGCGTGGGCTTGGCCTTCGGCTTGCCGTCCACGGAAACGACGAAAGCGGCCGCCTTCTTGGCGGTCTCGGCCCTGCGGGCTGCGATTGCGCCTTCTTTTTTCTCGATGTATTCGTTGGCTTTTGCGTCGGCTTGCTCTTGGGTCAGGGCACCTTTTTTCACGCCCAATTGGAGGTGTTTGCGGTACAGCACGCCCTTGAAGCCGAGGATGGCACGGACAGTATCGGTCGGCTGTGCGCCTTTTGTCAGCCAGTCATAGGCTTTTTCACGGTCAATTTCAATCGTGGCGGGGACGGTGAGCGGGTTGTAAGTGCCGATTTTCTCGATGAACTTGCCGTCGCGCGGGCTGCGGCTGTCGGCGACGACGATGTGGTAGAAAGGTGCTTTTTTGCGACCTTTGCGTTGCAGGCGAAGTTTGACTGCCATTGCGGAAACGAAAATTTAAGATGTGATAAAATCATGCCCGGCGACCTCAACCAAGTTGACCCCGGGCTTTTCGAGGGCGCAAATGTAGAAACACCCGCAGCAGTTTACCAAGCCCGGCTTGTTTTTCATCCTTTTTTGCTTGATGGGATTGGAACGCGGATGAAACGGATTGAACAGATTTGAGCAGATTTTTGAATGCACGAGGCGCGATTTTTCAAATTCGAAGACCCGCGCAAATCCGCCCGCTCCGTTTCATCCGCGTTCCAATCCTTGCCAAGTTCAATCCATCCATTCCAAAACCATGCACGCCATTCTCCCGATTCCGATGCGTTTTTGGCCCCTCGTTTGGGGCTTTTTCTTGCCTTTCGGCCTGCTCGCCCAAAACCTTTCGGGCATCGTCAACCAATACGCCGCTGTCTCGGCCATTGATTATTGCGGCGGAAAACTGACCGTTTCCGATACGGCAGGCTTCCGGCCCGGCGGCCAAATCATCCTGATTCAAATGCAGGGCGCGGAAATCGAATCGCCCAATTCGCCCGCTTTCGGCAACATTTCAGACCTGAAAAATGCAGGCCGATACGAACGCGCCCTCGTGGATT
The DNA here is from genome assembly GCA_046299435.1 of Saprospiraceae bacterium. Classification (GTDB taxonomy): domain Bacteria; phylum Bacteroidota; class Bacteroidia; order Chitinophagales; family Saprospiraceae; genus M3007. The sequence goes on from JBKBIC010000285.1 coordinate 1,615, forward strand.
CGGTCGCCGCGAATGCCGTTTTTGTGCGCCAACGCCTTGTCAATCAATACGATGCGTCGGGCGGCGCGGTGCAAATCGTCACCTTTCCCGTTCTTGCCAACGCTACGCTCGTCGCACCTGTCCGCGCCAAACCCTGGGACGGCACGACGGGCGGCATCGTCGCCCTCGAAGTCACGGGCACACTGACCATGAACGCGCCCATCGTGGCCGACACCTGCGGCTTTCGAGGCGGCGCGAACTTCGTGGCATCCGACAACAACTGCTACTTCCTGTTTGCCGAGACCGAGTATGCCTACGCGCTCGGCAACTGGCGCGGCGCCCCAAAAGGCGAGGGCATCGCAGCAGTTTTGCCCGGAAAAGAACTTGGCCGGGGCGCACAGGCCAACGGCGGCGGCGGCGGCAACGACCACAATTCCGGCGGCGGCGGCGGCGCGAACACGGCCAGCGGCGGCATCGGCGGCGAAAACGACGAACCCAGCAACTTCGGTTGCGATGGCTATTACCCCGGCGAGGCCGGCAAAAAAATCACGGGCGCGGCTGGCCGCATTTTTCTCGGCGGCGGCGGCGGCGCGGGCCACACGAACAACTTGCAGCGGAGCGCGGGCGGCAACGGCGGCGGCATCGTCGTGCTGCTCGCTGGCACTGTAACTGGCTCAAATCCAATGATTTCTGCCAATGGCGAATCCGCAGCGCGGGCGGCAGGCGACGGCGGCGGCGGCGGCGGCGCGGGCGGCAGCATCCTCTGCAAAATCACGAACGCGCCCGCCAACCTCGCCCTTACGGCCAACGGCGGCAAAGGCGGCGACACCCGAACGCCCAACGAAGAACGCTGTTTCGGCCCCGGCGGCGGCGGCGCGGGCGGGCGCATTTTGACCAATCAGCAGGCTGCGGCGACGGCCATTGCCGGACAGCCGGGCATCGTGTTCGCGTCCACGAGTCCGTGCTTAAACACGTCCGTCGGCGCGGAAGCGGGCGAGGACGGCACGGTCGGGAATTTCGCCAACATCCCGCAAGGCACGGAGGGTTTTGTGCCGACCGTCGTGGCGCAACAGCCTGAAAATCAATTGGTTTGTGTGGATGAGGTCGCTGTTTTCACTTTCGCTGCGGCCGGCCCGGCAGGGCTTCAATATCGTTGGCAGACCAACGCGGGCACGGGCTGGATGGCACTTGCCGACGGCGGCAACATCGCGGGTTCAAACACACCCACGCTGACCATCCAGCCCGTCGCGGCCAACCAAAACGGCCATCAATTCCGCTGCCAGCTCATCTCGTCGGGCTGCGTCCCGAAATTCACGGCGGCAGCACAACTCACTGTGAATCAGCCGCCTACGGCCAATTTTACCTTTTCGCAAAACGGCCCGGTGGTCTCATTCGCCGGGCAGGCCGACAATTTTGACCAAACCCTGTGGCTCTTCGGCGACGGCGCGAGCAGCACCGAAACCTCGCCGACGCACACCTTTGCGGAGGGCGTTTTTACGGTTGAGTTTTGGGCGATAAATGCCTGTGACACAGCGCGTTCGGTGCAGACCATCACGGTGCTTTCGGTGCCGACGGCTTCGTTTTTTGTGCCGGACACGGTGCGCGGCTGCGGCTCGGCGACGGTCGTTTTTCAAAACCAATCTTCCGTGAACGCGACGACGTTCGCGTGGCAATTTTCCGGCGGCTCGCCGAGCATCTCGAACGACCCAAATCCGCTCGTAACTTTCACAACCTCAGGCAATTACACGGCCACGCTCGTCGCTGCCAACGGCGCAGGAACGGCCACCGCGACGCGCAATTTTTACGTCGAAATCCTGCCCGACCCGACGGCGGCGTTCGGCTTTGTGGTCGGACAGCCCGTCCAATTCACGAACCAAAGCACGGGCGCGGCTTCGTTTTTCTGGGATTTCGGCGACGGCCAAACGAGCACGGCCGTCGCGCCCGCGCACACTTTTCTTGTGGAAGGAGAATACACCGTGACCTTGTTGGCCATCAATGCCTGCGACACGGCGCGAGCCGAGCAAACAGTGGCTTTTTTCCTGCCACCGACGGCGGATTTTTTCGTGCCGGACACGATTTCGAGCTGCACGTCGCCCGTTGTTGTTGCATTTCAAAATCTGTCCTCTCCGAATTCCCAAGTGTTCATCTGGTCGCTTCCGGGTGGCATCCCGGCGATTTCCAATGCCCAAGACGCAATCATAAGTTACACGAATTCAGGGACTTACACTGCCTCTCTCACGGTCGGGAACCCCGCTGGCAACGATGACGTGACCAAGACTTTTGTCATCGAAATCAAGCCCGTGCCGACGGCGAATTTCAATGCGCAAGCAGGCGCGAATGGCACGTTTACGTTCACGAATTTGAGCACGGGCGGCGATGCGTTCGCGTGGTTTTTTGGCGACGGCAGCACTTCTTCGGAACAAAACCCGGCGCACCAGTACGCCCAAATTGGGGCCTACACGGTGACTTTGCAGGTGTTGAATGCCTGCGGCGTGTCGGTTTTTCAGCAAACAATCGAGGTGACGACGGTCGGCACGGCGGATTTCGAGGCAAAAAACTGGGTCAGCATCCGCCCGAACCCGGTCGGCGATTGGCTGACGCTGGTTGTTTCGGAGGCCGCGCCGCTGCCGGAGCGCGTCCGAATGTTCGATGTGGCGGGGCGGTTGGTTTGGGATAAACCGCAGCCAGTCAATTATTTACAAGTGTTGGACGTGGCCGGGCTGCCCGCTGGGACGTATTTGTTAGAGGTCGTTTTCCCGACAGGCCGGGCTTTTTTGAAATTTGTGAAAACATAAAATCAGGGTAGGGGAGCGGGCGCACTGGGATTCAATTCGAGCATTTTTTTCAACCTTTGTGGTGTGAACTGTTTTCTTTTCGGAGAATCTCGGCATAAAGCAAGCGTTCACCGCCCCAAACGTATCTCGGTAATCGTCCAAGCCCGCCGCCTTTGGGCTTCCTGCTCTGATTTTTCAATCCAACGAAGTTTGTCCTTCGAGTTTGCTTGCCTCAAACTCGTGTTTCGGGGTGTGCGGTTCTCCAATCGGCATACTCGGCACAACCCGATGTTTAATCCTTGATTTTCAATCGTTTGCGTGAGCGGTCTCTGCGTTTCGGCTTTTTAACGAACAGCAACTTGCGAGCACTGGAACAGGCCCTCGAACCGATAACAACTCTTCCCATGATGAAAGCAACGACTCGTTTGCCCCTCCTGTTTGTCCTGTCTTTTGTGTGGCTTTCGGCCCAAGCCCAATTCACCCCGCCTTGCCCCGTTCCGCCGCCGCCCGGCGCGGAGAGCTGTTTCAGCACTTGTGTTTACTGCAATTTCGATGGCTATTCGGGCACGAACAACGGCACGCCTTCGGGCGGTGCGCCCGTGTGCGGCATCATCGGGCTGCACAACGACCAGTGGTTTGGGTTCATCGCGGGCAGCACGAGCATCACCGTCAACGTCGCCACGAGCGGCTGTCAGGACGGCAATGGCCTGCAAGCGGCTTTTTTCGATGCATGTACGGGCGATGCAGTGGTGTGCAACCCCGGCAGCGCGAGCGGCGGCGGCTCGCCGTTGGTGCTGAGTTACAGCGGTTTTGTGCCCGGCCAAACGTATTATTTGATGGTGGATGGCTGGGACGGCGACGTTTGCGACTACTCCATCGAGGTCTTGGACGGCTCGGTGACTCCGCCGCCCGTCGAACCTGTGGATTTGATTCAAGGGCCGACGGAGGTTTGCCCCGGCGCGACGGCGATTTACACCATCCCGCCCACTGTGGGTGCAGGTCAATATATGTGGACGGCCCCGCCGGGCAGCAGCATCAACGGCGGCGGCAGTATGTACACCGTCTCGGCAGCGTTGGGCGGCACACAGGTGACCGTGACCTTCGGGCAAGCGG
>JBKBIC010000286.1:0-5449 GCA_046299435.1 Saprospiraceae bacterium
GGACGGTGGACGGTGGACGAGGATTGGTTGAGGGCGAAAGTTTGGCCGTCCGCCGTCAACCGTCCGCCGTCAACCGAATAAGTAAGCAGCACAGAATCAACCATTTGTGCGATGGCGTTGGTCTTTTCCAGATTGGTACCGGCAGCCATTTCGATGTCAATCAAAAACATCGGGCGCTCGCTGGCCGGGAACACCGAAAAGCCCGCGCGGCCCGCCAAACTCAACACGCCGAAGAAAATCAGCGCGGAGAAAAACATCGTCCAGCGCGGGTTGCGGAGGCCGACGTGCAGCAATTTGGCGTAGGATTTCGAGATGAGCCATTTCAGGCCGCGCAGAAAAATGTTGCCGCGCGGGTCGTGGTGCTCGGCCAGCATCCGGCTGCCCAAAAACGGCACGATGGTCAGCGAGACGAACAGCGACGCGATGACCGTCGTGACCACCGCCATCGGCAGCGAACGGATGAAATCGCCCGCCGCTTCGGGCAAATAAACCAACGGCAGGAAGGCCAAAATGAGCGTGGCCGTGCAGCCCAACACCGCGAGGCCGATTTGTTTGGTCGCCAAAATCGCGGCATCGCGGCGTTTGTAACCGTCTCGCAACCAACGCTCTATGTTCTCGACGACGACAATCGCGTCGTCCACCAAAATGCCCAGCGCAATGATGAGGCCGACGATGCTCAGCTGGTTCAGCGAGTAGCCCAATTTGTCCATCGCAAACAGCCCGATGGAAATCGAGAGCGGGATAGAAATCATCACGACCGTCGCGGCACGCCAGCCAAGCGGCAAAAGCGTGAGCAAAACCAGCGCGATGGCGATGCCAAAATCCTTTGCAAAACGGCTCAAACGTTTGACGACCGAGTCGTTTTGGTCAAAGATTTTTACCATGTCCACGTTCGGCGGCAGTGCGGCCTTGAACTCGTCCAATGCCCGGTAGGCATCCTCGCCGACGTTGAAAATGTTTTGCTCGTCCTTCATCCGGGCGGTCACGAACACCGAGCGCACGCCGTTGGTGCGCGTGAGGTGGCGCGGCTCCTCGTAGGCAAATTCGACCTCGGCCAAATCTTTCAGGTACAGGATTTTGCCGCCGTTCACGTTGATAATGGTGTTCCGAACCTCCTCGATGCTTTCGTAATCGCCGCTCGTTTCCACCGAAAATTGCCGCTCGCCCACGTTAACCGAGCCGCCGGGGATGCTCACGTTTTCGCTTTGCAAGGCCCCGAAAATGCGGCTCGCGGGCACACCTTCGGCGGCCATGCGCGGCAAATTGAGGCTGATGCGGACTTCGCGTTTCGGGAAACCCCACACGTCCGCGCCTTTCATGCCGGGTATCCGTTCGAGGCGTTCTTCGAGGCGTTCGGCTTCGGCGCGGAGCTGCGCCCACGAAGCGTTCTCGCTCACGAGTCCGATTTGCAGCATTGCCACGTCGGAGGCCGAAAAACGCTGGATTTCGAGGCGATAAAGTTCCGGCAGTTCGGGCCGGGCGGCGTTGATTTCGCGGAGGACTTCCTCGTATTTTTTGTCGGGGTCTTGGCCGTGCTTGAACTCCATCGTGACCACGCCGATGCCGTTGGCCGAAGCCGAGCGCATGCGGTCAATGTCGCCCAAAGCCCAGAGTCGCGCCTCCACTTTGTCGGTGATTTTGTTCTCGATTTCCGAAGGGCCTGCCCCCGGATAGACCATGATAATCGTGAAGCCCGGCGCGATGAATTTCGGGTCTTCGGCACGCGGCATATTGAGCAGCGAGCCGATGCCCAAAGCCATCACGGCGAGGAAAATGATGAACGTGAACTGGGAATTTTTGACGGAAAACTCTGCGATTTTCATGGAAGCAGAAGGTTGGAGGCATGCGGTATGCCGCAGGCAAATGTTTGACAATGAATAGTTTGGGAATATTTTAGCCCCTTCCGAGGCTATTGCAAATGAAATTCAATCACTCCACCCTCCGCACCCGCGACCGCTCGTTCAAGTACGGCGAGCCGCTCGTGACCACCTCCGACACGCCTTCCAAGCCCTGCGCCACGACCGCCGTCGGCCCGTCCAAAAACGCTACGCGCACGGGCAGTTTCCGCACCGATTGGCCGTCGGGCTGGATGGCAAACACGAACGCCTCGCGCCCGTCGCCCTCCACGATTGCCTCCAACGGCACCATCGAATACGCCCGCGATTGTTGCGGCGCGATATCCACTTCGGCAAAAAGGCCCGGCGCGAAGCGTTTGCCCTGCGCCGCCACCCGGATTTCGACGGGATAAAGCCCGTTGGCTGGGTCGGCGGCAGGCGCGAGGTCGGTGATTTTGCCCGAAAAATCCGCGTCCGGGTAAGCGTCCATTTTCACGCGGGCGGCCATACCGAGGTTAAGCCGCGCCCAGTCGCGGTCGGGTACGCCGATTTTCACGACCCAATCGTTCGCGCCGTTGCCGAAGACGACCAGCACGGGCATTCCGGGGCCGATGATTTCGCCTTCGTTCATCAGTTTTTTGATGACTTTGCCGCCCTCAGTGGCGCGGATTTCGGCGTAGCGTTGGTTGAAAATGGCGATGCCCAAGTTTTCCTTTGCCACATCGCGGGCGGTGGTGGCATTTTGGAGCAGTTCGAGCGTCGCGCTGCTGTCTCTGTACAGCCCTTCCACCCGACCCAAATCGCGCTCGGCTTTCGTCAGCCCCTGCTGGGCGAGGGCGACTTGGCCGTTGATTTCGGTTTGGTCCAGCACGGCGAGCAGTTGGCCGGGACGCACCACGTCGCCCTCGTCCACATAGATTTTTTTGATGACCCCGCCGATTTTGAACGAAAGCCGCTGCTCGCTGGCCGAGGTCAAAAAACCGCTCGCATGGACGGGCAGGGCAATCGTTTTTTGGGCGACCGCAGCCGTCCGAACGGGCACGGATTCTTCGGTTTTTTGCGCTGGCGCGGGTTCGGCTTTGCTTTCGCCACAGCCGCCGAGCAGGCAGACGATGGCCGTCAAAGCCACGCCCGCAAGGGCGATTGGGATGAGCGTGGAGGTGGCTATTTTTTTCATAACTATTTGATTTTCAGAAACCTAAACAGTGGTTTTGGCTTTTCGGGTGGGGTGCTTAGTTTTGTCAAAAAATTCAATCATGGGTGAAATTCATGTCAGCCTCAAAGGGCAAAAAATAAACATCGAATTCAACAAAGCCGACTTCAACTACGAGTTTTGGAACCGACTTTTTCTTCGGCTACAATTGGAGTACATCTCCGAAAAATCGCAGATGACCCAAGCTCAAGCCGCCGAACTGGCCGAAGAAGCCGAAAACGATTGGTGGAACCGCGAGGGCAAAACTTGGCTTCAATCTTTGGGCGCGGGAGCATGAAGACCACCGCGCTCGTCATCGATATGAACAAAGTTTTTTCCGCGCTTTCGCGGGAGAACCACCCCATTGCCACGCTTATGGGCAATGCTGAATTCAAGTTTTTTGCGCCAAACTATCTTGTTGAGGAGATTCTTAGAAAGAAAGAACGCCTCAAAGCAGCCTCCAAATTGAGTTCGGATGACTTGGAAGACACGCTTGGCCGCCTCCTAAATTGCATCGAGTTCGTCCCAATCGAGAAAATCCCTGTTCAAATCACGTTGAAAACGATAGAATTGCTACGCGACATTGACTTGAAAGATGTGGCCTATGTCGCACTTGCATTTCATTTGAACTGCAGGATTTGGACGGGCGACCAAAAACTCAAATCCGGCCTCCGAGCCAAAGGCGTGGACATCTTTTTCGAGTTTTCGCCGCTATAAACCCGCCGCTTTCCGCACCTCCGCTTCCTTCGCCAGCACTTCCACCCAAGCCAACAGCACTTGCAGCTGCGCCGTCGTCACGCGGTTTTGTGCATCGAGATATTCGATGAGCAGGGCCTGCTGTGTGCGGTATTTGTTGTTGACGATTTTGAAGACGGCCTCGGCGGCGGCCAACCCAGTGCGAGCCGTCTCCCAAGAGTGCCGCGCCGCGTCCAATGCGTTCGAGGCTTGGATGACTTGCAACTGTATTTGGCGTTGAGCGTCAGTGAGTTGCGTGTTCAGTTTTTCCCGTTCGATTTTGCTTTGCTGGATTTTGCCGCGCAGTTGGTGGCCGTCGAAAATGTCGAAGGTCAGCCCGGCCTGCACCAGCGCGTAGGCTTGGTCGCCGTTGAATTTGTACCCGAAACCCTGCCAGCCCAGTTCGCCGCCAACGTAGGCATCGGGCAGCGTGCGCGATTTTTCATTGTACCGGATGACGGCCTCGTAGGTCGAAATGCCGGCCCGGAGGGCCTCGAATTCGTGGCGGTTGGCGAGCGATTTTTGGGTCAAATCCGTGCGCTCATATTGCGGCACAGTGGCGCGGAGCAGCGCGGTATCGGCCACGACTTCCGCTTGCAAATCGGTGTTAATCAGGAAATTGAAATAAGCGCGGGCCGTGTTTTGGGCCGCCTGCAACTTATAAATCTCGTCGTCGGCCTTACTGATTTCGTACTCAGCGGTGGCGACCACATCGCGGGTGGCGACATTGTTTTTGACCAAACTTTGGTTGAATCGCAGCAGTTCGCCGAGCACGGTTTTCGCACCGCGCCACACTTTTTCGGCCTCCAAAGCCTGCAAATATTGAAGATACGCGCCCGTGATTTGGTAGCGCAATTCGTGTTCGAGCGCGGCTTTTTGGGCGGTCGTGGTCAGCAAACTTTGCTCCTGCACGGCGCGGTTCAGCCGCAAATCCTGATTGAAAACGGGGTATGCAAACTTGACCTTCGTCTCGTGGAAATTGTCGGGCAGGAACTGGATGGTCTGGTTTTCGAGCACCGGGAAGGCGTTGCTTTGGGTCAGTTGGTTCAGCGTGGCGTATGCCGGGTTGAGCAGGTCGCCGATGGGGAAATCCAACTTCCGGCCACCGACGGCGCGGGTGTAATTGGCCGAAAACTGCACCGTCGGGAGGAACAAACCTTTGGCTTGGCGCAGGGCTTCGAGGTTTTTTTGGAGGTTCAAATCCTGCTGCCGCAGCGCGAGGTTGGAGGCCAGCCCGGCTTGGATGTACGCTTCCAACACGGGCGATTGCTGAGCATAAATCGTTGAATATGTGCTGATTAGCACAAAGCACATGACAAGTAGTTGTTTCATCGCTTAGAGGTTTTTCGCCATTTCTTCGAGCATGGCGAACGAGTTTTTGAGCAGTTCGAGCCGTTGGTCTTCGGGGTACATTTTCATGCGGTCGCGGACGAAAAGCGCGACCATGCCGTGTACATGACACCAGAGCGTGTACGTCACCGCGTCGGGGTCGCGCCCCCGGAAGTGCCCGGCGGTTTGGCAGTCGCGCACCATTTCGGTGAACATTTGGTGCGTGGCGAGGCCGAGCACCCAACATTCTTGCTCTTGGATGGCCTCCATCGGCGAGCGCATGAGGAACATCAAATCGTATAAGTCGCTGTGTTTCAGGCCAAAATCCACGTATCGCCGCCCGCTTTCGATGAGCCGC
>JBKBIC010000287.1:0-5407 GCA_046299435.1 Saprospiraceae bacterium
GATTTTTTGCCTGACTTTGTTTGAAAAATCCGTGCAAATCAGCCAAATCCGTTCAATCCGTGTTCCCATTTTCCGCTGCGGGTTTCTTTTTTCGGGCTTGTTTGGCCTGTCTTTCGTGCCAGCGGCGCGTCAGCACTTCGATGTATTTGACCACGCGGTTGGCTTTGGTGTCCATGCTTTTGGCCTCGTCCAGTTGCGAAGCGATCCAGCGGCGCATCGAGGGCGGGCTTTTTTCGTACTCGGCTTTGGCCTCCGGGAAATCCTCCAATTCGGCCAAAAAATAATCGGGCACCTCCACCACACTATACGTTTCGTCGGGTTCGAGCGCGACCTCGACGGTATCGCCTACTTTGATGCGGGCCTGTTTGCGCATGGCCACATTGAGCACAAAAAAATATTGGCCGTCGCCGCTCGGCAGGAGCGTCCGCTGAAAAGTACAGCCATTGAATTGCAGCCTCACGTCCAGCCGACCTTTCAGGCCCAGTGCCGCTTGGACGGCAGCGGGCACGAACATGACCGTCCAGTTGCCGAGTCCTTCGATTTGCAGGTTGGAAAGCGTGGCCTCGAATTGATGGGTCATCAGGCTGCAAGTTTTGGATTGTCTAAAATCAGCTAAAAGACTGACGAAGGCTCCGAACAACAGCAGCACCGCTGCCTACCTTCGCCCCTCGACGCATGAAACGGATATTTCAACAAACGGTTGTGTGCCTTTTGGCTGCCGCGATTCTCGCCCAATCGGGCGTGAAAACGGCCATAACCGTCTATTTTTATCTGAATCGTGCAAATATCGCCCAAAACCTCTGCGAAAAACGGTTCGAGGAAAATTCGTGTTGCCAAGGCTCCTGCCAAGTCAGCAAGTGGCTAAAAGCCGACGAAAGCAGCCCTGAAAAAGCCCCCGCCGCGCCCAACCTTTCCAAAATCGAGGAACCGCAAATCTTCTGCAACGCGCTGCCAACCTTCCTTTTCCGCGCCGCCGCACCGCTCCCGAAATTGGATTGCCCGCCTTACCTCGCCCATCGGCCAGCCGCGCCGGGGCGCGATTTTTTCCATCCGCCCAGCTGCTGACAGCTGTTTTTTTCCGGGAAAAGACTGCCCGTGCGTTTCGCATGAGGGCTGCCGCTGCCTGCTGATTGCGGCAGTTTGCCCGGCGTTCTCGTTCCTTTTTTGAATTTCCGAACCAACCTGCCGTGCGCTCGCACGAGCACACAAGCAGGTGAAAACGAACGACTTATGTCCAGAATCCACCTCTGGCTGGCGGCCATTTTGGTCGCTACCCTGCCAGTGTGTACGTCGGCCTGCGACATCTGCGGCTGCGGCGTAGGCACCAGTTACTTCGGACTGATGCCCCAAATGCACCAAAACCTCGTCGGCCTGCGCTGGCGCGAAGCCCATTTCCGGTCGAGCAGCCTGCACGACGGCGGTTCCTCGCGGGATTTTTTCCGCTCGCTCGAACTCACGGCCCGCTACTACCCCGCCCGCCGCTGGCAAATCACGGCCTTCGTGCCCGTGAATTTCAACTACCGCGAAACCGACGAGCAAACCCAGCGTCAAAGCGGCTTCGGCGACGCGGCGGTGTTGGCCAATTTCTCGCTCTGGACGCGCCGCAGCAGCAACGCAGCGGGCGCGCCCGTGCGCCATCTGCTCCTGCTCGGCGGCGGCGCGAAGTTGCCCACCGGGCACTTCCGCGAGGCCAACGGCTCGCACGGCGAGGCCCTGCCCAACTTCCAGCTTGGCACGGGCAGCGTGGATTTTTTGGCCTCGTTGGGCTACACATTGCGGCATCCGCGCTGGGGCCTGCACGCCGAAAGCGGAGTGAAAATCAACACGCCCAACCCTGACGGCTACCGCTTTGGCCACCGCCTGAACGGGCAAGTTTTCGGGTTCGCGGTCGTCAACCTTTCCCAACGGTCGTACCTGATGCCCATGCTCGGCGGCTATGCCGAGATTAGCCAAATTGATAGAAAAGAAGGCCGCCGACAGTCCGAAACAGGCGGCCATTTGTTCAACGCCGTCGCGGGCGCGGAGCTTTTTGTGCGACAGATGTCCGTTGGGGCGCAGCTGCAATGGCCGCTGGCGCACGATTTGGCCGAAGGCGCAGTCGAGGCCGGGCCACGTTTTTCGCTGAGCGCGGCATACCTTTTTTAGCATCCTGTTCAACTCCAAAAATCTGACAATCAATCTTTTAGAAACTGAAACTACTTTTTCATCACCGCTTAAAATTTTCACCACACATGAAAAAATTCGCATTGCTTTTTGGTGCAGCCCTCTCGTTGGCTGTCGTTTCCTGCCACAAACACGACGACGAAAAAGACTGGGCCGATGGCGACCTCGGCACACTCGAATTGGAATTCGACAGCCGTTTCGGCGACGACGATTTCGCGCTCGGCACCGAATACACCACCGCGCACGGCGAAAAAGTCAAAATCTCCAAGTTGCAGTATTTCATCTCCAACATCGTGCTGCACAACGAGGACGGCACAGAGTACGTCGTGCCGCAAAACGACAGCTACTTCCTCATCAAAGAAGACAAAGCGGGCAGCAACTTGCTGAAAATCAGCAACATACCCGCTGGCAACTACGACCACGTGGAGTTCACGGTGGGCGTGGACAGCCTCCGCAACACGATGGACGTGAGCCAGCGCACGGGCGCGCTGGACGTGGGCGGCGACGCTGCCGGGATGTACTGGTCTTGGAACTCAGGCTACATTTTCTTCAAAATCGAGGGCGAGTCGCCGTCCGCGCCGTTCGATTCGACGCTCAACGGCAACTTCTGGTGGTACCACATCGGCGGCTTCGGCGGCATGACGAGCAAGACCATCAACAACATCCGCACCCTCGAACTCGAACTGCCGCACGAAACCGGCAGCGGCCACGACCACGATTCGGTCATCAAAGTCCGCAAGGACGGCGACCCGCACTTGCACCTGTTCACCGATGTGTCCAAGATTTTCGGCGGCACCACCGCCGTGAAAATTGCCGAAAATCCCATCGTGATGTTCGCGCCGTACAGCGTCGAGATTTCCAAGAACTTCGCCGACGTGTTCAAAATTGACCACATCCACCAATGAGTTTTTGGGCGGGACCGCCGTCGGCGGCCCGCCCACCTTGGTTTCCAATTTCCTGAAAATCAATTTTTTGCACATGAATCGGATTCCCATTTTCCTGCTTTTGGCACTTGGTTTCGGGGCTTGCAAAAAAGACCAGCCAACCGAGCCGCAAACGCCCATCGAGTTCCGTAAGCCCGCGCATTTCCCGGAGCCGGTGTACGATTTGCCCGCCCGCAACCCCGTGAACCCGGAGGTTTTCGCGCTGGGCCGACGGCTGTTTTTCGACCCGATTCTCTCGCTCGACGGCTCCATTTCGTGTGGCGACTGCCACCAGCAGGCCGCTGCGTTCGCGCACCCGGAGCATCCGTTGAGCCACGGCATCCATGACCAATTCGGGACGCGCAACTCGCCCGCGCTGTTCAACCTCGCGTGGCAGCCGCACTTTTTCTGGGATGGTGGCGTACATGACCTCGATTTGTTTGCCATCTCGCCGATTGAGAACCCGGTCGAAATGGGCGAAAAACTGCCGAACGTGCTGGAAAAACTGCGCCGCCACGCCGAATACCCCGCCGTTTTTGCCAAAGCCTACGGCGACACGGCGGTGACGACGGAGCGTTTTTTGAAGTCGCTTTCGCAGTTCATGCTGCTGATGGTCTCCGATAACTCGCCCTACGACCGCCACCTCACGGGTGATGCTGCCGCGCTCACCGACACCGAAAAAGCCGGGCTGGAAATCTTCCGCGCCAAATGCGCCAGCTGCCACACCGAGCCGCTGCTCACAGATTTTTCGTTCCGAAACAACGGTTTTCCGAGCGGCATTGACTTCGGGCGCGAACTCATCACCCTGAACCCCGACGACAAGTACAAATTCAAAGTGCCGAGCCTCCGCAACGTGGCGAAGTCCGCGCCGTACATGCACAACGGGCGCATCGCCACCCTCGAAGCCGTGCTCGATCACTACGCCAAAAACGTCAAAGACGGCCCGACACTCGACCCGCTGCTGCGGCAAAACGGCTCGCTCGGCATCCCGTTGACCGACGATGAAAAAACAAAATTGCTGGCTTTCCTCAATGCCCTGACGGACGAGGAATTCCTGAACGACGAGCGGTTCAGGTGAGAAAACAAGGGCAATAAAGAAGGCGCATCGCATTGATAATCAATGCGATGCGCCTTTTTATTTACATCGCCGCTTCAATCATATTGGAAAAAAGCGTCGCCAAATCCCAGCCGTGCGCGACGGCTTGCTGCGGCAGGATGCTGGCCTCCGAGATACCCGGAATCGTGTTGGCTTCGAGGAAATGAAACACTTCGCCGACGAGGATGTAGTCAAAACGCACCGCACCCCGGCAGTGTAAAGCCTCGTACAAAAAACGGCTGCGGGCTTGGCACTGGGCGGTCAGTTCGGGCGAGATTTCGGCGGGCGTGACCTCTTTGGATTTGCCTTCGTATTTGGCCGCGAAATCGAAAAACTCGGTTTCGGGGATGATTTCGGTCACGGGGAACACGATGATTTCGCCGTTGTGCCGCATGGCCCCGTTCGAGAATTCGCGGCCCGGCAGGAAACTTTCCACGACTACTTCCGGGTCAAAAGTCCACGCTTCCTCGATGGCAGGCAGCAGCGCGTCGGGGGTTTTCACCTTCGTCACGCCGAAACTGGAACCGAGCGTGTTGGGCTTGACGAACAGCGGCAGGCCCATCGCCAACAGCGCGTCGGCATCTGGCTGTTGGCCGTGCCGAAGCAGCACGGATTTGGCCATCGGAATGCCGAGCGGCCCGACTAATGCTTTGGTGTTGTGCTTGTTCATCGTCAGGGCACTGACGAAGCCGTCGCAGCAGGTGTACGGGATTCTGAGCATTTCGAGGTAGCCCTGCATTTTGCCGTCTTCCAGCGGGCTGCCGTGCAGCGCGGCAAAGGCACAATCGAACCGGACTTTTTCGCCGCCGATGGTCAGCGAAAAATCGTTTTTGTCAATCGGCGTGCCTGTGTCCAAATCCGTCCATTTACTGCCCTGAATATCAATGAGATAGGCACGATAGCGGTCGGCAGGCAGGTGTTTGCGGACGACCGCCGCGCTTTTGTAAGAGATGACCTTTTCGTCGGTGTCTCCGCCGGTCAAGATGGCTATGTTTTTCATGTGAGACGGTGAGGGTGTGAGACGGTGAGGGTGTGAGACGGTGAGAAAGGTGAGACGGTGAGAAAGGTGAGACGGTGAGGACGTGGGCATTCGCGGAGCGGCGGCAAAACTACACTGCTGGCCTGCGTTTTTGACGGGTGTTTTGGGAAAAAGCAAGCGGCAAGGTCTGCGAGAGACCTTGCCGCTTTGCATGATTGGAAGCCGGGAAGTCGGATGAGTCGGAGT
>JBKBIC010000288.1:0-5405 GCA_046299435.1 Saprospiraceae bacterium
CCGACAATGTGATTACCGGCCTTGAATTCGGCCAATTCACCAACTACCTCAGCCTCCCGGCTGGCAAATACGACCTCGTCGTGAAACTCTCCGGTCTGGGTGCCATCGTCGGTTCGTACCGTGCCGACGCGAGCGGCTTGGCTGGCGGTGCGGGCACCATTTTCGCATCGGGTTTGGCTGGCGGCACACCGGGCTTCGGCTTGTTCTTGGCCCTGCCCGACGGAACCGTCGCCGAATTGCCCACCACGCCGACCACCCGTGTGCAAATCATCCACAACGCCCTCGCGCCTGCGGTGGATGTGTACGCTGGCAACACACTGTTAATCAATGACTTCGACTTCCGCACGGCCACGCCGTTCATTGACGTGCCTGCCGACCGCAGCATTGGCCTCGGCGTGGCTCCGGCCAACAGCCAATCGGCCAGCGACGCGCTGGCAGTCCTGCCCGCAACTTTCGCCTCCGGCAAAACCTATGTGGCGATTGCCGCAGGTGTGCTGGCTGGCGCGCCGGGCTTCAACTTGTTCATCAACGAAAATGCCCGCGAGGCCGCAACCGACGCTGGCAATGTGGACGTGGCCGTTTTTCACGGCTCGCCCGATGCTCCGGCGGTGGATGTGGACGCGGCTTTCGTGGCAAACAACGTCGTCTCGAACCTCGCCTTCGGCCAATTCACCGACTACCTCGGCTTGCCCGCTGACTTGTACGACCTCGCCATCCGTGCCGCTGGCGACCCGAACGTGGTCGCTTCGTTCCGCGCTGACATTTCCGGTCTGGCAGGCGGTGCTGCGACGGTTTTTGCAAGTGGTCTTTTGGCTGGCGCGCCCGGCTTCGGCCTGTTCGCGGCCCTGCCCGACGGCACGGTGATTGCCCTGCCAACCACCCCGACGGCTCGTGTGCAAATCATCCACAACGCCCCCGACCCAACGGTTGACATTTATGCCGGCAACGCGCTGTTGCTCAACGACTTCGCTTTCCGCACGGCCACGCCGTTCATCAATGTGCCCGCCGACCGCAACTTTAACGTGGGCGTGGCACTCCCGAACAGCCAATCCGCCAACGACGCAATCGCCAATTTCCCCGTGCGCTTTGTCGCGGGCGAACGCTATGTGGTGACGGCTGCTGGCTTGGTTGGCGGCACACCCGGTTTCAATTTGTTCGTCAACGCTGCTGCCCGCGAGGCCGCAACCGACCCGGCCAACGTGGACGTAGCCGTTTTTCACGGCTCGCCCGATGCCCCGGCGGTGGACGTGGACGCAACTTTCGTGGCAAATGACGTGGTGAAAAATCTCGCTTTCGGCGAATACACCGGCTATTTGAGCCTCCCGGCTGGCAAATACGACCTCGCCGTCCGTGCAACGGGCGACCCGAACGTGGTGGCATCTTTCCGCGCCGACCTGAGCGGTTTGGCGGGCGGTGCCGCGACGGTGTTTGCTTCCGGTTTGCTCGGCGGCACGCCCGGCTTCGGCCTCTTCGCGGCCCTGCCGAACGGCACGGTCGTGGCCCTGCCCCTCACGCCGACGGCCCGTGTGCAAATCATCCACAACGCCCCCAGCCCAACGGTTGACATTTACGCTGGCAACTCGCTGTTGCTCAACGACTTCGCTTTCCGCAAGGCCACACCGTTCATTGACGTGCCCGCCGACCGCGACCTCAACGTGGGCGTGGCTCTTCCGAACAGCCAATCCGCTGCGGATGCAATCGCCAATTTCCCCGTGAACTTCACCGCTGGCGGCAAATTCGTCGTCATGGCCGCTGGCCTCGTCGGCGGTACACCCGGTTTCAATTTGTTCGTCAATGCCGCCGCCCGCGAAGCTTCCGGCACCGCTGGCAACGTGGACGTGGCCGTTTTCCACGGCTCGCCCGATGCCCCGGTCGTGGATGTGGACGCGCTATTTGTGGCTGCCAATTTGGTGGAAGACCTCGCTTTCGGCCAGTTCACCGATTACCTGAGCCTCCCGGCTGATTTGTACGATTTGCAAGTGCGCCAAGCCAATGCTGCTTCGACGTTCGACCCGATTTTCCGCGCAGACCTCTCTGGCTTGGCAGGTGGTGCCGCGACGGTGTTTGCAAGTGGGCTTTACACGACAGGCAACCCTGATTTTGGCCTGTTCGCCGCGCTGCCCAACGGCACGGTCATCGAACTGCCCGCCACGCCGATGGCAAGCGTGCAAATCATCCACAACTCGCCCAGCCCGACGGTGGATATTTACATCAACGGCCAGCGCACCATCACGAACTTCGCATTCCGCACCGCAGCCGGCTTCCTTTCCCTCCCGGCGGAGCGCGATTTGCGCATCTCCGTCGCGCCCGCGCCGAGCAGCTCGGTCAACGACGCGATTTTCAACACGACGCTCAACTTGGACGAAGTGAATTCGCTCAGCTCCTCGTATGTGGTGACGGCGGCTGGCGTGGTCGGCAACTCTGGTGCCACGGCGTTCAACCTTTTTGTCAAAGAAAATGCCCGCGAAACGGCCAACAACGCCAACAACGTGGCCATCCAAGTTTTCCACGGCGTGACCGACGCGCCCGAAGTGGACGTGATTTTGCCCAACGGCACCGTGCTTTTCGACAACATCTCGTTCGGCGAATATTCCGACTACGTTTTCGTGCCTGCCGGGACGTACACCCTGTACCTCACGCCTGCCAACGATAACTCCACCGTGCTGGCCGCGTATATCCTCAACGCGCAAGACCCGCTCGGCATCCCGGTGAATGGCGGTGCGCTCACGGTGTTTGCCAGCGGTTTCCTGAATGGCGTGCCGGGTTTTGGCCTTTTTGCCGCCCGCTCCGCAGGGCTGGTGTACCCGCTGCAAGTGACCACCAGCACAGGCGAACTGAGCCAGAACCTGAAAGGTTTGGCCCTCTGGCCCAACCCGACCAGCGACGAACTGCAAATCGGTTTCAACTTGGACAAAGCGACCGCGCTGCGCTACCGTGTGTTTGATTTGAACGGGAAAATGATTGTGGAGGGCGACTTCGGCACGGTTTCGTCCGGCGAGTTCCGCGAAAAACTGCCCGTCGGCGAACTGCCC
Source organism: Saprospiraceae bacterium (assembly GCA_046299435.1). Taxonomy (GTDB): domain Bacteria; phylum Bacteroidota; class Bacteroidia; order Chitinophagales; family Saprospiraceae; genus M3007. Next base: position 3,033 of record JBKBIC010000288.1, read on the forward strand.
GTTGGCCTGTACCACCTGCAACTCGTGGGCGAAAGCGGCACCCAAACCGCCCGCTTCCAAGTGCAACGTTGACCTATAACTTGCTGACAACCAACAAATAAGCGAGACTACGAAAAACATGGCCGCTCCGGGATTTCCGGGGCGGCCTATGTTTTTGGGGGTCGCTCACGGCAGCAGCACCCGCGCCGCCTCCGAGTACGAGATGCGCCCGCAGCGTTTGTCCAGCACTTTCATTCGGTAGAGGTATTCGCCCATGTCGGCGGTCGTGCGCGGGAGCGTCAGTGTGCCGCCTTTGCCGCCGGGCATGAACTGCCACGTCGCGCCGCCCGTCGCGCTCCATTCCCAAGTCGTGGAATAATCGCCGCCCGGCTGTGCCTCGAAATCGGCCTCGAAAATCGCTGCGTCGCCGAGCGCGGCCACCGCCACGTCGCGGGGTTGGCGCGTGAATTTCACGCCCGTGAAAACCGTCAACCCGGCTGCTTGCGAAAACACCGAGCCGCACTCGCCCGAAGTGGCCTCGGCGCGGAACATCCGCCCGTGCATCTCCGCGCTGGCGTACAGCAGGTCAAGTTTTGGCGAGCGGGCATCGGGCATATTTTGCCACGAACTGCCGCCGTCCGTGCTGAATTGCCATTGGTAACTGGGCGTTTTGCCCTCGAACGAGGCCGCCACCTCGAATGTCACGCCCTCGTTCATGCACACGGCGACGGGCGCGGGCTGCCGCGAAAACGCCACCGAGCCATGCACCGTCAGGCTCGCCGCCTGCGTCTCGATGGCCGAGCCGTCGGTCAATTTGACCACTGCCCGGTATTGCCAGCCGTTCATTTGCGTCGTTATCTCATTGATTTTCAGAGAGAAAGCCGTGTCAGCGGGCAAATTTTCAAACACGCCCGCCGCGCCGCGCTTCACTTGCCATTGGCAAAATTCTTTGCCGTTGCCGCCCTGAATTTGCACCGCAAACGTCGCCTGCCCGCCGCCGCAGAGCGAGCGCGACAGCGGTGTAATTGAAACCACAGGCTTGCCGGCCACGACCAAAAACGCGGGCGCGGACGCGACCGAATCACAGCCATTGAACGTCCGGGCCAAGAGCCGATAGGAGTTGCCGTTTTGCGCGGCGGTCACGTTTTCGAGGCGCAGCACGGGACGGATTTCGCCCGCCAGCGGCATCCAAACGCCTGACGCATAAGGACTTACCTGCCATTGGTAGGAGGCCACGCCGTTGCCCGAATCGGTCTCGGCCTCGGCCTCGAACGTGACCGTTGCGCCCTCGCTGACGGTCTGGCGTTCCAATTTTTGCGTGAAATTCAGCCGCGACTCGACCAGTACCTGCGCCGGGAATGAAAAAATCGTGTCGCCCGCCCCGCTCACGCGCACCCGGAATTGGCTGGCGTTGTGCGCCCGTTTGGCGAGGCCGAGCTGGAATTCGGCGCGGGTCTCGCCCGCGATGTCGTCCCAATGGAGCGCGTCCGCGCTGCTTTGCCATTGATATTCAGGCACTTCGGGCGCGGGGCAGGCCGCGAACGCCCGGAACGAGACGGGCATCCCCTCGCACACCAGCACATCCGCCGGATGCACGAGCAGGTTGAGTTTGCCTTTGCGCGGCAGGGGTTTGACGATTTGTTGGGCTGCTGCAAACAAGGGCAGCGCAAGCAAAAGGAGGGAAAAAAATCTGTGCATAAAGTTTTTGGTGAGGCTTACAGTTCAAATTTCACCGCGCCGCCGACGATGGTTTTCAGCACTTTGGCCTGCAAGATTTCGGCTGGCGGGCAGGTCAGCAGGTTTTTGTCCAAGACCGTGAAATCGGCCAGTTTGCCCGGCGCGAGCGAGCCTTTTTCGGCCTCCTCGAAAGCCGCCCACGCATTCCAAATGGTGTACGAAAGCAGGCTCTCCTCACGGGTCATGGCCTGTTCGGGGAAAAATTCCAGCCCTGTGTCGGCGCGTTTGCGGGTCACGGAGGCATAGATGCAGGCCAGCGGGTCGCAATCTTCCACCGGCGCGTCGGTGCCGTTCGTCAGGTGCGCGCCTGAATCGAGCAGGCTGCGCCAAGCATACGCCCCCGTCCGCGCCCGTTCCGTGCCGAGGCGTTTGACGACAAAAGGCGCATCGCTCGTGCAGTGGATGGCCTGCATGGAAGCCACCACGCCGAGCTTGCCGAAACGCGGAATATCCTGTGGGTCAATGTGTTGCGCGTGTTCGATGCGCCAGCGAAAGCCCCCCACTTGCCCCCCCGGAGGGGGGAGCGTTTTTTCAAAAAGGTTCAGCATCTCGCGGTTGCCCCGGTCGCCGATGGCATGGACGCAGCACTGCAAATTGTGCTTGGCACATAGGGCGGCCACCTCCGCGATGCTGTCCAGCGGCGTGGTGTTTTGGCCG
>JBKBIC010000289.1:0-5367 GCA_046299435.1 Saprospiraceae bacterium
CTCCGCCTTCGCCGAACACCTCGACTATTGCCGCACGGAATTGCAAAAAAACGCGCGGCCTTTGCGGCTGCGCACGCTCACTCTGCCGCCGCTGTTTCTCGAAGAAGTCGAGGCCGAGCAGCCGCGCAACATGAAAGTGAGCATTGCGGTGAAATGCTACCCGAAATACACGCTGCCGCAAGTGTCGGGCGAAAATGCCAGCGGCGTGGCCGATTCGCTCGGCGTTTTCTGCGAAGTCGAGGGCATCGTGTACGGCGTGAACCTGCACCCGCAGGGCCTGCGCTTCACCATCATTGACGGTCAAAACAACGGCTTGCACGTTTTCCGCGACCTCGGCGCAGCGGGCTATTCGACGGTCAAAGAAGGCGACGGCGTGACCATCCGGGGGCGCATCTCGCAGTTCAACGGACTGACGCAAATCAACCCCGATACGGTCATCAAAGTCTCGTCGAACAACGCGCTCGTCGTGCCCAGGACGGTGACAAAACTGGACGAATCCACTGAATCTCAGTTGATTAAGCTGTTTGACCTGCAACTCGTTGACCCGACGGAGTGGAAAACAGGCGTGGGCACTTTCTTCACGGCACGCGCTGTCTCGCCCGCTCACCCAACGGATACCATCACGATTTTTGTGGATTCCGATACAGAAACCCACGACCGCGCTGCGCCGTTGAACCCGTTCAATTTGACGGGCCTCGGCGGGCAGTTCGATGCATCTTCGCCGTACACTTCCGGCTACCAGCTTGTGGTGCGGTACAATGCCGACGTGGACGAAATCATTGCCACCGACGAGGCTGATTTCAGCCACGAAGTGCAGCTTTCGCCCAACCCGGCAGCCACCACGCTGCGCCTCCGCACGACGACGGCCTTCGACCAAGTGCAAATCTTTGCGCCCACCGGGGCCGTCTTGCGGACGCTGACCGAACCGGATTTGGAAGAACTGATTGACGTGCAGCCGTTTGCGAGCGGCGTGTACTTCGTCCGTTTTGAAAAAGACGGCGCGGCTTGGACGACCCGTTTCGTCAAAATGTGAGCTTGAAAATGGGCGCGGATTTCTGGTGGTCATGCTCGAATCCGCGCCCATTTTCCCTGAAAAGCCCGTTTTTCCAACATTTATCCACTGAATCCGCATGAAACGCCGCGACGCACTCAAATCCATCGGCCTCACCTCGCTCGGCTTGGCGGGGCTGCACCCGCAGGTTCAAGCCGCCGAATTCGCCGACTTTCTCTTGCCCGACGGCGAGAAAAAAGACCCGCCGTTCGAGCAGTTTGGCCGCACGGAAACCGAAATCGCCCGCGATGCCAAGCTTTTCGCGGAGCAGTTTTTCACCAAACACGAGATGAAAACCATCTCCGTGCTCGTGGACATCATCATCCCGGCGGACGAAAAATCCGGCTCGGCGACCGACGCGGGCGTGCCGGCCTTCATCGAGTTCATGGCGAAAGACCAGCCGGATTTTCAAATCCCCCTTCGTGGCGGCCTCAAATGGCTTGATTTACAGGCGATTAAGCGTTTTGAGCGCGAGCATTTCGTCAAATTGACCAAAGCCCAACAACTCGAAATCGTGGACGATATCGCCTACCCGGAGCGCAAAAAACCGGGCATGACGCAGGGCATCGCGTTTTTCAGCCTGATGCGCAACCTGACGGCCTCCGGTTTTTGGTCGAGCCAAATGGGCATCGCCGACATCGGGTATATGGGCAACACGCCCAACCAATGGGACGGCCCGCCCGAAGACGTGATTCAGCAGTACGGCCTCGAAGCCTATAAATAGGGATGAGAAATGAGGAATGTCCAAAGGACTCCTTTCGGAGAGGAATGTGCGGACAGGCTTCGTACTTTTGCCCGCCGCGCCGCTCGATTGGCGCACAAACCATTGATAATCAAATTTTTCCGAAAAATGAAGATGCGCTTGGCTATTGCCCTGATTTTCATTGCCGCACTTTCGCGCTTGTTTCCGCACCCCGACAATTTCACGCCCATCGGTGCAATGGGTCTGTTCGCGGCGGCTCATTTCAACCGCAACTGGATGATGCTTGCCGTGCCGTTTGCCGCGCTTTTTTTGAGCGACCTCATCCTTAACAACGTGATTTACAGTCAGTTATACGACGGTTTCACATTCGTCACTTCGTGGTGGATTTATGCGGCGTTCGCGTTGGTGATGCTGGTCGGCTACGTCATGTTGCGCGGCAAAGTCAGCCCGGCCCGCGTTGTGATAGCCTCGCTGATGGCTTCGGCCGTGTTCTTTTTGGTGACGAATTTTTCCGTCTGGGAGGGTGGCTATATGCTTTATCCCAAAAACTTCGCCGGGCTGATGACTTGTTACGTCGCTGGCCTGCCGTTTTTGGGTAACACCGTTTTGGGTGACCTCGTGTTTTCGGCCATTCTTTTTGGCTCGTATGAGTGGGTTTTGAGGAGCAAATTCGTGGCCGAGCGGGCGTGAAATTTGAACCCTTATACTATAAAAATTAAAGACCGATAAAGTTCGCCCGCGAACTTTATCGGTCTTGTTTTGTCTGACAATCAACAACTTAGAAAAAATATGTCGAACCAGACACGCAACCTCAACCCCAAAAAAGTCGGCGACAGCCGCACGGTGATGACCGAACTCATCATGCCCAACGACACCAACCCGATGGGCAATCTCATGGGTGGCTACCTCATGCGCTGGATGGACATCGTGTGCGCCGTCTGCGCCGGCAAACACTGCGAGGCTTATGTCGTGACGGCAGCGGTTGACCACATCTCGTTCCAGCAGCCGATTCGCTTGGGCGATGTCATCACACTCGAAGCCTCTGTCACGCGGGCGTTCAATACTTCGGTAGAGGTTTATGTGGAGGTGTTCGCCAATGATGTGAAAGGCCAGAACCCGCGCCGCTGCAACCATGCCTATTTCACGTTCGTGGCATTGGACGACAGCCGCAAAACGCCCGTGCCGGTGCCGCCCGTCATTCCACTCTCCAATGAGGAGCAAAACCTGTACGAAAGTGCCGCTCGCCGCCGCGAAATCCGGCTCATCCTCTCCGGGCGCATGAAAGCAAAAGAGGCGACCGACCTGCGGAAGTTTTTTGCCGATATGGAGTAGGAAAAGTTGAAAAGAGGAAGGGTTGAAAAGAGGAAGGGTTGAAAAGTTGAATCCGGCATAAAATTCAACTTTTCAACCCTTCCTCTTTTCAACCTTATTCAGCCCTTCCTCTTTTCAACTCAACTCTTCACTGCTTGAGTTTCTCCGCATATTTCTGCCGGAACTTTTTGACTTTCGGCGCGATAATCGCCTGACAATAAGGCTGGTAGGTATTGTCCTTGAAATAGTTTTGGTGGTAATTCTCTGCTTTGTAAAACGGTGCGGCAGGGCTGATTTCGGTCACGATGGGGTCGTCCCAGATTTCGGCGGCGGCGGTTTTAGCGGCTTCGGCGGCGGCTTTTTGTTCCGGCGAATGGTAAAAAATCACCGAGCGATACTGTGTGCCCACGTCCGCCCCCTGCCGGTTGAGCGTGGTCGGGTCGTGCGTCGTGAAGAAGATGTCGCAGATGTCGCGGAACGAAATCACCGCCGGGTCGAAGGTCACTTGCACCACCTCGGCGTGGCCCGTCAGCCCGGTGCAAACTTCGCGGTAAGTCGGGTTCGCGCCGGAGCCGCCCGCGTAGCCGCTCTCCACTTTTGATACGCCTTTCAGGTCTTGGTAAATGGCCTCCACGCACCAGAAACAGCCGCCGCCGAGCGTGGCAACTTCTTGATTTCCAGTGGTTTGGGCTTGCGGGACGGAGTCGTTTTGGATAGCAGCGTTGGTCATGTTTGCTTCTTTTTGGTTGGAAGTTGTGGGTTCGTTTGGGCATTGGGCGGCGGTCAAAGTGATGAACGCTGCCAGCAAAAAGAGTGCTTTCATTGTCTTGGATGGATTGAATTTACCTGCAAAACGGGCATTCGGCGTGTTTGGTTTTGACGAAAGCCGGAAGCCGCTGGAAGTGTCGCGGCCCGCACAATTGCCCGTCAAACAGTCATAAAACTTTGTTGCCGCACCAATCTGGTCGTGCTTGTCGGGGCGATTTTTTCCAAAAACAAGTTCATGCCCGCCCATTTTGCGTCGTCCAATTCATAGCTGATGCAGTTTTTGAAATAATCGGCCACGTCGAAGCCGGGCATGGTGGGCAGCACTTGCACCAGTTCGGGCACACGCTCGATGCCTGCGAGCAGGGCGGCATTGAATTTTTCCAAAAATTCCTCCGGCAGCGGGCGGTTGCTGGCCCACGCCGCGAACACGAAGGGCAGCCCTGTCCAAGCCAGCCATGCTTCTGCCAAATCATAGTTGTACCTGAATCGCTCGCCCAGCCCGATGGTGCGGTCGCCGATGATGACCGCCGCCGTTTCGCCGCCGATGCGCTCGATGAAATCAGTCGGCGCGGGCACGAATTCTGGACTGATTTTCCAGTGCTCGCGGCAGAGCACTTGCACCAAAGTCACACTGGTTTTTGAATGAAAATCGAGGAAAACGCGGCGAATTTTGGGTAAAGGCACATCGGAAAACAGGCTCACCGTCCGCACCGGCCCCACTGCTCCGATGCAAAAATCCGAGACGATGCGCGGCTGCGGCACTTCAGGCAGCACGGCCACCGGCGCGAGCGCGAGGTCAACTTCCCCGGCGGCCAGTTTTCGGGCGCACTCGGACGGGATATCCAACTGTAAATCAATGTGTTCGGCCAGTTCGCTGCGGTAAATGCCGTAGATGAACGGCTTGGTGTTCAGGTAGCTGACGGCGGTGATTTTTATTTTTTGCATGGGTGATTTGGTTCAATTGTGGGCTGGCCGTGTGGTTTTTTGTTTCATCAAATTCTTTTTTACACTTTCGAGCACGAACCGATGTTCTTGCTCGATTGCCCAAATTTCAAGCGGTTGCCAATATAGGCGTGGCTTCAAGGTAGAACTATAACTCGTGGTTCGGGAAAGTTGGGTCGTGTCGCCTTTTTGGGTCAATGCATAGCTGGCGGATTCAAACCGAAACCATCGCAGCCCCGTCAAAGAGTATTCTAACACGTTCATTTTGAAGCTGTTGGGCCTGTCGAATTCAGTCAGTTGAGATACTATGCGCCCGTCAGGGAAGACGCAAATTCGCTTTGCCCCGACCGAATCGGCTTCCAACACACATTTATAAGGTGTTGGCAAGCCGACTTGAAGCAGCAGCGGTTTTTCGGCATCAAGCGTGTCCATTGCTTTTACTTCGTCAAAAACTTGTTCGGCAGAAAATGGAAATTCAAGTCTGGTCGTGACCGAGGCGACTTCTGGTGGAAGGGTCATCCAATGTTCGATTTTACCAAAAACGAGGAGGATGAGGAGCGGGAAAAGCGATGTCTGGAGCTGATTCTTGTCC